>JAJXZI010000081.1 GCA_021780115.1 bacterium | reverse complement strand
GTGCCTAGCCGGGCCGGTCCCAGGTTCCTGGGCGGCGAACCTGGGTTCCGCGCCAGCGGGCCTGGGTCCGATGCCACGGAACCTGGGTCCAACGCGGCCGGGCCTGGGGCTGACGTTGCCGGAATCGGGTCTGGCCGGGCCGTTCCTGGGACCGGCGGCACCGGAGCCGGGGCCGGGGCCGGCGCCGACGGGTACGGCGGCACAAGGCCGACGCAAGCCCGCAACGGGGAGCGGGATTTTGCTGGAACCGCGCGGGCCGGCAAGGCGGGCGCCCAATCTACTCCGCTGGGCAAGGTGAACCGCTGGGCAAGGTGAACCGTTGGGCAAGGCGAACCGCTGGCAGAAACAACCGCTGCATGGACGTTTCTCTACTGGGAAACCGGCGGGCCGTCAAGGACATTAATCCGGCCGTGGGAATGTGGGGGACGCAGATCGGCCTCCCATGCGCGGTGGTTAGGGTCGGGTGCCCGCCGGCCTTTCGCACCGCCGGCGCGCGGGTCAATACCTGGTCTGCGCTCTGGCGTCCGGGACGCAAAAATCGCCGGTTGCGCTTTGGGGCGGCGGATTTATAGTGCGGCATCCCCCTCGTGAGAGTTTCCGCGGCCCAAGTGAGGACGTTGACACGCCACGGCCTGACCGCGCTCGTGCTGGCGCTGGTCTTCGGCGTCTATTATGCCTTTCGCATTCCGGCGCAGCGGACTTACTTCACCCAGCGCGACTTTCGCCTGCTGGCGGCGATGAGCCGGCAAATTCAGGAAACCGTCGCCAACCTGTGTTCTTCGCTCACCAATGCGGCCCAGCCGCTTCAACTCGGGGGGGACAACCACGCTTCCGGCCGCTATTGGGAGGCCGTCCAACGCGCGGCGTCTGCCGGCGAATCCGCCGACGCGCCACTGAATTTGGCGCGCCTCAAGGCCGTGCTCGATTTGGTCCCCAATCTTACGCTCGTTGAGTGGCGCACCAACGCCCCCGCCGCCGGGTCGAATGACGCGGCTGGCCTCCGGTTGCGCGTGATGGCCGCGGGGGATGCTTCGTGGCTGGAGCTGGCCTACCAGGGAACCCACCCCGTCCCGATCCGCCTCACGGCCCGGAGCGACCTGCGCCGCTGGCTCGAACCCATCGTCCACCGTCGCGAGTTCGACGACGTGCTGCTGGTGGATGAGCACGGGAACGTCCTCTTCCAATCGTCCGGCTCGGCGCTCCGGTTGACGAAGCTGGCGCTGCCCGCTGATCGGCCGCTCCAGACCAACCTCGTCGATTCCGCCGGCGCGGACTACATACTGTTTTCGCAGCCGGTGCTGTTGGCATCGGCCGCACCCGCGTCCGACGCCCCGCCGTCGCTGATCCGCATCGCGCTGTGCGGCTTGGTGAAAGCGGATCGCTTTCGCAAGGAGGCGCTGGCGGTCAACTACACAGTGGGGCTGGTGTTTCTGCTGCTGGCTTTGTTGCTGATCTTGAGTTGGCCCCTGGTGAACGTGTGGTTCCTGGACCCGAATGACGGACTGCATCCCGCGGAGGTGTTTCGGCTGGCCTTCTGCACGCTGGCGATGACGGCGTTCCTGACGCTGCTGGTGTTCGATCTTTACGCCTACAACCGGACGGAGGACGAACTGGACGAAGGCTTGGAGGATTTCGCCGCGACGATGCTCACCAACGTCCAGACCGAACTGAGCCGGGCCGCCGCGCAGATGGACTTGCTCAACGCGCGGTTCCTCACGAACGCCGCCAATCAAACGAACGTGCTGAGGCGGGCCGACCTCGTCCAGGCCTCGCCGGCGGCGAGCGATCCTTATCCCTGGTTTCAGATGGCCGCCTGGATTGACCGCGAGGGCCAGCAACGCGTCAAGTGGACGGTGGAGCGCGCCAACACCCCGCTGGTGAACGTCGGGCAACGGGCGTACTTCCGCCAGATCGCCGAAGGACGTCCCTGGCGCCTGGCGACCACGAACGGGACGATCCGGTTTTGCCTCGAACCGGTGTACTCCGTGAACACCGGGGAGTATCTGTGCATGTTCAGCCGTGCGCCGCAGGACGACAGCAACTGGGTCACGACCTTGGAGCTGCCGATGCTCGCGCTGGTGGAACCGGTGTTGCCCGCCGGCTACGGGTTTTGCGTGCTCGATGCGGCCGGCCTCGCGCTCTTTCATTCGGAGGCGGCCCGCAACCTGCGCGAGAACTTCGTTGAGGAATGCAACCAGGATCCGCGGCTGCGGGCCGCCGTGTACGGCCGCGAAACCAACCGCTTCGACGTCAATTACGGCCAACGCGTCCACAGTCTCTTCGTCCACCCGGTCCCCGGCGTTCCCTGGATGCTGGCGGTCTTTCGCGATGAGCAGCACCTGGCCACGGCCCAGGTGGAAATGGTGTCGAGCGCGGCGCTGCTCTTCCTGCTGGGCGCGGCCTCGCTCACGGTCGCCTTCGGCGTGCTCTACATGTTCGGCCGGGAAAAGCACCTGGCCTGGATTCGGCCCGCGGAAGACCACGCCAGCACCTACGGTCTGCTCATCGCCGTGTACCTGGTCCTGGCGTCTTTGTTCATTGTCAGCCTCTGGCTCACCGCCCGGCCGGGCTGGCTGGTCCTCCGGGGTTTGGCCGTTCCAGTCCTGGCGCTCCTGGCCACCTACCAGGCGCTAAGTCGCGCGTGGCCGATGCCGGCGGCGTTGCGGGTGGTGGCCCAGGGGCTGGGGCTGCGCCTGAGTTACCGGGCAAGATACGTTGGCGCGATGGGGCTGCTGCTGCTGTTGCTGGGGGTGCTCCCCACCGCGGCGTTCTTCAGCGCCGCCTTCCTCAGCGAAAGCCGGCTCCTCGTCAAGCAGGCGCAGCTTCAATTTGCCCAGGACCTGGAGGACCGCGCGGAACACGTGTGGCGGGACATCCAGCGGGCCGCCCCGCCCGACTTGAACGCCTTTTTCGATCAGCGAATGAACACCGGATGGGACACGTATTTCAAGACGTTCTTCAACAGCGAGTATGCCCCGCTCCCCGCGGGCGCCGCCGAAGCCGCTCATCCCGCGGACCGGCGGACGGTGTTCGACAGCCTGCTGGCCAGCTTTCGGCCGCGCTATGACGACCTCTCCGTGCAGACCGGTGGCGTCATGGCGGAGCAGGCGGCCGACGCTTCGTGGGGGTGGACCACGCAAACCGGCCGGTTGGTGTTTGCCACGACCGCCGCACATTTCCCGGGGGGCCTCTTCCCCAACGGTCTGCGCATCACGTCCGCGCTGCCGCACCTGCCACGGCCGACGCTGCTGTGGGCGCTCGGGCTGCTTGCCGTGCTGCCGGTGCCGTTCCTGATCGCCTACGTCGTGGCCAAACGCCTGCTGCTGCCGTCCGACACCGCGGTTCCCGCGGACGCCAGTGTCTTGCTGGAGCCGCCCGGCGGCGGCCCGCCCCGGCCGCGTGGTCCCGGCAAGTACTTGCTGCTGGGCTCGCCGCGCACCGGCAAGACTGACCGGCTGGATGCAGCGCATTTCGTCCGCCTGCAACCGGGGGCGTTCCGTCGCATCGACCTGCGCCGGGCCGAGGGTCGCCATGGGCTGACGCCGGGCCGGCGGGACGATCTGTTCCGCCCGGCGGACCAGGCGATCGTCGTGGACCATTTGGAGTATGACCTGGAGGATCCGCAATTCAACCGGGACAAGCTCCAGTTCCTGCGGCAATTCGCTTACGACGAACAGCGCACCGTCATCTTGGTTTCCAGCGTCCACCCCCTCCAATTCCACTTGGCAGCCGAGCCCGCCGATGCGAAGAAGGGGGGACCAACCGGTCCGCCAGACCGGGAGGTCTGGGCCGAGTTGTTGACCGTGTACAAAACGCTCTACAGTCACGGGTCGCCCTCCACGCTTCCGACCGCTTCGTCCGAACAGACTTCCCAGCGGATCCGCGCCCGATGCCAGTCCCTCTGGAACACTTGTTCGCCAGCGGAGCAGGCCATCCTGCACCACGTGGCCCACCGCGGCTTGGTCCGCTCCGACGGGCCGGCCCTGCGCGCGCTGCTGGAGCGGGGCGTGCTGCGGCGCGGGGCCCGACTGCAGTTCGTGGATCCGGAATTCCCGCCGTTCGTGCTGCGGCATTACCGTCCGGAAACGGCCGTCGCGACGAGCGCGGAGGCGCGGACGGGGCTTTGGCCGCGGCTGAAGGGACCGGTGTTGACGGCACTCGTCCTGGTAGCCGGGTTCATCTTTGCCACCCAGCAGGATCTCTGGCGGGAGACGATCACCGTGATCACGGCCTTCACCGCCGGTCTCGGCGTGCTCTTCAAGGCCGTCGAGATGTTCCCGAAAATCGGGCGGAAGAAACTCGAGTCGGAATAGTCACTGGATGGCACGACTGCGGAGTGGCGGCGCCGCGCCGGCTCGAAGCGTCCCCGCGATCGCTGCCTCACCAGAGTCGCGGTTTGCGTCGCATGACCTCGCGCCTCTTCCGTGGCCGCGCCGCCGGCGGCTTTCGGGCGTAGCGGCGCCAAAAGCCCCTGTTACCCGGGTGCGGAGCGAAGAGGGCTTCGTTGCGCCCAAAAGGGTCGGACCCATCCATCCCCATTGGAAATGTAGAAAGCCAGGGGATGGACTCATCCGCCCGGCTTCCCTCGTCCCGTTTCTGGGGGCGTTGGACAAACTCCCCCCCGACGCTCCGCTCCAGCGCAAAGCTGCCGCTGCGCCGCGATTACCGCCTGCTGACGCTTGATCTCCCGCGCCAACTGGAACGGATTGAGCCGCGCGTGCGACCGCCGCAACGCGGTCTTCTTCGCCGCCCGTACTTCCGGTACCGCCAGCACCCGGGCAGAGGGCTTCTGCGCCAGCCCATACAGCCTGTCGCCACCCGCCGAGTTGCACCCTCCTCATCGCGTTTAGCGCCTGCCTCGAACTGTTCGCGGATAGCCGCCATTTGTTGCGACTCGCCGCAAAGCCTTCGGGGACCGCGCCAAACCAATCTTCGGTGGCGCAAAGTGGTTTCATGCCCGCCCCGGCCCTTCTGGCCTCGGTGGAATTGATGGGGGGGCGCGCCCTAAAACGTTTTGCGCGGGCCCCGGCGCGTCTGGGACCGCCATCAGCCGTCTGGGGCACGCGAAAATGATTTTGCGCCCGCCCCCAATCGTTTGGGGACCGCCCCCAAATCTCCGCCGCGCGCGCACGACCGTATCGCCGGACGCCGGGAACCGTCCAAGTCTCTGACGTGCGACAACTTGCAACGCATCCGGCTGGCACGGCCGCTTGGGCATCCTCGGAGCGCCCTCCCGCCGCTGGAGCGCAGCCCCGTTGCCATAACCCGGCGGAGCCGGAAGCAAGAGGCTGGGGCAAGTTGGGCGGTATGGAAACGACGCCTGCCCCCGCCGCCGGGGAATCGAGTTCACTGGTGGCGCGCTATGCCTCCCAGATCGCGGGTCAACGGGGTTGCTTTGACCGCGTGATCATCACGGGCAGCCTGCGGGACGTGTGCCACGCTGCGGCGCTGGAGCGGCAGTTGCATTGGGCCGGCATCCGTTGCTTTGACCGGGGCATCTTCGCCGAACCGCGGCGCGATCACGCCGCGCAGTTGGCCCGGAAGGCCGGGTTGGAGGTCGAGTTCATTGCGCGGAAAAACTTTCGCAAGGAAGACCGCGTGGCGGAGGTGCTGGCCCGGCGGGGCCCGCAGCCCGGATTGGTTCATGTCTTTTCGGCGATGGAACCCTGCCCGGCGTTCCGGCCCTGGCATGGCAAGGCCACGGGCCGCACGGGCGTCAAAATCACCCAGGGCAAATGCCTCCACGTTTACTTTTACTTCGTCCATGAGCGGCTGGGCCTTTGCTATCTGCGGGTGCCGACCTGGCTGCCCTTCTGGCGGCGGTTCTATTTTAACGGTTCTCTGACGTTTTCGGTGAAGAAAGGATTGGGCAGGCTTTGAGGGTATGACACCCGAGAAATTGTTTGCCGAACTGTTGGGGCTGGGACTGAAGTGGCGAGTCACCGAATGCGTTTTCCGCAAGGACCGCAGCCAGGTGGATCTGCAACTCGAACACACCGACGAAGTGTGGAAGCGGGAACGTTGTCCCCAGTGTGGTGCGGAAGCCAAAGGCTACGACGGCACTGAGCCGTTGCGTTGGCGGCATCTCAACGTGATGCAATATCGCGGTGAGATCGGGGCGCGGCTGCCGCGCGGGCGCTGTCCCCAGTGCGGTCATACCGGGCGGGTGCGTCCGCCGTGGGAAGGCAAGGCGGGCGGCTTCAGCAAGGAGTTTGAAGCCTGCGCCCTGTTGCTGCTGCGCGAGATGGCCGTCGAGCGCGCCGCCCAGACGCTGGGCGAAACCGCCCCGCGCCTTGGGCGGCTCCTGCACAAGCATGGGGACGCAGCCTGTGCTGAGGCGGACTTTTCGAACGTCTGTTGTGGGGGGGGGACGAGATGTCCGTGCGCAAAGGGCCCAAGTATATCAGCGTCTTCGCCGATCTGATCCAGAAGCGGGGGCTCTGTGCGGCGGAGGATCGGGACGCGGGTGTTTTCCCCCCGGTTCATTGAGGCGTTGGAGGCCCACAACGGGCATCGGCACGCGCTGACGGAGGTTTCGCTGGATTTGAGTCCGGCGTATCTGAAGGGCGTGCGGGAGACCTGCCGCAACGCGACGGGGGCGCATGACAAATACCATGTGATCGCCAACCTGATCCTGGCGACGGAGAAGGTGCGGCGGCGCGAACAGAAGCAGCGGCCGGAGTTGAAGGACTCGCGCTGGCTGCGGCGCAAGAACCCGGAAAACCTGAGTGAGGAACAGACGGCCGAACTGGCGGTGCTGACGCAAAGCAATCTGGCGAGCGTGAAAGCGTATCATACCAATTCTGCGTTATAATCATCACAATGTCTTGTTTTACGAATGGGGTATGAGATCATTCTGGCATGGCCCGTGCGCATCTTAAACTAACGGTTCAACCGGCGCTCAAAGCCGAGTTGGAGC
>JAJXZI010000265.1 GCA_021780115.1 bacterium | reverse complement strand
CCACCGTCAGCACAAACGGCTTTTGCGAAAAATCCACGGACTCGACGACGCCGAAACTGGTTTTCGCGCCAAAGCGTTCCGCCTGCTTCTGCATCCGCGTCATCAACTCGTAACCGTCCACGCCGTCGGGGAAGCCAGGGTAATTCTCCACGATCGTCGTGGTCGTGAGCAAGCCGCCCGGCTGGGTGCCGGTCAGGACCAGCGGCTGCAAGTCGGCGCGCGCGGCATACAACGCCGCCGTCAGGCCGGCGCAGCCCGAACCCATGATGACAATTTTTTCCATAGGGGCGCGCACCATAACCCAGCAGGGACCGTATGCAAGCGGGATTGGCGGGGCGAGGAAGGGGGTCGTCGTCCCTCGTCCTCCGTTCGCGTGCTCGCCCGCAAGGCGGTCTTCCGAGGACGCCGACGAAGTGCGCCAGGCAAGACCAGCCCGCCCCCCCCGCGCACTTTTATCTTGAGCCTGCCCGACGGCCCCCGAACATGATGGCGTGACTCACGTTTCGGGAGACGATTCCCGCAGGCAACTCCGGCCGCGGCTGCGCGCCAGGCTTTTGTCCCTCGCTGCGTTTGGCTTGGCGTGCTGCGCCAGCGTTCTGGCGCAGGACGAAACCAACCGGATTCGCTGGCTGGTGCCCGTGGGCCGTTTCGGCGGCAACTGCGCCAAGGACGCCTCGCCGGCCCTGGCCCCGGACGGCACCCTCTACTACGGCGCCACCGACCGGCGCCTCCACGCGCTGCGCCCCGACGGCACCGAGAAATGGGACTTCGCCACCGGACAGGAAATCGAGTCCTCGCCGGCCATTGGCCGGGACGGGACGATTTACTTCGGCTCGCGCGACGGCTGCCTCTACGCCGTGACCCCGGACGGCCAGCGGAAGTGGGCGTTCCCCACGCAGGCCTGGGTGGACTCCTCCCCTGCCCTTGCGTCCGATGGGACGGTCTATTTCGGCTCGTGGGACCACAACTTCTACGCGCTCACGCCGGACGGCCGGCCGAAGTGGGTCTTCTTGACCGGCGGTCCCGTCGTGTCCTCGCCGGCCATCGGTGCCGACGGCACGGTTTATTTCGGCTCGCACGACAAGAACTTCTACGCCCTCACGCCGGACGGGAAGAAGAAGTGGGCCTTCGCCACCGGCGGCCCCATCATCTCATCGCCCGCGATTCACTCGGACGGCTCGCTCTATTTCACCTCGGTGGACGGCCGGCTGTACGCGCTCGAACCCGACGGCAAACCCCGCTGGCAACTTTGGGCCGGCGGGATCAGCGCTTCCTCACCGGCGTTGGACGCCGCCGGCAACGTCTATGTCGGCATCAACGAAGGGCACGTCGGCGTCTCGCCGGAAGGCAAGAAGATGTGGGAGCGCGGGGGCGACGACTTGATCGACACTTCGCCCACGGTCACCGACGGCAACACCGTTTATTTCGTTTGCGACAACGGTCTCCTGACCGCCATGAGCACGACGGGTGTCTTCTTGTGGTCGTTTTGGCTGCATGGCCACAGCCTGGCCTCGCCCACGATCGGCCCCGAGGGAACGATCTATCTCGGGAGCCAGGCGACCCAATGTTACTCCTTGAAGGGCACCAATGGACTGGCGCAATCCTCGTGGCCCATGTTTCGGCGCAATCCACGTCACACCGGAAACGTGGTGGACGCCCGCTAAACGCCGCCGCGAGCGCGGTTCGAACCTGGGCCGAGGTTTCGGCCCTGCTATGGTCACGCGAGTTGTGCGCCCGGCACTCTCACCGCCCGGCGGGTGCGCGCTCGGCGTCCACCGCCCGCCAGAGGTACAGGGCGGCTGTCGTGCGATGCGGCTTCCAGCGCTCCCCAAACCGCGACAACTGTTCCGGCGTCGGGAGTTTGCGTTGGGCGTGGACGAGGGCAAAGCCCTTCCGCACGCCGAGGTCATGAGCCGGCAGCACGTCCGGCCGGCCCAGGCCGAAGATGAGCAACATCTCCACGGTCCAGCGACCGACTCCCTTGATGCGTGTGAGGCGCTCGACGATTTCCTCGTCCCGCATCGCTTCGATTTCCATCCGCGTCGGTACCACGCCGGCCACGGCGTTCTCGGCGAGGTCCCGAACGTAGGTCACCTTCTGCCGGGACAATCCGGCGGCGCGGAGCGCATCGGGTTGCACGCGGAGGATCTCAGCGGGCGTCGGAAACCGGCCCGCCGGGAAGAGGGCCAGCACCCGCTGGAGGATGGTGCCGGCGGCCTTGCCGCTGAGTTGCTGGGAAACCACGGCCCGAACCAGGCTGACAAAGGGAGTCCGGGTGCGATCGGGCCGTATCCGGATGACGCCGGCGCGCTGGATGAACGCCCCCAGATGCGGGTCAGCTTCGGTCAAATGGCGAATGGCTTTGGTGCTCATGGCGTCAGTGGCGTTTCACGTCAATGGTGCGCGACGACTTGATCCGTACAGGCCGACGGACGTCATTCACGGGCCAGTTTTCCGCAGCTTCCGCTGGAGATCCCGCAGCGGCCGGTAACCGATCCGGATAATTTTCTGGTCCTCGACGACCCGACGCACTTCCGGGTCGTGGGTGAAGGTTTCGAACTCCGCGGCCCGCGTGCGCCAACTGCCCGTGATGGCCTGCAATTCCTCGGTGGGCTTGGCGGCGTGGATGTAAAGCTCCGTGACACCGGGGCGCAGGTGGCCAAGGACTTTCAGCCAGAATCCCTTCACGTCGCGCGGCTCGTCCCGGAGTTCCTCGTAAATGAAGTGGTCCGGGAACACAATGCCCCGGGCGGCGAACCGGGCCCGCAGACCGGGTTGGTGGAACTTCTCCAGGGTTTCCTGCGAAGCCATGCGCACCGGCAGGTGGAACTCGTCCGCCAGCTTCAGATAGACCTCCACGAAGCGCAGGTCTTCCTGCAAGGTGCCCATGTGCGAGTCCAGGTGCGTCAGGTCAATGCCGGCGGCCAGCGCCTTCTGGATCTGTGCGCGGCCTTCCGTGAGCGCTTCCTCCGGGCTGGCCTTCGCGTACACCTCTTCGGGCGACCGCCACAGGCACCCGTCCGGGTCCACCAAGCCCGGCACGCGCTCACGCGGCGCCACCGGTCCCCAGCGATAGTGCTTCCATTCGGCAGTGTGGCAGAGATGCACCCCGAAGTCCTTCTCGGGATGCGCGCGGGCGTAGTCGGCGATCTCGTAGAACCACGGACACGGCACCATGATCGTGGCCGAAGTCATCAGCCCCGTCTCCAGGCACTCGGTGGTGGCCTGGTCGGCGGCATGGCACATCCCGGTGTCATCGCCGTTGATGATCAGGAGGCGGTCGGTTGCCTGGTAACCCAACCGCTCGGCCAGAGTCGGCGGTTCCGCGGCGGTCAGAGCGCCGACGCAGAGCGAAGCCGCAAGAGCGGCGGCAAGCAGAATCGTTTTCACGCGCGGCAAGATGCGCCATCGGTGCCGGCGCTGGCAAGCGGCCGGGCGCGCGGCGAAGCTTTCCTCCAACGCCACGTCATTTCCCCGAGGCGCCCTGGAGCAAGTCTCCGAACGCGGGCAGCAGGGCGTATTTCCTCTGCCAGGGCGTGTACATGAACCCCAGCACGCGCGGCAACGGCCGGGCAATCGCCAACCAGCCGTTAACGTCGTTGAGATCATCGGCGTCGTAGTAGCAGGAGACGAGTGTCTGGAAGCCTTGATCCGCGAAAAACTTCAGGCTCTTCTCGCGCGGGGCGCCGCCCCAGACGGCGATAACCAGATCCTTGGGGATGTGCTTCCAGGAGCCGGTGAAGTCACCGTTGACCAGAAAGTAATTGCCGTGCGCGTTGTGGTTCGGATCCAGCATGTCGGACCACACATAGACCTCGGCGCCCGGCGAGTAGCGGCGGATCGCCTGCGCCTGCTTGGTGATGCACTCGCCCAACAGCTCGCCCATGTCGCGTCCGCGACACGCCTGGCAGGTGCCGCCCATGCGGACTTCGTCCATGTTCAACATCACCCGGCGAGGATGGAGTCGCTCGGCGAGCAGTTTGGCTTCGTGATCGATGATCGCATAGACCTCCGGTTCGGCCATACAGACGGTCACCTGCGAGTCGTTGATGAGCATCGAGTGATACCAACTCACCCGCAGCCGCGCCCCCTCCTGGATCCGGCCGTCGGGAAGAATCTTCAGCGGCGGCGCCTCGCCGGAATCGCTCCACGGGCTGAAGTTCGGATCGCGCAGCGGCGCGTAGTCCTTGCCTTCGGCGTAGGTCGTCGTGCCGTCCTCGCCGCGGACGGCGACGGGCGTTCCGGGCCGGCGCAGCACGTTGACCGGCCCCACCTCCTCGATGCTCCAATCGTCGAGCCAGAACTTGCCCGCCTTGCCGCCCCACACGCCGGCGTAGAGCAGCACGCGGTCGAACTCCAGGCTGTTGAACAGCATCGTCAGCCGGCGCCAATCGGTGGTGGCGGGCGGGTTGAACTCGCGCGGGGCGAGGTCGCGGTCACCAGCCAGCACCAGCAGGCGGAAGGCATTCGCGGGCCGCAATCCCTCCGTCTTCACCCACACGCTGACGCGGTAACAGCGGTGCGGCTGGACGCGGACCTCCTGGTTGACGCGCCCGTGGCCGTAGGGATTCGCGGTGAAGTTCTCCATCCGCAGGGAGGCGCGACCGCTGTGCTTGACCTCGGTGTCGGCAAAACTGATTTCCCCCGGCTGATCATGGAAACCGTAGCCTTTGAACCGGTTTCCGGCGAAGTCCTCAAAGCCGCCGTTGGCGAGCCGGACCGACTCATCCGGCGCCAGCCGCGCCTCGCCGTTCTTCACGACGAACGGGGCGTCCTCCACCGGCAGTCCCTCGGCGAGGTTCCGGTCGTGCGCCAGAATGCCGCCCCCGTAACCTATCGAGAAGACTGAGGGAATCAGCTCCAGCTTGTCCTTTTCGCAGGCCTTCCGCACCGCCGCCAACCGGCGGAAGTAGGCCGCGTCGTGCTGGCACAGCGTGTCCAGACCGAAAGAGACCACGGCGCCGTTGATCCCGTGCTGTGCGGCGGTGTCGAGCACCTGCGTGATTTCGGGCACGTCGCTGTCCCGGCCAAGACCCCAGCCAAAGACCCAGACGAAGCGCTCCGGGTAGGCGGCGGAAAGGTTGAAGGTAAAAAGAGCCGCGCTCACAGCGAGGACAATCCGTGCCGTGGCACGACGGCTGAAGCGGCGAAAGACCAGCGAAATATACGGAGGCTTCATATTGTCCGAGTGTATGGCGCGGGACGACCACGGAGAAGCACGAAGCGCGCAGTTGTTTGGGCAGCGCGGACGCAATCCGCCCCCCCCGGTCGGCGACTCGCCGGACGCGACAGGCCAGTGGCCTGTTCCACCCAAGCAGAATTCGCGGCTGGATTTGGGCGGGCGGCGGAGGGAGGATGGCGCGCATGGCAGCCAGTGAAACCAATCTCGGAACGGGCGGACGCGCGAAACGCCGCAAGAAGACCCCGGAGGAAATCGCCGAAGAACGGATTGAAGCGGCGCGGAAGTCCAAGGAAACCATCCTGAACCTCAGTGGCTTGGGCCTGACCGAGCTGCCGGCTTCGATCGGCCAATTGGCCCAACTCCAAACACTCTGCCTTGACGACGGCCAACTGACGGCCTTGCCGGAAGCCCTCGGCCGACTGACCCAACTCAGGCGTTTCTCCGTTGCCAATAACCGACTGACCACCTTGCCAGAAGCCATCGGCCAACTGGTCCAACTCCAGTCACTCCAGGTCAGCAAGAACCGACTGACAGCCTTACCGGAGGCCATCGGCCAACTGGTCCAACTCACGGACTTGGGCGTTTCCAATAACCGACTGACGGCCTTGCCAGAGACCATCGGCCAACTGGCCCCACTCTGGAATCTCGAAATTAGCGACAACCAACTGACGGTGTTGCCGGAGACCGTCCTCCGACTGGGCCGACTCAGCAATCTCTTCGTCGGCGGCAACCAACTCACGGTCTTGCCGGAGACGATTGGTCAAATGGCCGGACTCTCAATGTTCGACATTCCCAACAACCGATTGACAGCCTTGCCAGAAACCATCGGCCAACTGGCCGAACTCCAATGGCTCAATCTTGGAAGCAACCATCTGGCAGCGTTGCCAGAGGGCCTGCGCCGGCTGAAGCAACTGACCAGCTTGTTTCTCCACAACAACCCCGCCTTGGGCCTGCCGCCGAAAGTCCTCGGACCAACCCTCGTTGAAATCTGGAGCACCCACGCCGAGCCCGGGAGTCCAGCCAGCATCCTGGACTACTACTTCAAGACGCGCGAGGCGGCGGGCCGGGAAGCCGTCCGCGTGGCCTTCAGCTACTCGCACAAGGACGAGGAACTGCGCGACCAACTGGAGACGCATCTCAAGCTCCTTCAGCGCCAGGGCGTCATCAGCACCTGGCACGACCGGAAGATTCTCGGCGGCGAGAACTGGGCCGGCGTGATTGACGACAACTTCAAGCGCGCCGACTTGATCCTGCTGCTGGTGAGCGCCGATTTCGTGGCGTCGGACTACTGCTACGAAACGGAGATGAAGATGGCGCTGGAGCGGGAGGCGAAAGGAGAGGCTTGCGTGGTGCCGGTGATCCTCCGCGCTTGCGACTGGAAAGCCGCGCCTTTCGGCAAGCTGCAAGGCTTCCCGAAAGACGTGAAGCCGGTCACCAGTTGGCGGAATCGCGCCGAGGCCTGGACAGACGTTGCGGCGGGCATCAGGAAGGTCGCGGAAGAAATCCGCACGCAGCGGCGATGAATCGCTGCACCAGACGGCGCCTCGCGAGCAATGGCTTTTCGTCAGTTGGGTTGGCACCCGCGTCGCACGGGTGGCTGGCGACGCCGCGCACAGTCCGCGAGAGGCGAGCGCTACCCATCACCAATTCGCGAGCGGGGTCGGTTCGGGGCGAGCCGCGGGGGCGGTTTCGCCTTCCCGCAACGGCGTCAGGAGCACGCCCAGGTTCAGATCCCGGACACCGGTCAGGTGGATCGCCA
>JAJXZI010000151.1 GCA_021780115.1 bacterium | reverse complement strand
CGGTTATCGGGGAGCCTTGGGCAACTGGGCGAAGCCACTTCGTCCCTTCGGTCAATTGAGACTGGAGATTGTGCGCCGTTGCGACGACGTCCAAGGCTTCAAGGGGTTGCCCAGACGCTGGGGGGGGGAACGCACTTTCGGCAGGTGGTTCAAGGCGCGGCAATGATGCCGAGATGATGAGGTTCGCCTGGACCCTAGGGAGGCGATGTCCGGGTGCGTGGATAGTCTTCAGCCATGCCCACCCGCTACTATCCCTTGCGTGACTTGAGTGAAGTGCAAGCCCACATCAACTGATTTTCAGACCGCCGCTGACAGTTGAGTGCGAGGAAAACAGCGACCGCGGCGGGCGCGCTCCCCATGCCCGTTTCGTGTAACAGAGCGATATTCATTCTTGCGCAGTTTGCGCCTTTTGCGGCGAAAATCCCCGACAATCATCTTGCGCGCCGCTTTGATTGCGGTAGAGAATACGCATCGTTAGATTTACACCGTGAAGACATCGCGGCATCCGACAATGAGTTCGAGGCAGTCGCCCGACGGCCCGCCGGTTCGCACCGGCCCGCCGGCCGGACGGGCAGGCCCGCCGCCGAAACAAGGCTTGTACGACCCTTGGTTCGAGCACGAGGCCTGCGGCGTGGGCTTCATCGTCAACATCAAGGGCCAGAGATCCCACCAGATGGTCAAGGACGCCATCCAAATCCTGCGGAACTTGGATCACCGGGGCGCCTGCGGCTGCGAGGCCAACACCGGCGACGGCGCGGGTATCTTGCTCCAGATGCCGCACGCGTTTCTCCAGGAAGTCTGCAAACCGGCGCGCATCCGGTTGCCGGGCGCGGACGAATACGGCTCGGGCCTCGTGTTCCTGCCGCGCGATCCCAAGCAGCGCCGGCTGATCGAGGACCGCTTTGAAAAAATTGTTCAGTCAGAGGGCCAGCGTTTCCTCGGTTGGCGCACCGTGCCCACTCAGAACGCCTCCCTGGGCGCCACGGCCAGATCGTGCGAGCCGTTCATCCGGCAAGTCTTCATCGGTCGCGACGCGGCGCTCGACGACGATTTGGCCTTCGAGCGCAAGCTCTACATCATCCGCAAGCGCTCCTACACCGAGATCCGCAAATCGGGCATGGACGGCAGCGAGTATTGGTATCTGCCCAGCCTGTCCTACAAGACACTCGTCTATAAAGGCATGCTCCTCACCGAGCAATTGCCGGAGTATTTCCCCGACCTGATGAATCCGGCGATGGAGTCGGCATTGGCGCTGATTCACTCTCGGTTTTCGACGAACACGTTTCCGAGTTGGGAGCGCGCCCATCCGTATCGCTACCTCGCACACAACGGCGAAATCAACACGCTGCGGGGCAACATCAATTGGATGCACGCCCGCCAGGCGCTCTTTGAGTCGGAGCTTTTCGGCGACGATATCCAGAAGATCATGCCGATCATCGATCCGAACGGCAGTGACTCGGCCATGTTCGACAACACGCTCGAACTGCTCGTGTTGGCCGGTCGTTCGTTGCCGCACGCGATGATGATGATGATCCCCGAGCCGTGGTCCAACCACGAGGGCATGAGCGACGAGAAGAAGGCGTTTTACGAATACCACTCGTGCCTCATGGAGCCGTGGGACGGCCCGGCCTCGATCGCCTTCACCGATGGCAAGAAAATTGGCGCCGTGCTCGACCGCAACGGCCTGCGCCCGTCGCGCTACTACGTCACGAAAGACGATCTCGTGATCATGGCCTCGGAAGTCGGTGTGCTCGACGTGCCGCCGGAGCGGGTTCTGCAAAAGGGTCGTCTCCAGCCGGGGCGCATGTTCCTGGTCGATACCGAAGAGGGCCGCATCGTCGCTGACGATGAGCTCAAGCTCAAGATTTCCACCGAGCGTCCGTATCGGGTTTGGCTCAACGAGCACATGGTGCGGCTCTCGGAATTGCCGGCGCCGGCCGAGCCGCCGGAACCCACCCACGAGGTGCTCATTCAGCGCCAGATGGCGTTTGGCTACACCTTTGAGGAACTCCGCATCGTCATGCTGCCGATGGCGCGCGACAGCGTCGAAGCGGTCGGCTCGATGGGCACCGACACGCCGTTGGCGGTGTTGTCGAACAAGTCGCAACTTCTCTACAACTATTTCAAGCAACTGTTCGCGCAGGTCACGAACCCGCCGATCGACTGCATCCGCGAAGAGATCGTGACGTCCTCCGAGACGCGGCTCGGCGCGGAGGGCAATCTGCTCATGCCCGAGCCGTCGGCCTGCCGGCGGATCGACGTGAAATCGCCGATCCTCACGAACGAGGAATTCGCCAAGCTGCGCAAGCTCACGCTGCCCGGCTTCAAGTCGGCGGTGCTCCCGATTCTTTACCGCGTGTCGCGCGGCGAGAAGGGCCTCGCCAAAACGATGGACGATCTCTGCAAGAAGGCGCGCGACCTCATCGCCGACGACCACAACATCCTCATTCTGAGCGACCGCGGCGTGAACAAGGACTTCGCGCCCATTCCGGCCCTGCTGGCCGTCTCCGGACTGCATCACTTCCTCATCCGCGAAGGGCTGCGGACGCGCGTTGGTCTGGTGCTCGAAACCGGCGAGGCGCGCGAGGTGCATCATTTCTCGCTGCTCATCGGCTACGGCGCCGGCGCGATCAATCCGTATCTCGCCTTCGAGACGCTCGGCGACATGATCCTCGAGGGCCTGCTCACCGGCATTACCCACCAGCAGGCCGTCAAGAATTACACCAAAGCCGCCGCCAAAGGTGTCGTGAAGGTGATGTCCAAGATGGGCATCAGCACCATCCAGAGTTATCGTGGCGCGCAAATCTTCGAGGCGATCGGCCTGCGCCAGGATGTCATCGACAAATATTTCACCTGGACGCCTTCGCGTGTGGGCGGCGTCGGCTTGGACGTGATCCACCAAGAAATCGCGGCGCGGCACCAGCGGGCGTTCCCGGAGCGCCAGGTCAACGGCCACGTTCTTGATCCCGGCGGCCAATACCAGTGGCGCGATGACGGCGAGTTCCACCTATTCAACCCGGATACAGTCCACCTGCTCCAGAAGGCGGTGCGCGTCGGCAGTTACGACGTGTTCAAGCAGTATTCCGCGAAGGTCAACGAGCAGTCGAAGCACTTGGCGACGCTGCGCGGCCTGCTGGATTTCAAGTCCGCGACGCCGATTCCCACCGAGGAAGTCGAGTCGGTCGAGAGCATCATGCGACGTTTCAAGTCCGGCGCCATGTCCTACGGCTCGATCAGCCAGGAAGCGCACGAGACGCTGGCCATCGCCATGAACCGCATCGGCGGCAAGAGCAACACCGGCGAAGGGGGCGAAGACCCGCAACGTTACGTCTGGACCAACGAGCGCGGCGACTCGAAGAACTCGGCCATCAAGCAGGTCGCCTCCGGCCGGTTCGGCGTAACCAGCCTCTACCTGGTCAACGCCCGCGAACTGCAAATCAAGATGGCCCAGGGCGCCAAGCCCGGCGAAGGCGGGCAATTACCCGGCCAGAAAGTCTATCCGTGGATCGCCCGCGTCCGGCACTCGACGCCCGGCGTCGGCCTCATCTCGCCGCCGCCGCACCATGACATCTACTCCATCGAAGATTTGGCGGAACTGATCCACGATTTGAAGAACGCCAACCGCCAGGCGCGGATCAGCGTCAAGCTCGTCGCCGAAGTCGGCGTCGGCACCGTGGCGGCGGGCGTGGCCAAGGCGCACGCGGACGTCGTGCTCATCAGCGGTTACGACGGCGGCACCGGGGCTTCGCCGCAGACCAGCATCAAGCACGCGGGCATCCCGTGGGAACTCGGCCTCGCCGAGACGCACCAGACCCTGGTGCTGAACAATCTGCGCAGCCGCATCGTCGTCGAGACCGATGGCCAGTTGAAGACCGGCCGCGATGTGGTCATCGCTGCGCTGCTGGGCGCCGAGGAATTTGGTTTCGCGACCGCCCCGCTGGTGGCGATGGGCTGCATCATGATGCGCGTTTGCCACTTGAACACCTGCCCGGTCGGCGTGGCTACGCAGGATCCGAACTTGCGGAAGTTTTTCACCGGCAAACCGGAGCACGTCGTCAACTTCATGCGCTACATCGCGCAGGAAGTCCGCGAATTGATGGCCCAACTCGGCTTCCGCACCTTCAACGAGATGATCGGCCGCGCCGACCGGATCGAGCCGAAGAAGGCGGTCGATCACTGGAAGGCCCGCGGCCTCGACTTCAGCAACGTCCTTTACCAACCCGAAGTCGGCGCCGAGGTCGGACGCTATTGCCAGATGCCGCAAGACCACGGCCTGGAGGAGGCGCTCGACCTCACCACGCTGCTTGATCTCTGCAAACCGGCCATCGAGCGGAAGGAGAAGGTCGTCGCGGAGCTTCCGATCCGGAACGTCAACCGCGTCGTCGGCACCATCGTTGGCAGCGAAATCACCAAGCGCCACGGCCCGGCGGGGCTGATGGCCGACACGATCCGCCTCCATTTCAAAGGTTCGGCGGGCCAGAGCTTCGGCGCGTTCATGCCGGAAGGCATGACCTTCATCCTCGAAGGCGACGCCAACGACTATCTTGGCAAGGGCCTTTCCGGCGGCAAAATCATCGTTTATCCGCCTGTCGGTTCGACGTTCGTCCCCGAGGAAAACATCCTCATCGGCAACGTGGCGCTCTACGGCGCGACGAGTGGCGAGGCCTACGTGCGCGGCATGGCTGGCGAGCGGTTCTGCGTCCGCAACAGCGGCGTCAAGGCGGTCGTCGAGTCCGTCGGCGACCATGGTTGCGAGTACATGACCGGCGGACGCGTGGTGGTGCTCGGGCCGACCGGCCGCAACTTCGCCGCCGGCATGTCGGGCGGCGTCGCCTACGTGTTGGACGAGGCGGGCGACTTCCCGCGCCGCTGCAACAAGCAGATGGTCGGCCTGGAGAAGCTGGAAGATCCGGAGGAAATCGCCGAGGTCCGCCAGATGGTCGAACGGCACGTCCAATACACCCGCAGCGATTATGCGCGGCGCATCCGGGAGCGCTGGGACGACGTGGTGCCGAAGTTCGTCAAAGTCATGCCCAAGGACTACAAACGCATGGTCACCGCCATCAAACGCGTGACGGACTCCGGCCTGAGCGGCGACGATGCGATCATGACCGCCTTCGAGGAAAACGCGCACGACACGGCCCGCGTGGGTGGCAATTGATTTAATGTGAGCGACGCGAGCGTGTGGTCATCAAGTTGTCAGGCTTTCAGGAGGGTTCGTGAGCCAGCCGAACCGCTGAATAGCTTGAAAACCTGACATCCTAAAAACGTGACGGCCTGACAAACGATTTCAATCAATGGGCAAACCCACCGGCTTCATCGAATATCTGCGCGAACTCCCCGTGGACCGCTCGCCGATCGAGCGCCTCCGCGACTGGAAGGAGTTTCACCATCACATGGAGGAGAAGAAACTCCGCCAGCAAGGCGCGCGCTGCATGGACTGCGGCGTCCCGTTCTGCCACACCGGCGCGCTGCTCAGCGGCATGGCCTCCGGTTGCCCGATTCATAACCTGATCCCGGAGTGGAACGATTTGATCTTCCGCGGCCTCTGGCGGGAGGCGCTCGAACGACTCCACAAGACGAACAATTTCCCCGATTTCACCGGCCGCGTCTGCCCGGCGCCGTGCGAAGGTTCGTGCGTGCTCGGCATCCATTCGCCGCCCGTGACGATCAAGAACATCGAGTACGCGATCATCGAGAAGGGCTGGGAAGAAGGCTGGGTCGCGCCTGCCCCCCCCAAGGTTCGGACGAATAAAAAGGTCGCGGTGGTCGGCTCCGGTCCGGCGGGCCTGTGCGCTGCGGCGCAACTTAACAAGGCCGGCCACTGGGTGACCGTCTTTGAGCGCGAGGACCGCCCCGGCGGCCTGCTCATGTACGGCATCCCGAACATGAAGCTCGACAAGAAAGAGGTCGTGCTGCGCCGTCTCAAGCTTCTGGAGCAGGAAGGCATTTCGTTCGTCTGCAAGACGGAAGTGGGCGTCAACTATTCCGCGAAGGACATGATGGAATCTTTCGACGCGGTGATCCTCTGCACCGGCGCCACGAAGCCGCGCGATCTGCCCATTGAGGGCCGCAACCTCAAAGGTGTCCACTTCGCGATGGATTTTCTCAGCGCCAACACCAAGGCGCTGCTGGACGGCAAGCAGAACGGTAGTTTCATCTCCGCCGCGGGAAAGGACGTGGTCGTCATCGGCGGCGGCGACACCGGCACCGATTGCGTCGGCACCGCGATGCGCCACGGCTGCCGGAGCCTGCTGCAAATCGAGATTCTCCCGAAGCCGCCGCTGGAGCGCGCGGGCGACAATCCCTGGCCCGAGTGGCCGAAGGTTTACCGCCTGGACTACGGCCAGGAGGAAGCCGCGGCAACATTCGGCGCCGACCCGCGTCTCTATCTGACCACCGTCAAGAAATTCATCAGCGACGATCACGGCCAGGTGAAGGAACTCCTGACTGTGCAGGTGAAGTGGGAGAAAAACGAGAAGGGTGCCTGGGTGCCCAAGGAAGTGCCCGGCAGCGAGCAGGCGCGCCCCGCGCAACTCGTGCTCCTGGCCATGGGCTTTCTGGGTCCGGAACAACCGCTGCTCGAGCAGCTCGGTTTGGAGCGCGACCCGCGCACCAACATCAAGGCCGAATTTGAGAAATACACCACCAGCCTTGATCGCGTCTTTGCCGCGGGCGACTGCCGGCGCGGCCAGAGTCTGGTGGTGTGGGCCTTCAACGAAGGCCGCGGCGCCGCCCGCGAGTGCGACCGCTATTTGATGGGGACGACCGATTTGCCGTGAGCGGCGGTCCTCCCCACAGCCGTATCGCTCGCTGCCAAGTGCACAATGAGTGGCGCGCGTGGCTCGGGTGCATCTTGACACTGTTCTTAATTTAGCTGCCAGACTTGGGACCAGTCATGGTTGCGGCGGGCGACTTCGAGCGCCATGAGACGGCGGCGACCGGGCTCGGTCC
>JAJXZI010000321.1 GCA_021780115.1 bacterium | reverse complement strand
CGGCACTCAGCAGTGTGGATGTCGGGCTGGCCGTCGGCGCCGCCGTGGCGGGTGTGGCGGCGGTGGGCACCACCCTATATCTGCTGCTGGCGGTCATTTCCTGAGTTGAGCGACCCGCTGGTTTCTTTTCTCAAATCATGGCTTCATCCAATATTGTCACGCTGGGCAAAGACAACTTCACCCAGGAAGTCTTGGAATCAACCGCGCCGATCCTCGTGGACTTTTGGGCCGAATGGTGCGGTCCGTGCAAGATGATCGCGCCGGTGCTCGATCAACTGGCGGACGAGTACGCGGGCAAGGCGCGCGTCGGCAAGGTGAACATCGATCACGAGCAGGATCTGGCGGTGCAGTTCGGCGTGCGCGCCATTCCCACGTTGCTCTTCTTCAAGGGCGGTGCGGTGGCGGAGCAGATCGTCGGCGCGAAGAGCAAGAAGGAGTTGAAGGCCAGCTTCGACCGACTGACCGCTTGAGTTCCGGCGGCGGGGCGTATGCCGCTCATCCTCACGCCCGGCCACCTGGCCTCCCGGGCCGAGTTTTACCACCAAATCGCCCAGCTCGTCTCTGCCGGCGGTAGTCTGATCAGCGCGCTGGAGCACCTCGAACGCGCGCCGCCGGCCCGGTCCTTCCGCCAGCCGATCGGACGCGTCCTCGAGCAATTGAACCAAGGCGCCACTTTTTCGGAATCGCTCCGCGCCTTGGGCCGCTGGATGGCGCGGTTTGACGTGGCCTTGCTGGAGGCTGGCGAGCAAAGCGGGCGGCTGGACGCCTGCTGTCGGTTGCTGGCGGGTTACTACGAAGAGCGCGCCCGCGCATCGCGGCAGTTGATCCAGAATCTGCTCTACCCGGCCTTCCTGCTGCACTTCGCCGTTTTCGTTTTGCCGTTCCCGCAATTGTTCCTCACTGGCGACGTCGCGGCCTACCTGCGGCAAACCTTGGGCTACTTGCTGCCGATCTACGCCCTCGTGCTGCTGGGGATTTACGCGGGCCAGGCGCGCCACGGCGAAACCTGGCGCTCCCTCCTGGAAGCGGCGCTGCGGTTGGTCCCCGTCCTCGGCGGCGCACGGCGGGCGCTGGCGTTGTCACGGCTGGCCGCGGCCTTGGGCGCCTTGCTGAACGCCGGGGTGCCGATCATTCACGCCTGGGAACTGGCGGCCGACGCGAGCGGCTCGCCGGCGCTGCGGCGCGCGGTCTTCGGCTGGCGGTCCCGGTTGGAGGCCGGCCAGACGCCTGCGGAAGTCGTCCGCGCCAGCCGCGCCTTCCCGGAACTCTTCGCCAACTTCTACCACACCGGCGAAATCAGCGGCACGCTGGATGAGGTGCTGCACCGATTGCACGAACTTTACCGGGAGGAAGGCGCCCGCAAACTCCACGCCCTGACGCAATGGGTGCCGCGGCTGGTTTATTTGGTGATTGTGGTGTTGATCGCGCTGCGGATTGTGCAGTTCTGGCTGGATTACTTCGGGCGGATTTCGTCGTTGCTCGGGCCGTAGCGGTTGACGGTTTTCCATTTTCGGGTAGGCTATGGGCGGAGACATTCCCGATTATGAAGATTACCGAAGCCTTGGTCGCGGAGCACGCGGCGTTTTCCGCGGTGCTGGACCAAATCGAGCGTCTTCTGCCGGAACTGGGCTCTCCCGCCGAAGTGAAGCGACTCGCCAGTCTGGTGGAGGGGATGCTGCGCAGCCACGGCCACAGTGAAACCAATCTGGCCTATGTCGCGCTGGACCAGGCACTGGCGCACCGGGGCCAGTTGGATCGTCTCTACCGTGACCACCAGGAAATCGACGTGCGTTTCCAACGCGTGCGGGCCGCCCAGGATTTGCGCGAAGGCCAACTCCTCCTGCGCGCCGCGGTGTTGGCGACGCGCGAACATTTCCAATCCGAGGAGCGCAGCGTGTTTCCGCTGATCGAGGAGATGCTCCGGGACGACGCGCTGACGGAGTTGGGCGAGGCATGGCGGCAGCAGCGCCGGGTGTCGGTGAGCCAGGCTCAACAGGATTCCACGCAGGGGAACGTCTCTGAACCGCAGCCCGCTCTCACCCTGGACACCGCTGGCGCCGGGTAAGCCGGTTTTGGGCTTCGCGTTGGCCGGACAAAACGCCCGCGCCGCTTCAGGGCGACGGAGTTTGGGCCGCTTTGAGGCGTGGATCGGCCAGGTCCAGACGGTACAGAATCTGGTTGTAATCGTAGCGCGGCGTCGGGGCGGGGTTGCCGGAAAAGGTGTTCGCGTAGGTGCCCTCGAAATAGAGGGTCCGACCGCCGTTCTGGTCGAAGAAGGGGTGGTGCGTCGGGTTATAGAACGAGTAGTGCTCGTGAGTGACGATCTTCTTCGCGCGCCGCCACGGACCGAGCGGGGAATCGGCCTCCGCGTACCAGACTTCGCCGAGGTGCGAAGTGCCGCCCCCCTGCACGCCGATCAGGATCCATTTCTTCCGGAAGGCGTTCCAGTGGACCGACCCGGTGTGGATGGTCACCAGCCCTCCGGCATCCACGTCGCGCAACTGGAAGCGGGCCTCCGCTTCGGTGAGCCGGCCTGCCTGCACCAACTTCCGCTCGCCGGGCGCAGTGAGCGGGAGGGCGTTGGTGCGCCAGGTCCACTGGAGCCGGCCGCGAGCATCTCGCTCGACGTTCGGGGCGGGCGCGCTATCCCCGGAGCCAGGCGCCGTGCAGGTGAACGCTTCATAGGCGGCCGGATTCTCCATGTGCGCCAGGTCGGCCTGCACGCGCACCGCCCGGTCGGGCCAGAGGAAATAGAAGTAGTCCGTGCCGCCGTCGCGGACGAGCGTGGGCTGGTTCTGCGGGCAGTGCCAGCGATCCGCGTTGTCAAACTGCACGAGCTTGACAAACTCCGCCTTCACCGAATCGAAGCGGACGAGGCCGTGCTCCAGGCGCTCGCTAAGGCTCTTCATCCGCGAGTAATGCGCGACGAGTTGTTCGCGTCCCGTCTCGTCGGGCACGGTGAGCAACCCGTCGAGCCACACCATGCCGTCGCCCGGGAGCGAGACCATCGGCTTCACAAAGCCGTCGCGATTGGTGAAGTAAGCGAGGTCCACGCCCACGCCTGGATCGAGCCCGCCGCGACCCGGCAGGTCCGAGGTCGCGCCGGTGGTGTGGAAATTGCCCAGCGGATAACTCGCCCGCGCCGTGTCGCCCCAGAACCAGTAGATCCGTCCGCGAAACGGCACGGCCTGCACCGAGTCCTGGCCGAGCACCTGCGCGTTGAGCACCGGTTCGCGCACCGGGACACGCTCGCCCAGCAGGACGCTGTCGCGGTAGGCGCCCGCGCCGGTGATCCGATACAGGCGCTCGGCCACGTTCTGGCGTCGGAGTTTGAGCGTGGCGCTGCCGCCGGACTTGACCTCCAGCGCCACCCCCGCGTAGCCGAACCCATCCTTCGCAAACTCGTAACCGTCGCTGTGAACCGAGAAAAACACGCGCTGGTCCATTAGCCCTGGCTCGTAAAACGCCACCAGGCCGTTGTTGTCGGTGTACCAGCGGACGTTGTGCGTCGTCTTCAACTCGACCAGCGGCACGCCGCGGCCCGTGGCTTCGTCGAGAACCTGAATCTTGAAATAGCTGCTCGGTCCCGCGGCGCTCTGGAAGGCGAGTGCCACCGCCAGCATGATGGGCAAACGCCGGAAAGGCACAGCGCATTTCATATCAGCCGGCTGGTCCGAACTCGACTTCCGGGAAGGACTCCCGGATGCGAGCCTTGATGCGCCCTTCTTCCTCGGGACGCAGCCGGCGGCGGTTGATCAATCGCTGCGCGGCGTCCAGCAATTCCAGCCAGTCTGCCAGCGGCGGTTCTTCGATGCGCTGCCACTGCTCGTAACGCCGCTCGCGGGCATAGAACAGCCAGTCGCGGCCGACGTGGTGCGCATAGACCTGCAACCGCATGCCGTCCTCGGTCACGCGGCGCCAACTGATTTCGGCTTTCGGCATGTTCCGGGTGGTTGGACCGATTTAGGACGGTTGGGGGGGAATCACGGACCTGGCACCCGTGGCTCAATCGGGCAACTCCACGCAGGCCACGGCCATCGCCGCGATGCCCTCGCCGCGTCCGATGAAACCCAGGCGTTCGTTCGTCGTCGCCTTGACGCCGACGGCGTCCGGGCGGATGCCGAGGGCGGCGGCGATGTTCGCCTTCATGCTCGCGGCGTGGGGCGCGAGCCTCGGCGCCTCCGCGAGGACGCTTGCGTCCACGTTCACGAGCCGGCCGCGCCGCGCGGCCACGCGGCGGGCGGCTTCCGCCAGAAACACCTTGCTGGGCGCGCCACGCCAGCGCAGATCGGTGTTCGGGAACAGTTGGCCGATGTCGCCTTCGCCCAACGCGCCCAGGACGGCATCGCAAATCGCGTGCATCAGCGCATCGGCATCGGAATGGCCGTCGAGACCTGTTGTGTGCGGAATCTCCACGCCGCCGAGGACGAGCTTGCGCCCCTTCACCAGCGCGTGGACGTCGTAGCCCATGCCAACGCGAACCATGCGCCCGACTATATTTCCCCAACGGGCACGGCTCCAAGGAATTTGTTCAGCCGGGAGAGGAACCGGGCGCCGCGAGCACCGGGGGGGTACCCGTGCCACGCGCGGCAGCTAATTCACCAGCCGGTACCAATTGTCCCGCTGGCGTGGCTCGTAGCCGAGGTCGCGGATGAGCCGCTGCATGTCGGCCACAGTCATGCGAAAGGTGGCGCCGGCTTGGCTGACGACGTTTTCCTCGATCATGATGCTGCCGAGGTCGTTCGCGCCGAACTTGAGTGCCACCTGGCCGATGTCCGGGCCTTGCGTGACCCAGGAGCTTTGCACGCTGGGGACGTTGTCGAGGTAGATGCGGGACAGGGCTTGCGTGCGCAGGTATTCGTAGCCGCCGACGGTCGGCGCCTTCAGCCGCGTGTGTTCGGGCTGAAAGGTCCAGGAGATGAAGGCGGTGAACCGGCCGCACGGAATCGCGCTTTCCGATTTTCCTCTCACCCGCCCTTCAGGCACCCGCTCATCCTCCGAGGGGGACGGGGCGAGGGGGCCGTCGCAGGTTTCAAAAGCAGGCTTGCATCGTGAAAGGGATTTGTCCTGCTGCGCCCGAACCCGCTCCAGGTGTTCGATCCGGTCCTCTACCGTCTCGACATGGCCGAACATCATCGTTGCCGTGGTAGAGAGGCCGAGGCGGTGGGCCACGTCCATCACTTCCAGCCAGTCGTCGCTCATCGCCTTGAGCGGGGAGACGCGCTGGCGGACGCGGTCCACGAGAATTTCCCCGCCGCCACCCGGGATCGAGCCGAGCCCGGCAGCGACGAAGTCGGGAATGAGTTTCTCCAGCGGCTCGTGGAAGACGTCGCGGAAGTGGACGAACTCGCTCGGGCTGAAGCCGTGGATGTTCACCTGGGGGAACCTCGCTTTGATGTGCGAAAGTAGGTCCAGATACCACTGCTTCGTCAGCTTCGGGTGGTGCCCTCCTTGCAGCAGAATCTGCGTGCCCCCGAGCGCCACCGTCTCCTCGATCTTGCGGTCCATTTCCTCGTGGGTAATGACGTAGGCGTCGGCGTCTTTCTCGGTCCGATAGAAGGCGCAGAACTTGCAATAGACGTTGCAGACGTTGGTGTAGTTGACGTTCCGGTCCACGATGTAAGTGACGATCTCGTTGCCGCGTCCGTCGTGGGCGGCGGCGCGGGCGAGTTGGCGGCGGCGGTCGGCCAGCGCGCCCAGTTCCTCCAGCGGCAGGTGGTAGAGCCGCAGAGCTTCGCCCCGGTCAAT
Source organism: bacterium (assembly GCA_021780115.1). Taxonomy (GTDB): domain Bacteria; phylum Verrucomicrobiota; class Verrucomicrobiia; order Limisphaerales; family JAJXZI01; genus JAJXZI01. Next base: position 1,260 of record JAJXZI010000321.1, on the reverse strand, counting down.
GCGCTGGCCGTCCCAGACCTTCTGGAGCAGGTCGTCAAGTGACCGGTCGTAAATCATGCGGCAAAGGTAAGGCGCACGCACGAAAAGGCAACGGGATTGGTGGCCATCCCCCAGCGGGGACATGGGCCGTTCAGGGCGTTCCAGAACCGTTTCCCCGGGGCGGTGTTTTGGAAATTCCGGCGCCGGCTGGTGCGCCAGAATCGGGGCCAGAAAATCTTCCCGACCCTCGCCCCCATCCGGTTTGCCTGGCCCAGGCGGCGGGGCGCTGACGCAAAGCTCTTCGCCCGGGGCTGCGGGGGTAGCTACGATGAGGCCTTCGAACGCCAGTCCGTGGAGCACTGGATGAAAAGCGGCCAACGCGGCACCCAGAGCGCGCGCAAGCTGGGGATGAGCTACCCGGCCCTCAAGGAATGGAAGCGCCGCGACCACGGCGACGCCGTGCCTGTCCGCGCCGACCCGGAGGCCGAAATCCGCGCCCTCAAAGCCGAACTGGCTCGCGTGCGCGAGCAACGTGACCTGCTAAAAAACGCTGGGCATCCTCTCCGAACCGTCGCAGAGCGCTTCCAACGCATCGAGAGCAGAAAGCCCAGCACCCCATCGCCCAATTCTGCGCGGCCCTGGACGTGAGTCGCTTCGGCTACCGCGCTTGGCAGGCCACCGGCCCCAGCGCTCGCCAAGCCGCCGACGCGGCGCTGCGGGACGACATTCGGGCCCGCCACACTATTCACCGCCAACGCTACGAGGCCCCGCGCAGCCGGGCCGGGCTGGCGCGGCGCGGCCAGCAGGGCCAGCAGCGGATGGAGGGCAGGGCTTGATAACCGGCCTGCACGCCCTCCGGTTGACCGTCTTTGTGCCGCAGGCGCAACCAGCCCCAGAGAACAGGGCGCTGCCGGCGTGCGGGGAAAGCTGTTGCTCGGCGAAGCGATGGCGATTGCTTAGCGTGGAATTTGAACTCAAATGTCCTCGCCAACGTTGGGTGATCCGAGCCTGTGCCCGCCGATTGCGTTGTTTTCGTCTATCACCAATCAATCCCCAATCGGTGGCTTCTTTTCAACTATACGGTTTCGGCTTAAACGGTCATTTCGGCTTCAACTGCGGGAACAGGATCACGTCGCGGATGCTTTCCTGGCCGAGCAGCATCATGCAGAGGCGGTCGATGCCCAGACCCATGCCGCCGGCGGGAGGCATGCCGTGCTCCAGCGCCGTCAGAAAATCCTCGTCGAGTTTCTGCTGTTCGCCGCCGGCCTGGTGCTCCAGGCG
>JAJXZI010000179.1 GCA_021780115.1 bacterium | reverse complement strand
TCATCGAGGTCGCCGTGAAGAAGGCGTGCAGCGCGCCGTGCGCCGGCAGAATGCCGACCAGCGAGAACGGAATCACGATCATCACGATCAGCGGCGTGAGGAAGGACCGGAACCAGCCGACCATCAGCACGTAAATCAGGATGCATACCGCGCCGAACGCCATCCCGAGGTCGCGGAAGACTTCGATGGTGATGTGCCATTCGCCGTCCCATTTGAGCGCCGGCTGGTCCTCGGTGAAAGGCAGGACCGCGTTGTAAATCTTCAGGACCGGGCTGGGGCCGCCGAACGCCCGCATGTCCAGCTTCCGCAACGCCTGATTCATCTGGAGAATCGCATAGACCGGGCTTTCCACCACGCCCGCCACGTCGCCGATCACGTAGGTCACGGGCATGAGATTCTTGTGGTAAAGGCTCTTGTCGATCACCGTCGGCTCGATCTTCACCAGTTCGCGCAGCGGCACCAGCGGCGGCGGGCTGCCGGCGGCGAGCGGTTCGGGCAGGGCGTTGGCGTCGCCGGCCCGCACCCTCAGCGCCAGCAGGTCTTCGGGCGCGGTGCGGTCCGCCAGCGGCAACTGCATGACGATATCCAGGTCCTCCTTCTCGCGCGGCTGGTGCAGCAAATCCAGCGGGTCGCCGGCCGTGGCCAGGCGCAGCGTGGTGGAAATCGTCTCCGCGCTGATGCCGTGCAAGGCGGCCTTTTCCTTGTCGATGACGAAGCGCGCCTTCGGCTGGTCGGCCTCGACGTACCAATCCACGTCCACCACGCCGGGCGTGGTCTGGAAAATGTCCCGCACCTTCGCCGCCAGCGCCAGGCGCGACGCCTCGGTCGGGCCGTAAACTTCTGCCACGAGCGTTTGCAGCACCGGCGGGCCGGGCGGCACTTCGGCCACGGCGACGCGGGCGCCGAATTTCGCCGCGATTGCCGCGACGCGCGGCCGGACGCGCTTGGCGATGTCGTGGCTCTGCGCCTTGCGCTCGCCCTTCGGGACGAGGTTTACCTGGATGTCGGCGATGTTCGCGCCGCGTCGCATGAAGTAGTGGCGCACCAGGCCGTTGAAATTGAACGGCGCGGCGACGCCCGCATAGACCTGGTAGTCGGTCACCTCCGGTTCCGGGCGGATGGCGGCGGCGATTTCACGGGCCGCCTGCGCGGTGCGTTCGAGCGAACTGCCCTCGGGCATGTTGAGGATCACCTGGAACTCGCTCTTGTTGTCGAACGGCAGCATCTTCACCTTCACCCAGCCAATGCCCACCAGCGTCATCGCCACCACCAGTAACACCGCGAGCAGGCCCAGGAAGGACCAGCGCCAGCCGCGATGCGAGATGAGCGGTCGCATCATCCCGCGGTAGAGGCGCGGGAACGGTCCCTCCGCCGGCCCGCTGTCGCCGTGGCTGGCGGCCTGGGCACCGGCCTTGCGTCCCCAGCGCAAGATGCGGATGGCCGCCCACGGCGTGACGATGAAGGAAATCGCCAACGAGAAAAGCATGGCCGCGCTGGACCCGATGGGGATGGGTCGCATGTACGGCCCCATCAGCCCGCCGACGGTGGCCATCGGCAACACGGCGGCGATGACGGCGAAGGTGGCGAGGATGGTCGGGTTGCCCACTTCGTTCACGGCCTCGACGGCCACGGCCGACCAACTCCGGCCCTGGCTCTCCGGCAGGTGAAAGTGGCGCACGATGTTCTCGACGACGACGATGGCGTCATCCACCAAAATGCCAATGGAGAAGATCAGCGCGAACAGTGTGATCCGGTTGAGCGTGAAACCGTAGAGATAGAACACCAGCAGCGTCAGCGCCAGGGTGGAGGGGATGGCGATGGCAACGATGACGGCTTCGCGCCAACCGAGCGCCAGGAGGATCAACAGCGACACGCTGACGACCGCGATGCCCATGTGCAGGAGCAGTTCGTTGGACTTCTCCTCCGCCGTCAGGCCGTAGTTGCGCGTGACGGTCACCCGCACGTCGGCCGGGATGAGGCGGCCTTTGAGCGTGTCCACCTTCCGCAACACTTGGTTGGCGACGGCAATGGCGTTCGCGCCGGGGCGCTTGGCGATGGTGAGCGTGACGGCGGGCTCTTCCTGGGTGGCGCCGGCCTCTGGCCGGTTCCTCGCGGCGCCGCGCGGTGAATCCGAGGTGTTCAGAGCGGCCGGCGTGACGCCGGTTCCACCCCACCCAAAAAACACGTACTGGCTGGGTTCCTCGGCGCCATCCACGATGTCCGCGACTTCCCGCAGGTAAACCGGTTTGCCGCCGAACACGCCGACTACCACGTCGCCCACGTCCCGGGCCGTCTTCAAGAAGGCCCCGGTTTCCACCATGACCTCGCGGTCGTGGCTCGTCAAGGCGCCGGCGGAGAACTGGCGGTTTGCCTGGCGCAACATCGGCACCAGGCCCGCCGGCGTCAGATTGCGCGCGGCCAATCGCACCGGGTCGAACAGCACCCGCACCTGCCGGCGCGCTCCGCCGATGAGCGTGGTTTCCGCCACCAGTGGCACCTGCTTCACCGCGTCGTCCACCTGCGCCACCAGGCGCCGCAGCGTGAGGTGGTCGTACTGGCGGCTGTGAAAGGTCAGCGCCAAAATCGGTACATCGTCGATGGATTTGGGCTTGATCAGTGGGAAGCTGACGCCCATTGGAATCTTGTCGAAGTTGGATTGCAGCTTCTGGTTCAGCTTGACGAGGCTCTTCTCGATGTCCTCGCCGACTTTGAAGCGGACGATGACCAGCGCCTGGCCGGACTGCGACGTCGAGTAGATGTACTCGACGCCGGGAATCTCCCAGAGCAGTTTCTCCATCGGCCGCGTGGCGCGCTCCTCGACTTCCTTGGCGCTGAAGCCCGGCATCGCCACCATCACGTCAATCATCGGCACCTTGATCTGCGGCTCCTCCTCGCGCGGCAGCAGCACGACCGCCGCCACGCCCAGCAGCACCGAGGCGACGATGATCAGCGGGGTGAGTTTGGAATCAATGAACGCATGCGCCACCCGGCCGGCAAAGCCGATGCCGGTGGCGTCTGAGGAATGGGCAGGTTTGCTCACGGGTTAAGTCCGAAGTCCGAAATCTGAAATCCGAAATTCAGGCTGGCGTCAGAATCCGAAAAACAAAGCGGTGCGCGGCGGGTCCGCGCGTGCCGAACCACCTGGGTGCCGCCTTGCCTTGCGGCGGATTTCGAACTTCGGACTTCGGACTTCACTGGGATGTCACCGGTTGTCCGTCCACCAAGCCGGCGGCGCCCTCCACCACCACGGGATCACCCGCGCTGACGCCGGAGAGCAACTCGACTTCGCCACCGATCCGCCGGCCGGTTTTCACCAGGCGCAACTGGGCGTTCTGCCCGACCACCACGAAGACCATTTCCATCTGGCCGCGCTGAACGACCGCCGACTCCGGCACGCGCGGCAAAGTCGTCTCGCCCACCGGCACGGCCACGCGGCCAAACTGGCCGACGCGCAAACCAGCGGCGGCGGGCAGGTCGAGCTTCACCCGGAACGTCCGGCTGTTCGGGTCCGCCACGGGCGCCACTTCACTGACGACCCCGTCGAGCACGCTGGCGGCGCCGGCCACGCGCACCGGCAGTGGGGCGCCGGACTGCACGCCGCCGATGATGGCTTCAGGCACGTCCGCTTCGAGCCGCAACGCCGCCGGATCCTCCAAGTCCACCAGCGGGCGGCCCGGCGAAGCCAGGTCGCCAACGTCCGCCAGCTTGCGGGTGATGACGCCGTCGAAGGGCGCGGTCACGGTGGCGTAGCCCAGCATCGTCTGGGCCTCGGTCACGCCGGCATCGGCCACGCGCCAGCGTGCCTGCACACCGTCAAATTCCTGGGGCGTCACGGCCTTGTCCCGGAGCAGGTTTTCGAAGCGCTGGAGTTCGCGCGCGGCCTGCTCGCGCATCGCGCTGGCCTGGTCGAGCTTCGCGCGGATTTCGCCCACGTCGAGCTGGGCGATCACGTCGCCGGCCTTCACCGACTGGCCGGCGACGACGGGCATCTTCTCAATCCGGCCGCTGACCTTGGCTTCGAGCGTGGCGCGCAGCTTGGCCCGCACCGTGCCAACGACTTCCTCAGTGGCGCGATACTTCTTGCTCTCGACGTTTTGGACCCGAACTGCCGCGGTGGGGAGGTTGGGCGCCGCGGCGCGCGGCTCCGATCCCTTGCCACAACCGGCGGCGAACACCACCAGCCAAACCACGGCAAATCCGAGGACCGAAACCCGGAGGCCATTCGCATTTCGCGCGGCGGAGTCGCTTCGCATCTCGAGTTCTGGGTTTCGGTTTCCTGTCACGTTGGTTTTCATCGGCATCGGATCACTTGGCCTCCAGTTGCGGCAGGCCCAGCGCCTTGCGCACCGCCGCCACGGCGATGCGTTGATCGGCCTCGGCCTCGGCGCGTCGGACGCGGGCGCCCGTCAACGCCGTCTCGGAATCGATGAGCTGGGTCGCCAACGCCAGCCCTTGCTCGAAGCGGGCGCGCGTCAACTGTTCGCTCTCGGCCGCCTGGGCGACGGCCTGTTCGGTGACGACCAGGCGCGCTTCCGCGTCCTTGAGATTCAAGCGCGCCTGCGCCAGCTCCAGGTCCAGACCGAGCCGCAGTTTGCGCTGGCCCTCGCGGGCCTGGTCCAGATTGGCGCTGGCTTCGCGCACCTTGGCGCGGGTGAGTTGGCCGTCCCACAGATCCCATTGCAACAGCACTCCGGCAGTGTAGCTCTTGCCGTCGCCGTCCATGCGCAAGCCGCGATCGTAGTCGAGGCTGCCGAACGCGCTGAGGCGCGGGATGTAACCGCTCCGGGCGGCGCGGACTTGGGCCTGGGCCGCCTGCTCGCGCTGGCGCAGAGCGTTTAACTCCGGCCGGCCAGAGAAGTCGCCGGAGTCCGGCGCGCTCACCGCCGGGGCGGTGTCAGCGACGGTGAATTCGCCCTGCTCGATCCCGAGCAGGTTGCGCAGCGCGCGTTCGGCGAGGGCGTTGGCGTTGCGGGCGCGGAGGAGGTCCTCCCGCGCCTGCGAGAGCCGCACTTCGACGTCCAGTTGCTCCGCGCGCAACAGCGTGCCGGCCGCCACGCGCTTGCGGGCGACGGCGGCGTTGTTCGCAAATGAATTCACCGCCGCCTCCGCCGCGCGGATGAACTGCCGCGTCTTGAGCACCGTGTGGAAGGCGCGCGCCACCTCGAAGCCGAGTTCGTTACGGATGGCTTGCTCGTCCTGCCGGATGGCCGCGGCGTTGGCTTGGGCGGCCTTTCGGCCCGCGCTGAGGGCGCCGCCGGTGTACAGCGGCGCGGTGAGCAGGCCGCCGACGTTCAGGTCGTCGGTCTCGGGCACGTTGTTGAAATCAATCGTCGGGCTGAAGGCGCGCTGGTTGAGAATGTTGCCGAAGCTGTACATCGGATTGTCCGTGCGCGTGTAGCCGGACTGGAACTGCAGCTTGGGCCAGACGGCGGCGTTGGCCTGTTCCAGCCCCGCTTGGGCGGCCCGGATGCGCTGCTGCGCCAGGCGGGCATCGGGACTGTTCGTGAGCGCCTGCGCCAGCGCGCGCTCCAGCGTCCACGGCTCGGCCGCCGCGGCCGTCGCCGCCCCGACGAGTCCCACCGCCAGGATGCCCAGGAACTTGGTCATTTGGCGCAGCAGGAACCGCCGACGCCGAGTTTGCGAAGGATGAGTTCCAGCGGGCAGAACCGCGTGAAGGAGGACTGGAGCAGGTTGAAGCCGACGAACGCGGTGAACCAGAGCCAATACGGGCTGTGGTAGTGCGCCAGCGCCAGGCTGGCCAGGATGAAGATGCCGGCGAACCGGCGGATGATCATTTCCATAAAATGACTGGGTTCTTGGAATGTGGTTTTAGTGAAGACTGCTCGCCACCACCGCTCCCACGACCATGCCGTAGAGGGTGGTGATGAGCGGGTGGCTTGTCAACGGGCAAGCGCCTGTCGGGCAACCGACGAGCTTGTACCAGCCGAAACCGAGTCCGGCGCCGACGGCCGCCCCAATGAGGATGCGCAATATCATGACGGATCCCTTGATCAGCAGGTTCAGGCCGGGACGGGCGCTGAGGAGGCGACCTTCTCCAGCCGCTGTTTCAGCGATCGCGGCGAGGCCAATCCGACGACCGTGTCCCGCACCTGGCCGTCGCGGAAGATCATCAGCGTGGGCACGCCCGTGATGCCGTAGCGCGAGGCCAGGTCCAGCGCCTCGTCCACGTTGAGTTTGGCGAACTTGATCCGGCCGGCGAATTCAGCGGCCAGTTCGTCGAGGAGCGGGGCCAGCATTTTGCACGGGCCGCACCAGGGCGCGTAGAAATCCACCAGTACCGGGCCGCTGGCCTGCAAGACTTCCGGTTCAAAACTGGTTTCCGTCAATTCCAGAATGTTTTTCATGTCGTTGATTCAATTGTCCGTTTCTGCCTGCACTGAGCCGGACACGGAGAAAAAGTTACAGACCGGCTGCCGGAGAAAACGGCAGGAATCCCAAGAACGGTTGCCGCCTCCTGTGCGGCAAATCGTGGAGTAGCGGTTACACCTTTTTGCCGCACGCGCCGGAGCCGGGTGTGACGCCGAACTTACCGGCCGGGATCGTGGGCGGGGTGGATGCCGAACTGCGTCAGCTTTTCGCGCATCTTGAGGCGGGTGACGCCGAGCCAGCGGGCCGCCTTGGCTTGGTTGCCTTGGGCCAGACGGATGGCCTGGGCGAACAGCTCCGGCTCCAGGTCGGCGATCATCTTCGCGTGGGCGTTTTGTTCTTCGCCGCGCTGGACGCGCGCCAGCAGGTCGGCGAGGTAGGCCGTGTGCGTCTGGCTCGCGGCGCCGGCGGGCTTGCGCGCCCGCGCCACCACCTGCTGCGCGTGGTCCAACCGGATCGCAAACGGCCGGGCGAGCAGGAGCGCCTGGCGCACGACGTTTTCCAGTTCCCGCACGTTGCCCGGCCACGACTGCTCTTGGAGAAACGCGATGGCTTCGGGCTGGATGGACGGCGCCTCGACGCCCAGTTCCGGAGCGTAGCGCTGGAGAAAGAATCGCACCAATTCCGGGATGTCTTCGGCGCGTTCGCTCAGGGCCGGCAGGTGGATGGTGACGACGCTCAACCGGTAATACAAATCCTCCCGGAACTCCCGCTCGTTAATCGCGGCCTCCAGGTCCCGGTGGGTCGCCGCCAGCACGCGTACGTCCACGGGAAGGACGGGGTCGCCGCCCAGGCGCTGGATGCACTTTTCCTGAAGCACCCGCAACAGCTTGGACTGCGTGTTGGCGTTGAGGTCGCCGATCTCGTCCAGAAACAGGGTGCCGCCGTGGGCCTGCTCAAAGCGGCCGATCCTCCGGGCCTGCGCGCCGGTGAAGGCGCCGCGCTCGTGGCCAAACAACTCGCTCTCCAGCAACGTCTCGGGGATCGCGGCGCAGTTGACGGCGATGAACGGCTTTTCCGCCCGGTCGCTGTGCTGATAAAGCGCCCGGGCGATCAGCTCTTTGCCGGTGCCGGTCGCGCCGCGGATCAGCACGGTTGCCGGCGTGGCCGCGACGCGCCCGATTTCCTTGTAAAGGTTCTGCATGACGCGGCTGTTGCCCACGATGGCCGAACGCGCGAACCGCGCTTCCCCCAACTCGACGCATTCGGTCATGAGTCGGGACTGGGCCAGGGCGGACGCCACCAAATCCAGCAGTTCGTCGGCCTCGAACGGTTTGAGCAGGTACTCGTAGGCGCCGAGCTTGGTGGCTTCAATCGCGGTGTCGGTCGTGCCATGCGCCGTCATCAGGATGATGGGCAGCTTGGGTTGGGCGGCGTGGAGTTGGGCGGCCAGGTCCAAGCCGTTGAGTCCGGGCAGCTTCAGGTCCGTCAGCACCAGGTCGAAGGCCCGCGCCGTGGCCTGGGCCAGGCCCTCGTCGCCGCGGTCAGCCAGGTCCACTTCGTACCCTTCGGCCCGCAGCACTTTTTGCAGGGCCGACGCGGTACTGGCGTCGTCTTCAACGAGCAGGATTTTGCGCAGCATCATCTTCCAAACTGGGCAGCACGATTTCAAAGGTGGTGCCGCGATTGGCCTCGGTTTTGTAGCGCAGGAGGCCGCCGTGCTTTTCGACGATCCGGGCGGCGATCGCCAAGCCCAACCCGGTGCCGCCTTCCTTGGTGGTGAAAAACGGGTCAAACAGGCGCCGGCGGACTTCCGGCGGGATGCCCTTCCCGGTGTCGGCGACGGCGAGGATGGCCGCCGCCTGCACCCGCCCGCCGAACTCCGCCCGCGCCGTTTTGAGGCGCAGAGTAATGGCGCCGTTGCGCCCGATGCTGTCGGCAGCGTTCTGGATCAGGTTGATCAGCACTTGTTTGATCTGCTGCGTGTCGGCGTGGACCCACGCCGGCTGCGCGAGGTCCAGTTTCAACTGGATCGCGGCCTTCTGCAACTGGGACTGGAGCAGTTCGTGGACGTCCTGGAGAATCCGGACGGCCGGCACGCGCACCAGCTCCGGGTCGGAAGGCCGCGCGAACTGGAGGAAATCCTTCACGATGCGGTCCAGCCGGTTGATCTCCTCACTGATGACATGGAGGTCTTCGTTCGGGGCGAAGCCGGGCGGGAGCGACTTTTGCAGGCTGAACAGGCGAAATTTGATCGCCGTGAGCGGATTGCGGATTTCATGGGCGACGCCGGCGCCGAGCACGCCGAGCGAAGCCAGTTTCTCCTGGCGTTCGATGATGGCGCGGCTCTCGCTCAATTCGGCCCGCAGCGGCGCGATCATGCCGCGATAGACCAGCGCCGCCACCGCCGCCGCCAGCGTGACCAAAAGGACCAGCGACATCACCAACAGCGCCTGCAACGAGAGCAGCGTGCGGTCGGAGGTTTGCAGGAACACGTCGAAATCCGCGTTTTCGGTCTGCACCACTTCGTCGCTCAAGTCCAGCAGCGGTTGGGAATCCCGCCGGACCTTTTCGTACACGTCCGCGAAGCTCTCGCGGCCCGGCGGCGGGCCGGTGTCGGCCAGCAACGGCTCGGCACGGGCCAGGAATTCATCGTAGGCCGCCTCCAGTTGGTGGAATTTCCCCCGCTCGTCCGGCGTGGCAAAGCGGCTCTCCCGCGTGCGCAGCCAGTCCTGGAGACCCCGCGCCTCGCGGCGGAACCGTTCCCGGTCCGCCGGGCTGCGGGTGAGTTGGAAGTCGAGCAACGTTTCCCGGATCGCCCGGAGGTTGACGCGGAATTGCACGCCGAAATAGAACTTCTCGGTTTTGATGGCCGCAAATTCGACCTGCAACTGGGCCAGCTCCCGCCAGATGTTCCGGTCAATCCGCGTGATCAGCACCGTCACGATGGCGATGGCCAGCGCGAAACCCGCCAGCCGGACCCGGAGCGACGGGTTGGTCCCGGTGGTCCGCCGCGGACCACCCGTGGTGCTAAATGTGCCTTTTAGGAACTGCTTCATTATCTCGCTGCCCGCAAAATCCCCGGAAATCCACCGTCCTGTCGCGCTCCACACGCTGGCACAGAACTGGCTTACCTGTTCGGAAATGAATGTTCAATCGTTGGCCGCGCGTGGCGACCACGAGCTTAAGACGCATGAAACAGCAAATCATTCTAAAATCCTTCAGTAGTTCCGGCTTCGATGTGGTCCTCCGGCGGACCCGGGCCCTCGGCCTCGCGTGTTGCGACTTGGTTTTCCTGCCGGCCCGCCCCGGCCCGCCGCCCGCGGAACGGCAGCGCGGCAGGTTCTGCTGGCGGGCGCCCGGCGGGGAGGTGGTGCAGATCCCGGTGTCAAAGGCTCGGGGACGGGGGCCGGAACGCGCGCCCGGACGGCCGTCAAAAGCGCTCGCGCGGCCTTACGGTAACCGGATGGCCGCTCACCGTTGACCGCACTGGAGATGAATCCCATGAACCGGCGTGTGCTCATCGTGGACGACGACGCTTCCGTGCGCGAGTCGTTGAAGCGAGTGCTGGAAACGGCAGACTATGAAGTGGTGCTGGCCGCTGACGGCCAACAGGCGGATCTCCGCTTTGTGCCGGAACAAATCGATTTGGTGCTGCTGGACCTCAATCTCGCCGGTGAGAGCGGCTGGGACGTGTTTGATCGCCTGACCACGCGCTATCCGCTGGCTCCCATCATTGTCATCACCGGGTTGCCGAACCGCTACCCTACCGCGCTGGCGGCGGGTGTTGGCGCGCTGATGGAGAAACCGGTCGAGGTGCCGGTGCTTCTGAGGACCATGGCCAAACTGCTTGCCGAGCCAAAGCAAACGCTGCTACGCCGGCTCTGCGGCTACATGAACGACACCCTCCACGTGCCGCCGGCGGGCGCGCCGGGGAGCGAGCTCATGCGCAACCGGGGGAGAACACCCGCCCCGCGTCTCCGGTTGCCCAGCGCCGCGGGCCGGCGGACGGGATGACTTTATGCGAGCCCGATCCACCCCGCTGACGAAGGGCGTCGTGCTCTTGGTGGAAAGTGATTCCACTCTCCAAGCGAGCGTGGTCGCGGCCCTTCAGGCGGAGCATTACGATGTCTTCCTCGCGGCCAACCGCCGGCAGGCGGTCGCCCTGCGCGCCAGTGTGCCGATCGACCTGCTGGTCCTGGACATGGACGTGCAAGCCCAGGATTCTTGGGAACTGCTCGCGGACTTAAGGCGCAAGGGCCACCACGCGTGCAGCCTCGTCATTGTCCGCTCGCTCGAACAATTGGCTTGGGCGAGTGACGCTGGCGCGGACGCCTTCCTGTTGAAGCCGCTTGACGTGGCCAGGATGGTGAGCGGAGTCAACCATCTCCTGGCTCGAACGCACGCTGGAGTCGTGGCCCGGGGTTCGCCCCCGCGGAATACCGCTCCGTTTATGGAGGCGCCGGCCTTCGGCTGTCACTGGCGGATAAACGAATGAGCATTCACCCAACTCGGACTTCCCATGAAAACGAAGACCACCTACCTCTTGCTGGGCGTTCTTCCGTTCCTGGTGTCCTGCGCGTCGCAACCGATCTCGCTCGCCCCCGTTGGGCCTGCCCCCCAAGCGGCGGGGCCGTCGGTGGGCAACACAGGTCACTTGCAGGTCTTTACGGAGACGGAGGAATACGATGATGACGACCTCTATTTTTTTGCGCACACCGACTACCAGATTTACACCGCCGACGGCAAGCGGCTGCGTCGCGTCTGGAACTCCCTCGATCAGGAGGACGAGAATCCGGCGTTGGTCACGCTGCCGGCGGGGAAGTACGTGGTCAAAGCCTCGGCCGAATTCTACGGCCTGGTCAGCGTGCCCGTGGAGATCAAACCCCAGCGCACCACCACGGTCATTCTTCAACCCGGCTGGAAACCCGACGGACCGTTCGCCGCGTCGGACTTGGTGCGGCTGCCCAACGGCTACTTCGTGGGTTGGCGGGCCGATCTGGCCGAAGGGTCCAAGCCTTGAACGAAAGGAATTTGAACGGAGGCCAACGCAAACCTCGACCAGCGTGCGGCCCACCCGACACGCCAACCGCCACGAGCAGGCCAACTGCATCGCGCTCCGGTATCTGCGGCCATCGGCGGTTGATCGCCCCCGTCCCGCGACTTCCGATGGCAGCGTGAGCGGACCCGCCGGGAAGAACCTCCCATGAAATTGCTAAATCATGACCTCACGAGACGACGAACCGACCAGCCAGATACTGCCAGCGAAACCGGATCCCTGGACGCCTTGTTTGAGATTCCCATCGGCCCCCGCTACTCGGCCAAGGAGATGGCCAAGCCGATCCATTTTTTCTGCGACGCGCCGGGCGCCCGATCCGTCCACCTGACTGGCGACTTCAGCGAGTGGAATCCGCTGCCGATGGAGCGACAGATGGATGGGTGGTGGTTTCTCGAAGTACCGCTGACTCACGGCCACCACCAGTACCAATTCCTGGTGGACGGCCAGCCCACGCTGGATCCGCGGGCGACGGGCGTCGGCCGGAATGACCGGAACCAGTTGGTTTCCCTGATCGCCGTGAGTTGAGCCGAAATCCTCCCATTTGCAGAATCCACCGCCTGCCAGTGCTCCGGCCGCGCCCAGGAGTTGTGACGCGAGCCATGACCTGCTACGCGGGCCACGCGGCCGACGGGATTGCAAAAACCGTGAGTTCACCACTCGCTCCACACCGGCGTGACCACGGAGTAGCCAGTTGTCTGCGGACTGACAAGGAACCCAATGATTGACTTGAAAACAACCTCGGCCGGTACGACCACAACGGCCCCGCCGCACGGGAGTTCGCGACTGCCGGAGCCGGATCAGGCCGAAGCGGGCGCTTGCCAGCGCATCCCGGACGCGACGACACTGAAGGCGTTTGGAACTATGAAAGCCGAACCGTCCACTGTCAGCGTGATTGAAACGGCCGGGCCGCCCGGTACCGAAACCACCGGTCTGACCGCCGCAGAAGCGCGTGCGCGGCTCGCCCGGTTCGGCCCCAATGCGGTGCGCGAGGAAGAGCCGCATCCGCTGCGCCAGTTTCTCCTGCGGTTTTGGGCGCCGATCCCCTGGCTGTTGGAAGCTACCGTGGTGATCCAGATCTTCCTGGGCGAGCAGGTCGAGGCGGTTGTCATCGCCGGTTTGCTGGTGGTGAATGCGGTGCTCAGTTTTTTGCAGGAAGGCAAGGCCCAGAAGGCGCTGGCGTTGCTGCGGCAGCAACTCCGCGTCGAGGCGCGCGTGCGGCGCGACGCCCAGTGGAGCACCATCAGCGCGGAAGAGTTGGTGCCGGACGATCTGATTCATCTGCGCCAGGGCGGCATCGTGCCCGCCGACGTGCGGGTGTGCGACGGCTCGCTGCTGGTGGATCAGTCGGCACTCACCGGCGAATCCGCCGCCGTCCAAATTCCGGCGGGCAAAACCGCCTTTGCCGGCGCGTTGGTGCGGGGCGGCGAAGCCACGGGCTTTGTCACAGCGACGGGCGCGCGCACCTTTTTTGGCAAGACGGCGGAACTGGTCCGCACTGCTCATGCTGTCAACCGGCAGGAATACGAGATCGTCCGCGTCGTGCGCGACTTGTTCGTCCTGAATGCGGCGCTGATCGTTTTCGTTTTCGGCGTCGCGCATTTGCGTGGTTTGACGCTCGCGCACACGCTGCCGCTGGTGTTGACGATTCTGCTCGCGTCCATTCCGGTCGCGCTGCCGGCCACGTTCACGCTCGCCGCCGCGCTCGGCTCGCTGGAGTTGTCGAAGTTCGGCGTGCTCGTGACGCGGTTGAGCGCGCTGCACGACATTGCCTCAATGACCGTGCTGTGCAGCGACAAAACCGGCACGCTCACCCGCAACGAAGCGACGGCCAGCACGCTGCGACCGGCGGACGGTTTCAGCGACGATCAGTTGCTGCGCGCCGCGTGGCTGGCCAGCGACCCGGCTGGACAGGATCCGGTGGACGGCGCGATGGTTCGCGCCGCCACGGCGCGCAGCCTGGAGGGCAATGGTGCCGCGCGCCTCGAGTTCAAGCCGTTTGACCCCGCGACGAAACGCGCAGAGGCCGCTTATCAGGAAGTTGACGGTTTGCGTCGTTACACCAAAGGCGCGCCTGCCATCATTGCCCAACTCTGCGGTGTGCCGGAATCCGCGTGGCTGCCACAAGCGGAGGAACTGGCCGCGCGCGGCCAGCGCGTGCTTGGCGTGGCTGCCGGTGAAGCAGATAAGTTGCGGTTTGCCGGGTTGATCGGCCTCGAAGACGCGGTGCGCACCGATTCCCGCGCGGTCGTCAAAGCCATAAACGACGCCGGCGTGCGCGTGGTGATGGTGACAGGCGACAACGCGCTTACCGCCCGAGCCGTCGCCGAACAGGTGGGCATTCCCCCACGAGTTTGTCCGCCGGATCTCCTGCATGGAGACTTCAGCGATGGCACGCTGGAAAACAGCGTGTTCGCGGGTGTCTTTCCCGAAGACAAATTCAAGCTGGTACGCGCCTTTCAGCGGCAGGGCGCGGTGGTGGGCATGAGCGGCGACGGTGTGAACGACGCGCCCGCGTTGCGCCAGGCCGAGGCGGGCGTCGCCGTGGCCAACGCCACCGACGTGGCCAAGGCCGCCGCCGCCATCGTGCTGACCCAGCCGGGGTTGGGCGACGTGGTGCCGGCCATCGAAGCGAGCCGGCGGGTGTTCCAGCGCGTGATGGCCTACACGCTCAACATGCTGGCCAAGAAAATCGAGATGATGCTCCTGCTCGTCATCGGCTTCCTGCTGACCGGCCACAAGCCGCTCACGCCGCTGCTGATGGTGCTGATCATCTTTCTCAACGATTTCCTGACGATGGCGCTGGCCACCGATCGGATGAGCGTGGCCTCCCGGCCCAACCAGTGGCGGACCCGCGCCGTCGTGGGCGCCAGCGCGACGCTCGCCTTCTGCAAATTAGTTTTCAGCCTGGGGGTGTTCCTGATCGCAGACTACCTCCTGCGGCTGGATCCGGCGCGGTTGCAGACGCTCACCTTCGCCACGCTGATTCTGAGTTCCCAAGCCGGCGTGTATCTGTTGCGCGAACGCCGCCACTGCTGGACCTCACGGCCCAGCCGCGGGATGCTCGGAAGCACGTTGTTCGGGTTGGGCGTGACGGCGGCGATTGCCCTGTCAGGTTGGCACGTCCCGGCCATCGCTCCCCTCTTGCTGGCGGCCGTTGCCGGATCAGCGGTGGTTTATTTTCTCGCCTTGGACTGGCTGAAAGTCTGGCTGTTTGCGCGATTGTCGCTGCGCTGAAAGTGTCTCGGTCCGACGGCGGGCCGAAGAATCAGGCTAACCAGTCCGGCTTGGAGTTCTCCTCTGCGGGCGGGAGTAAAGCGCCACCAACCGGGCGATCATGACCGCCAGATAGAGCACGCCGGTGGTGGATTCCGCCATCGTCAACATCCGGGCGATCCGCGACAGCGGCACGATGTCGTTGCATCCCAAGCACGTCAGCGAGACGAAGCTATAGTAGAGGGCGTTAAACCGGTCCAGGGACTGGTTCCCGGCTGGCCCGGGGAGGATGGAAAAGGACGTCGGTGCCAACCGTGCCACCAGCCGGTAGGCGACGGCCCACAGCAACCCCAGCAACAGGTAAGCGGAGATCCCCGCACAGAGCACGTCAGAGTTCACCCGCGGCGCCCGGAGGATGAACCGCAGGAGTTGCGTGATCACGAAAGCCACGAAGACCAGGCCCGCGCTGGTGCTGATCCACGCGGGCACCAAACCCGGCCGATAGCGGTCAATCCACTGGGCCGCCAGGGCGGGCAGGACCAGCAGAATCGTCAAAACCAGCAGGCGCCCGTGCCCGCCGATCGCGAGCACGGCCGAAATGAGCACCAGCGTCATCGCCGCGCTGGCGAGGATCTCCCCGTTCGTGAATTCATCTAGGATGGGATTGGCGATCAACATCAGGACCAGCGCGACCAGGAATTGGGTGACGGAAAAGCGAAACAACCCGGACGTCACCTGACTGTTGGTTGGCGATCCGTGAGCGGGGGCCGCGGGATGGGCGGAGGGCGGGTGCGACATGGCCGGAATCTGCCGGGAGTTGCGTGGCGTCAGTCCAGCGAAATTGGGATGTCGGCCCGCGCCGCGTCCAACTTCACCACTTCGTAGCCGTTGCCTCCGGCGTCCACGCCCGGAACGCGCAGCCGCTGGCTCTCGGTCGCCCCGCGAAAAACGGAGCATCGGATTTCATCCATACCCATGCTGATAAGGCTATTCTGAGTCCACCGCGCGTCAAGAATGCATTGGGTGGCGGGGGGACGGTGGCGCGGCGGCAATGGTCCTTGGCGAAAACGCCGTGCTTCCCGGACCGTTTCACCAGACACCGGAGCCTGTGAGAAGCGGCTTGCCCCCTCCCCGCCCCGGCGCAATCCTGCCGGGCATGGAATGGATTACGGTCTTGATCGTTCTGGGGGTGGCCGCGATTTTTCTGGGCCTCAAGAAACTGGGCACGGTCAGCCCGGACGTCGCCCGCGAATATCTGCGCCAAGGCGCGAAGGTCATCGACGTGCGCGGCCCCGAAGAATACCGCGCGCGTCATCTGCCCAACACCATCAACATTCCGTTGGGCGAACTGGAGTCGCGGATCGGCCGCCACGCGCCCAACAAGGAGGACGTCTTGCTCCTGCACTGCCTGAGCGGCGGGCGCAGCGGCCTGGGCAGCCGGGTTTTGAAGCGGATGGGCTACACCAAAGTCTTCAATCTGGGTTCCTTCGGCCGGGCGGAGAAGATCGTCGGAGGGTGCGGAAAGTAAGTTGACGACAGGCGGGCGAAGGCGGGAAGCGACTTCCTCGACTGCCGGTGGGAGGCGGTCAGGGACGACGGCCCCGTTCATGCCGTTTAGTGGACTGCGGTGGAAGCCGTCGCCGTTCCGACCAGGAGTTCCAGTCGCGTTTGGAGCGTGCCCGCCGACGCCAGCCCAACCTGCGTGTCCACCACCTTGCCGTCCCGGAAAAACAGCAGGGTGGGCACTCCTTGAATTTCAAAACGCTGGGCCAGGGCGGGCGCTTCGTCCACGTTGACCTTCAGGAACTTGACCCGGCCGGCGAACCGGCCGGCCAGTTCCTCCACCACCGGGGCCAGCGCCTTGCACGGGCCGCACCACGTTGCGTAGAAATCCACCACCACGGGCACGGCGGCCCGGGCCACTTCCGCCGCGAAGCCGTCTTCCGTGATGTGTTTCACGTTTTGGGTGGACTGGTTCATCGCCGTCGAACTCCCGCCGCCCGACATCACGAAGAAGGCCAGTCCCAGCCCCGCTCCGTAGAGCGCGCCGCGCCACCAGGTCGAGGTGAGCGGGCAGGCGCCCGAAGTGCATTTGCCAAAGTGGCCGAGCGCCGCCCCGATGCCACCACCGGCCACCACGCTCAGAATCAGCGACAACATGAGCCTCCTTGCTTTTCCTGGCCGGAATTGGTGGCCGCTTTCCAAGTGCGATAGGAGCCGGTCAGGTTGCGGACGCGGAACCCGCGCTGAGTCAGCACCCGGCAGGCGTAATACGAGCGCTGCCCGCTCAGGCAATGCACCACGATTTCTTTGTCCTTGGGCAGTTCGCCGAGGCGCTGGCGCAGTTGCGGCAACGGGATGTGGACCGAGCCGGGAATGTGGCCCTGGGCGCGCTCATCCGGATTGCGCACGTCGAGGAGCACGGTGGTCCGTGGATCCAGCGCGGCGATGTCCGACCATTGCGCCAGTTGGACGTCGCCGCCGAGGACGTTCGCGGCGACCATGCCCGCGAGGTTCACCGGATCCTTGGCGGAGCCGTACGGCGGGGCGTAGGCCAGTTCCAACCCGGCCAGGTCTTCGACCGTCAGGCCCGCCTGAAGCGCGGTGGCCAGCACGTCGATGCGCTTGTCCACTCCGTCGCGGCCCACGGCCTGCGCGCCGAGCAACCGCCCGGTGTCGGGCGCGAACAACACCTTCAGGGCGATGGGTTCGGCGCCGGGATAGTAGCCGGCGTGCGAGCCCGGATGCAGGTGGATCGCCTGGGACGCGACGCCGGCTTTGCACAGGGACTTTTCGTTGGCGCCGGTGCAAGCGGCGGTCAGACCGAACAGCCGCAGGATGGCCGTGCCCCAGGTGCCGGCGTAACGCGACGGCCGGCCAAACACGTTGTCCGCCGCGATCCGCCCCTGGCGGTTGGCCGGGCCGGCCAACGGGATAAGACTCCAGGCGCCGGTCGCGGCGTCGCGCACTTCGATGGCGTCGCCCACGGCCCAGATGCGCGGGTCGCTGGTTTGCAGATGTTCGTTGACGCGCAGGCCGCCGAGCGCGCCGATTTCCAGCCCCGCTTGTTTCGCCAGACCGGTTTCGGGCCGCACGCCGAGGCCCAGCACGACCAAGTCGGCGGGCAGGCGGGCGCCGCCGCGGAGCACCACGATTGAGGCGCGCGCCGGCTCGGTTGCGGTTGGCGGCTCGAACGCGGCCACGGGATCGTTCAGATGCAGTTCCACGTCATGGGCGCGAAGTTCGTGATGGAGCCACGCGGCCATTTCCGGATCGAGCGGGGCCATGACTTGCGGCAGGGCCTCGACGACGGTGACGGCGAGGCCGCGCCGCTTGAATTGCTCGGCCATTTCCAGGCCGATGTAGCCGCCGCCGACCACGACCACGCGGCACGCCGCACAGTCGCGGGTCCACGCCGTGATCTGCTCCACGTCGGGAATGTTGCGCACGGTGAAATGGCCCGCGCGGTCAATGCCGGGGATTGGCGGCCGGAGCGGCGCGGCGCCAGTGGAGAGAATCAGAGCGTCGTAGGGCTGCTCGAATTCCCGACCGCTGTCGAGTTCACGCGCCGTGACCCGCTGGGCCGCGCGGTTCAGACGGATGACCTCGGTGCGGACCCGCACGTCGAGGTTGAAGCGGGACCGCAGGCTCTGCGGCGTTTGCAGCAGCAGCGCGTCCGGTTCGACGATTTCGCCGCCGACGAAATACGGCAGGCCGCAGTTGGCGAAGGAGACGTGCGGTCCGCGCTCGAAGACCGTGATTTCCGCGTCTTCCGAGAGCCGTCGGGCCCGGGCGGCGGCACTGGCGCCGCCGGCGACGCCGCCGACAATGACGAGGCGTTTGGGTTTCATGGGCTGTTCCCTTTCGCGGAATGGGTCTGCGTCCAGCGTTGCTGCAACGCGCGGTGCAGCCGCTCGTGGAATTGCGCCGGCAACTCGTACGGCTGGCCCTGCTTGTAGAGGGTGATGGTCTTGCGGATGTTGTCCACCACCACTTGGCAGGGATTGCAGCCCGCCAGGTGCCGCTCGAATTCGCCGCAAATGGCCGGGTCCACCGTGCCGTCCACGTACTCGTTCAACAGCGCCAATAGTTCTTCGCACTTCATGAGATCTCTGGCGGTTCTGAGCCGCGGCGGCCAGGAAGGTTACAGTGGGCCGCAGGGGCAGGTTCGCGGCGCGGGACCGGCCGCGCGCCCCGGCTCCACCCGGCGGGCGGCGCGGGCCGAGTCCGGGTTACTTGTTCGTCTGCAGCAAGTGCTGGAACTCGGGCAGCGAATGGAGCGGGTTGAAGCGGGCGTCGCCGAGGACCTGGTTGGTCAGGTTCCGCGCCTTCGGATCGGCGGCCAGGCGTTTGGCGTTCAGTTCGAGGGTCTGGCGCAACGCGGGCAGCGCGGTGGCGTTCTTGCCCAGCATCGCCTCCAGCGCGGCAAAGTCGTACCACACCTCCGGTTGGCCAGGCGCCATCGTGGTCGCCCGTTTGAGCAACTGCTCCAGGCGCGGATAATTGCCCAGTTGGGCGTAGGCCTGGGCGACGGTCAGCAGGGCGTTGATGTTGACCTGCGGGTTGGTGACGACCTGTTCGAGGATTTCGACGGCGCGGTTGGTCTGCTGCAAGGACATGTAGCTCATGGCCAGGTTGAACGCGCTCTGGAAATCAGTCGGGTGGCTCTTCACCTCGATTTCCATGTCCTGCAAGGCCGATTGCGGCGGCCGGACGCCGGCGTGCTGTTCCTTCACCTGCTTCAGACTCTGGACCATGCCAATCACCTGGGCGTTGTTGGGATCGAGTCGCAGACAAGTCTGCGCGATAAGCAGGGCGTCGTCGAACCGGTTCAGCGCGGGGCTGACGAGCAGTTGCACGTAGCGGACGACGGCCTCCGGGCTGTAGGGGCAGAAGGCGAAGGCTTGCTTGAAGGCGAAATCCGCCTCCTTGATCATGCGCTGCTGTTCCGGGACGCTCTTGGCCGCGCCGATGCGCCAACTGTAGATGCCGCCAACGGAACTGCGCAGTTTCGAGAAGGACTTTTGCGCCTGGTCATCGCGAATAAAGGCGCGGTCGCCCTGGAAGCCGGCGAAATTGCGGCGCAGGTAGGTCTTCTCGATGAAGTCCACGATCTCCTTGATGGTCGTGTCGTAGGTGATCCAGTTGCCGATCAACCGCCCGGAGTTCTGGCACCAGAATTCGTGGTCGCGCCGCACGATGTCCTCCGTCAACTCCGGCACCGGTTGCCGGTTGATCTTCATGATGTCGCAGAACGGCGTCAGGTAGGGATACATCCAATCCAGGGGGAAGCTCTCCTCGACGTAGAACTCGTTGTCGGGATTTTGCTCGAAGATAACCTTGGTGAGCAGGCCGTTGATGCTCATCACGGCGACCTGGCCGGAGACCTGGACGCGTTCCTGGCCGCCGTCGTTGACGATGCGCACGTCTTCGCCCGGTTTGAGTTGCCGTGGCTCATTGGGCGAGTCCTGGTCGTGCTTGGCGCGGCGCTGGGCGTCCTTGAGATAATCCTGAAAACAGCGCTGTGAGTCGTCGGGCGTCGCCATGTAAATCTCGCGATCCGGATACACGCCGCCGAGGCTCTTGGCGAGATCGCCGGGGTAGGCCGCTTCCAGCAGCAACCGGTTGAGGCGGATGCGCGTGTCGCTCTGCGGATCCTGGGCGATGAACTTCTGGAGGTAATCGGAAAGCTTCACGCCCTGAAACCGCTGGGCGTCATAGAGCGGCTGGACCTTCGACCACTCGGCGATTTCCCGGCCCAGTTGCTCATCTTGGCGCTTGAGACTCGCGGAGGTGTTGCCGTCGGAGATGCGCTGGCTGACCTCTTCCTTCTCCCGGGCCGCCGCCAGGAGCTGGTTGCGGGCCTTGAGTTCGCGCTCCAGCAGGCGGTTCAGGTCCCGCGCCAGGACGCGCCGCACTGCGGAGCTGTCCGACGGGCGCTTGACCAGGTCTTGCGCTTCCGGGGAGAGGTTCTGAAAGAGCCACTGGGAAACCGGATCCTGCTTGTCACTCGGCCGCAGTTTGGCCGCAAAGTCGGACAGATTCGGAAAATCCCGTTCAGTGAACCAGGAGGTGGAAGTGCGCCGCTGCCGCTCCACCCGGGCGCCCAGGTCCGTGAAGAATCGGTCGAGCGGCAGGAGCAGGCGCGCCACCACGTTGGTTTCGTAGTCCTTGTCCTTGAGGATCGTGCGGGCCAGTTCGCTGAAAAACGGCGGGTCAATCTGCTTGCTGCGGTTGTACTGGGCGCGCAAGTAGCACAGGTAGGTGCCGTCGGCCAGGGCGTTCTGGGTGATGAGATAGACGTCGCGGCGGTCGAAGTTCTGGTCCCCGGCCGGCGCCGGCGGCTGGCAGGAGTGCGGGATGAAACTCTCGCAGAAAATCATGTAGGTCGGGCAAAAGCGGCCCGGGTCCGTGCCACCGTAGAGGATGGCGTCCTTGGCCATGTCCGGATAGAGCGGTTGGCCGCTCTTGTCCTTGAACGACGAGGTGAACATGTCGTGCCCGAACCAGTAGCCGAACCAGTGATTGCGCTGCTCGCTGCCGGCCCAATGGCAGAGACCGGAGAACAGCGGCAGGAGGGTGAACAGGCCGAGCGTGATGGCCAGCGGCGCCCGCTGCCGATAGGCCAGGAGTGCGCCGAGATAGGCCAGCAGTGATCCCAAGAGCAACAACCCGGCATAGACCGGCAGGCCATACTGGTACTTGTTGGTGAGGCACTGGCCGATGAACGACCACAACCGCGACAACGCCACCGGGCGGTCGCCGCTGACGAAGGCGAAATACGCCGCCCAGCCGAGAAACGCCAGCGCCAACACCGCGGCCAGCAGCGCCAGCGAAGAGGAGCGGCCTTCGCCGGGAACGGGCACCTGGTTCGCATACAGATGGAAGGCGGCCACCAGGCAGACCACGACCAAAACCATCAGGATGAAGATTTCCAACGCGTTCAATACCCCGCCGCCCCCGAAGAGGGCCGTCAGGGAACTGTAAAACGAGGCGCAGGCGGGAAAAAGGGCGACCGCCCCGAAGACCAACCCCAGCGTGCGAAATCGGGCGTAATGGGTCGCCATGTAGGCGGCGATCAGCGCCAGGCCGTAGCCGATCAGGATGGCGATCAGCGCGTGGGAGGAGGCGAAAAACACGCGCATCAAATCTTGCGCGGCCCGATCGGGGGGTGGGTTCATCAGGATCGTCAGCAACACGCCGATGCAGACGTAGATGGCCGCCAGCCCGATGATCCAGGCGCGTTCCCGTTTCTGCATCTTGGGCAGAAACAGCAGCGGCAGCAGCGCGACAAACACGAGCACCCAGTTGTACTCCTCAGCCACGCCACCAATGAGCATGCCCAGTTGCATGATGAACCGCCCCGGATCGCCAAAGAGGTCCGTCGGGCTGGCTTTCTCGTACTGCCCGCGGCTCAAGGCGTGGAAGAAGCCCTCGACCGTGCGCGGATAGCCCCACTGCATCGGCGGATTGGTCATCCCGGCGATGGGTTCGTAGAAATAGAAGGACGCACCGAGCACCCACAGCAGCCCGCAGACGATGACAACCACCCAGTCGAGCCCCGCCTTGCGGGTGTTCCACGCCAATTTAACGAAGGCCGCCAACGCGCCCAACGAGAGCAGCACCCCAAGGAAGCCCAGGCTGGGAATGCTGGCCGCCAACACCACAAACGCCGCCAGCGCCGCGTCCTCGCAATACTCTTCGAACCTCTCTCCCGTCCGCAAAGAGAACCACGCGTAGGCGGCGATCGATCCCAGGCCCACCGCGTGGTAAATGGCCAGCACCATCGGCGCGGTGTCGAGCATCGTGAAGAAGTGGGTGCTCTTCCAGAGCAAGCCGACCACGTACAGAATGCTGTTACCGAGGAAAAAGTTGCGCCCCAGGCGCGGCTGGGTGGCGGCAATCGCAACCTCGATGCCCATCGCCGCGACCAGCAGCGTCTGGTGGATCGTCGCGCAGATGCCAAAGAAAAACATGGCGCAGTAGAGATAGCGCCGTTGGTGCGGGGCGTAGATCCACCGGAGGAGGCAAAGCACCACGATCATCACCCACGGCACGCCGAACAGCGAGATGCGATTGATGGCGACCGACTCGCTCCACATCACACCATTGAAGCCCAAGAGCAGGCCGGCCGTCGTTCCGGAAACCATGCAGATGGCGCTTTCCCACCGGCCGGTCACGGTGCGCAACTCCTCGATGCCTTCCAGGAGCATGCTGCTGCCGCGCGAAACCATGAACGCCACCAGCCCGCAGGCCATCGCCGCGGCGGTCGCCTCGCCCACTTCCACCCGCCAGGCGACGTTGCCGACCGGGAGCAACACCGTCCACAGCCAGGAGTAGATCGCCCAGAACGGGTAACCGGGCGGGTGGGGAATCCCCGCGTAGAACGACCCCGTGCAGAGCTCGCCGGAGTCTTCCAGCGTCACTTCGGGCGCCAGCGTGAGAAAATACGCGGCCCCCACCACGACGAAGGTGATGGCCAGCGTCAGCCAGTCAATGCCACGGAAGAGCGGCGGAACGTGGACCGGCGCGGATGGCGCCGGGACGCCGGGCCTGGCCGGCGCCGCCCCTCTTGTCGGCGCCACAGTCTTCGGCGCCGATCCCTTCACGTTCGCGGGTTTCAGTTTTTCCATTTTAGATGTCAGTCGTTCGACTTGGTCCGGAATAAGAAGCCCATACTTGAAGTGGAGCCGCTCGCGTTTGTCCACTCAAAAGTGTCCGAGCGCGGGGCATTCTGGCCCTGGTCCGGCCGGTTGGGCAGGCAGGCGGCGTAGCCCTGGTTGCTCAGGACCATGGCGAAGAACCCCCGGTCGCCCGCCGGGCCGGGCGCCTGCCCCGGGTTGCGCTGCGCGGAGACCACCAACAGCAGCAGGGCGCAGCCGATGGCGGGCGCCAGCCAGGGATGTCGGAAGGGAGGCGTCCTCTCCGCCACCCGTTGGCCGAAGAGGCGCTCGTTAAGTTTCGCCGAGGGGCGGCGGGGCGCCCACCCACGCAACTGTTTCTCCAATGGGCTCAGCTCGTTCATAATTCTGTCCTTTCAGGTTTTTTTTTAGCTTTTGCAGACCGTAGCGGTACCGGGCGGCGGCGGTGTTCGGGGAGACTTGCAGCAACTCGCCGATTTCCTCGAACGTGTATTCATGCCAGATCTTCAGGACAATGACCTCCCGCTGCTCCACCGGCAGCCGGGCCAGTCCCCGCATCGCCGCCCGCCCGTCCGCATCGTCCGGAGCGGGCCGCTCGAACCACGGCCGCGATTCCAACTCGCGGGTCAGGCGACGCCACACACTGCGCCGGTAATTCAGCGCCCGGTTGCGGAAGGCGCGCACGCAGTACCGCTCCGGCTCGGCCGGCGGGGAATCGAGTTGCAGCAGCGCCAGGAAGGTCTCCTGGACGACGTCCTCCGCTTCGGCGTGGCCCAAACCCAGCGCGCGGCCATAGAGAATCAACTCTGCGGCCTTGGCTTGATAAAGCCCCTGGCACCAGCCCGGTTGTGCGTCACCTGTCACGAGTTTCAACCCATAGACACCGAGGCCGCAGGATTTGTGCAATTTTCCCGTCCGCCTTGCGCTCCAGATGAACGACGGTGGCGAGAATCGTCGGCGCCGACGATCTTGCCGGCTGGGATCCGAACCGCGACCGCCCACTCCGGCCCAGTCGATCTGGTTTGTGGGGCAGCAAGGCGCCGCAAGAGCTTTGGTATCTTGTCACCGGATGGCACCGGGTAATCGCTCACGGCGCGTCGCCTACTTGTGGCCCATCGTCTCCCGTTAGGAAAGGCGTGAATGCAGAATCTCGCGCCAAATCACCGACCCGCTCAGTGGCCTTTCAGGCCCAGGACCAGAATCACCAGGTCGATGATGAACAACAGCACGATCGTCAGTTCCAGGATCATCATCCACCGGTTGGTCTGGTCGTGCTTGAGCAACTGGTAGAGGTCATCCAGCGTTTTGAGTTTGCCGTCGATGGTGCGATGCCAGTCCGCCAAGTGGAAGCGCGAGGAGATTTTCTCGTAAATTCGCGCCAGATGCCAGTCGCCGAAAAACTTGGTGATGTTGGACAGTTCATCGCTGAAGCGCGCCAGGTCGATCCGCAGTTCGCGCAGCTCGCGCAGCACGTCGCCGCGCGAGCGCAACGGCCGTTCGCCCAGGTCGCGGTAGGAGCGGTCCAGGGCGTCGTCGAGGATGCGGTCGTAGGCCTCCAGCTCGGCCAGTTGCAGGTTGGCCAGCTCCATGATGTAAAGCGTTTCGTCGAAGTCCTGCGGCTCGTCGATGATCAGTGCCGCGTCCCAGTCCACCACCACCAAGTCCGTCTCGTAGTAGCTGAGGTAGCGGCCGGTGGACTCGTCGGATTCCTGTTTCGACAGCGAATCCAGGTCCGGTTCCTGGGTGAGCAGCGCGGCAACTTTGCGCCGGTGCGCCTGGAACCAGTGCTCGGCGTTGACGGGAACGCCCTCCGGCGTGAGCAGCGGCGAGGCGACGCAGAAAACCGTGTAGGCCTCCTCCTCGATCAAGTGCGGATGCGGGCGGACGCAGTGTGATTTCAGTTCCGCCACGACGTCTTCCGCCAGTCGCCGTACCTCATCGTGCAAGGCGCCGTTGTTGAACTGGAGGTCGTGGAAGACCACCAGGTCTTCGAGATGATGCACCTCGAACGGCACCCGCACGGTGATACTGATGGCGCCCACCGGCAGGAGCTTGACCGCCCGCTCGACGCGCACCGGACCGTACGGGCCGAGGCGCTCCATCGGCGGCAGGCGGACCATCTGGGGCTTGTAAAAAAAAAGCTGCTTGGGGCTGCGCTTGCTGGCATCGACGGCGAACTGGGCGACGGGCTGGCCAAGCAGCTCGCGCACCGGCTGGCGGCTCATCTCGTAGGCGACGTCGAAGGCATAGACATAGACCACCTCGCCCGTGTACCGCTGCACCGAGCGGGGCGCTTCGGCCCGGGCGGACCGGCCGGGCTGTTGGACCACGGAACCCATAAGGCACTGACAGGATACGCTGGGGGGCCGGGGATGTCCAACCAGTCGGAAGGCGGGCTGCTGCTAGACATCAAGCCGCTCATCAGGCATCGTTTCCAGCGATTGAGTCAGAGCCAGACCAGATCGAAGCGGGTGCATGTTATTGACTCGCACACCGGGGGCGAACCGACGCGGATCGTCATCGACGGCGGCCCCGACTTGGGTCGCGGCTCGCTGGCTGAGCGGCGCGAGCGGTTCCGGCGCGAGTGGGACCATTTCCGCTCCGCCGTCGTCAACGAACCGCGGGGGGCCGACCCGGTCGTCGGCGCGCTGCTCTGCACGCCCACCGATCCGACGTGTGCCGCGGGCGTCGTTTTCTTTAACAACGTCGGCTTCCTCAACATGTGCGGGCACGGCACCATCGGATTGGTCGCGACCCTCGCGCATCTTGGCCGCCTTCGGCCCGGCGCTCATCGTATTGAAACGCCGGTGGGCGTCGTCACGGCGACGCTTCACGACAACAGCGAGGTCTCGGTCACGAACGTGCCGAGCTACCGCTATCGCCAGGCGGTCACGGTGGACGTGGAAAGTTACGGGGTCATCGCGGGCGATGTCGCTTGGGGCGGGAACTGGTTCTTCCTCGTCAGCGAACATGGCCAGGAACTGGACGTGCGCAACCTCGACCGGCTCCTGGATTGCGCCGGGAAAATTCGCCAGGCGCTGGAACGCCACCAGATCACCGGCCGCGACCGACAGGAGATTGACCACATTGAGCTGTTTGGTCCGCCGCGGCGACCCGGCGCGCAGAGCCGCAATTTCGTCCTGTGCCCCGGCGGGGCTTACGACCGCTCGCCCTGCGGCACCGGCACCAGCGCCAAGCTCGCCTGCCTCGCCGCCGACGGAAAACTTGCGGAGGGCGAGGCGTGGGTCCAGGAAAGCATCCTCGGCAGCACGTTCACCGCGCGTTACCATTGGCTGGACCGGGCGGCGGGCTTGGTCCAGCCGGAGATCACGGGCCGCGCCTTTGTGAACGCGGAATCCACGCTGCTGCTGGACGAGCGCGATCCGTTTTGCTGGGGGATTCGCTGAGGCATGGCCCAACACGTCGTCATCGTCGGCGGCGGCTTCATCGGACTTTGCACCGCGTTCTACGCGGCGCAGAAAGGCCACCGGGTAACGATCCTCGAACGCGGCGCGCCGGATCACGACTCCTGCTCGCTCGGCAACGCCGGCATGATCGTGCCCAGCCACTTCATCCCACTGGCGGCGCCCGGCATGGTCGCGCTCGGACTAAAGTGGATGTGGAATCCGGAAAGCCCGTTTTACCTCAAGCCGCGTCTGAGCCGGGACCTCCTGGAGTGGGGCTGGAAATTCTGGCGCGCGGCCAACGCCGCCCACGTGGCCCGCAGCGCGCCGTTGCTGCGCGACCTTCATCTCGCCAGCCGCGCCGGTTTCGAGGAACTTGCCGCGCTGCCCGGCAACGACTTCGGCCTCGTGAAGAAGGGCCTGCTCCTGCTCTGCAAGACGGCGCACGCGTTGGACGAGGAAGCCCGGACCGCCGAGCAGGCGCGGCGGCTCGGCGTGCCCGCGGAGATCCTCGACGCCAGACAGACGGCGGCACTCGACCCCGGCGCGCGCATGGACGTCGCCGGCGCGGTCTATTTTCCCAAGGATTGCCACCTCACGCCGCAACGGTTCGTTGCCACTCTGACGCGCCAGTTGGAGCAACTGGGCGCCACTTTCTCCTGGCGCACGGACGTCATCGGCTGGCGAACCAACGCCGGGCGCGTCGAAGCGGTGCAAACCAGCCAGGGCGATTTCTGCGCGGACGAATACGTGCTCGCCGGCGGGGTGTGGTCGCCGGGGGTTGCGCGGGATCTGGGGCTCCACCTGCCGATGCAAGCCGGCAAAGGCTACAGCCTCACCCTGCCCCAACCGCGCCAGCTTCCCACCCTCTGCTCGATCCTCACCGAGGCGCGCGTGGCGGTGACGCCGATGGGATCCTCGCTCCGCTTCGGCGGGACGATGGAGGTCACCGGCCTCGACGAAACGATCAATCCCCGGCGCGTGCAGGGGATCATCAAAGCGGTGCCGCAGTACTTCCCGGAGTTTACGCCCGAGGACTTCCGCGATGTCGCGCCCTGGTGTGGATTGCGTCCTTGTTCGCCCGATGGACTGCCTTACCTTGGCCGCTCCGTCCGCTTTGCCAATCTGGTGGTCGCCACCGCCCACGCGATGATGGGCCTGAGCCTCGGACCGATCACCGGAAGGCTCGTCACCGAGATTCTCCGCGGCGAGCGGCCCTCGATCAACATCGATCTCCTCAACCCAGACCGCTACGCCTGACGGGGCGCTCCGCTGGCTGGGAGGGCTGGGGAAAACGCGCAAAGCGGCGAGGTGCCGCTCAGGCCATCGGTTGAAAGTGGAACAACTGCGCCGCGTGTGGCGCCACATCAAGGTAAAGCCCCTGCGTCTGCAGATCGTTGCCAAAACGCTCGTAGCGTTCGGCGCCCAGCAGATCGCGCAGGGACCAGTTGCGCTGCGCCAGACCATCGAGGTTGAGCGGCGCGTAACACTGGCTGCGATGCGGCGCGAGGTTCACCACGACCAGATCGAACTCCGGCGGCCGGGTCTGCCACTGGACCAGAAGGAGGTTCTGCGCCGTCGGATTGCCGGCCCAGGCCGCGCGCGGCCGGAGCAGAATCCCCTCGCCGGCGCCGACGGCACTCCGCGAGAGAGCGCCGAGCATCTCCTGATAAAACCGCGTGATCTCGGGGTTGGCTGGTTCCCGCATCCGGCGCGCGAGTTGGACGGGTGGGCGGAGGGTCGCGCCGGTCAGTTGTCCCTCGTGCAGCAAGCGCAAGCCGGGCAGGCCCAGGATCAGCCACGCGGCTGCCCGATGCTCCGCCAAGCCCAGTCCGCCGGCAATCCGCGGCTCGTCGTGGTTTTCCAGGAAATGCGCGCCGGCCTGGACCCAGCGGGGCGGCGCGTCCAGCAAGTGCCGTTGCACCTCCGCGGGCTGCCGGGCGACTAAGAAGTCGTAGAGCCGCTTGTCGTAGGTGAAATCGAAACCGAGCGACTGGAGCTTTGTCTCCAGGTCCCAATAGACCTCGCCCAAAAAAAGGAACGACGGCTGGCGCGCCTTGATCGCCTGGATCGCCTCCGCCCAGAATTCGATTTCCGGCGCGATCCGGCCGGGAAAGTCCGCCCAGGTCCGCGCGAAGACCTCGTTTAACAGGAGCATCGCCATGTCGCAGCGCACGCCGTCGCACCGCCGCGCGACGGAGCGTAATTCGCCGAGCATCGCCCGGCGCGTGTCCGGGCGGCGGTAG
>JAJXZI010000051.1 GCA_021780115.1 bacterium | reverse complement strand
CCGTAGAGATTGGTGATCACCAGGTCGAAGTCCCCACCGACGGTGATGTTGGTGATGCTGTAGGTCAGATTGGTGGCGCCGGGGACGGGCACGCCGCCGTTGCGCCACTGGTAGGCCAGCGGCGGCACGCCGACGGCGATCGGTCGGAGCAGAACCGTGTCGCCTGGTGTGGCCAGGAGCGGCTGAGGCGACATGCTCACCACCGGCTTGTCAGTGATGATGAAGCCGGCGATGGTGCTGGCGTTGTTGAAGCTGGGCGGGCCAGCCGAATGCTGGGCCCGATTGCCGATGATCTTCAGGTGGTCCGTGTTCACCGGCCCACTGACGGTGCTCAGGCCGCCCCCGACGCCGCGCGTCCAAGCCGTGTCGCCCACGTTGCCGACCGGCGGGATGTTGGGGTAGCTCACCGCTTGCGTGGTCGAGGCGGTGGCGTCGATGACGAACGCATTCGTCAAGTTCTGGATGGAGTCGCCGGACGCGATCAACTCCACCACAAAGGCGGAGTTGGTGAAGAGGCTCTTCAAGCCGACAATGTCCACCGCGTATCCGGGCTGGTTGTTGTCGCCACCGCTGGAGCCGGGGCCGAAGTTGACGCCGTCCCGCAGAAAGCCCCAATAGACTTCCTCCTCACCCGGGCGATGGCCGGTACCGCCGAAGGTGTAGTGCGGAGAACTGCGGTCATAGCCGCCGAAGCCGCTGACGTTGGCGGTGTAGGCGGACCACGTCACATGGACCGAACCGTTGGGCAAAGGATTCAATCCGCTGCCCGCGCTGGTGGTGCCGATCACCTGATCCAACGTGAAATAGCCGGGGGTGCAGCCGTAACCGGTGTCCATCGGCGTCAGGCTCTCCCAGGCGTTGGTGCCGATGCCAAACGCCGGCGCGGTGACGGGCGCGCCGGAATACGAGGCGGCGCTGCAATAGTTGCACTGGAAGTTGAAACCGACGGTGGCCGCGTGGCTGACCCCGAGCATGAGGGCCGCCGCCGAAACCGTGCAGGCCGCCGTGAGGGCGCGATGGGATGGAGTAGGACGTAGTTTTTTCATAGGAGTCTTTGCCTTACCGCACGCCGGCAACGAGGGCTGGCAGCCGGGCCGCCCCGCGCGTTGCCGCGACAATTATTTCCCGAAACTGGGTCCGAGCGGGCAGGCGCATGGCGTGACTTTAGGTTCGCGCTAACAGTTTGTCAAAGCGAACGTCCGCGGACATGCTCACGCCGCGTGCTCTTCCGGCCATGCCACAACTCTCGCGCCGCCCGACGCCTCGGCGGGCGCGCAACCCCGGATCCATGAAGCCTGCCGACTTCCAGCGACGGCTCGGGGAAGCCCGCGCACTGCTGCTTTCGCAACAGTTCGCCCCCGCGTTGTCGCGCTACGAAAAACTGGCGCGGCAGGCCCCGGGCGCGGCCGCGGTCTGGTTCGAGTACGGCAACGCGGCGTCCAGCCTGCGCGACGCCGGCCTGGCCGACCGGGCGTGGCGCAAGGCGCTGGAACTGGCCCCGCGCAACGCGGAACTGGTGGGTCTGATCGGCCATCAATATCAGGCCCTGCGCCAGCCGGAAAAGGCCCGCGCCTGTTTCGCCCAAGCGGCGGCGGCCGATCCACGCGCCATCAACCCACGCATCAGCCTCGCCGTGCTGCTGGAACAGAACCATCGCCTCGACGAGGCCCGCGCGGCCGTCGAGGAGTGCCTGGCAATTGATCCGCGCGACGATCAGGGACGATATTTCGCCGCCGTGCTCGACCGGCGCGAGCGGAAACTGGAAGAGGCCGAGCGCCGGTTGCGGAACTTGATCGCGTCCGATCCGAAGCATCCTTACGTCCGCTATGCCTGCCGGTACGAACTGGCCCAGATCCTCGACCGCACCGGCCGCTGCGACGAGGCGATGGTTCTGCTGGGCGAGGCGAAAAGCCTGGTGCGCGCGTTGACGGACACGGACCGGCTGCTGAAAGGCTACGACGAAGGCGCGGCGAGCGTCCGCCAGTTCACCCTGGCCCAGCCGCGGACCATCCTGCGCGCCTGGGCGGAGAGCTTTCCCACGCCGGAGCGCGAGCCGATCCCGCCGCTGGCTTTCCTGGGCGGCCACCCCCGCAGCGGCACCACGCTGCTGGAGCAAATCCTCGACGCCCATCCCAACGTGGCCGCGCTGGACGAGCCGACGGCGTTTCTGGACGTGCTCCAGCCGGCGTTCTACGAGTCGCGGGAACTCTCCAGCGCGCGCCTCAACGTCCTGCGGCGGCGTTACACCGAGGCGCTCCAGGCGGAAGCCGGTCCGGCCGCCGACGGCAAGCTCCTCGTGGACAAAAACCCGTCGCCGACGGCGCGGCTGCCCATTTGGCTGCGGGTGTTTCCGGAACTGCGCGTGCTTGTCGCCTTGCGCGATCCGCGCGACGCGGTGCTGAGCTGTTACTTCCAGAACATCCCGCTGAACGCGGTCAACGTGAACTTTCTTAGTTTCGAGCGGCTCGCCCGGCACTACGCCGACTTGATGGATGTCTGGCTGGCCGTGCGCGAGTGGGAAGGCTTCGCCTGGATCGAGACGCGCTACGAGGACACCGTCGCCGACCTGCCGAAGGAAGGCCGCCGGGTAACGGAATTCCTGGGTCTCGCCTGGCGCGAGGAACAGGCGCGGTTCCACGAGAAAAGCCGCACGAAGCAGCTTTACTCGCCGACGTACCAGGACGTGACGCGCCCGGTCTATTCCCGCTCGGTCGCCCGCTGGCAGGCTTATGAAAAGCATCTCGCCCCGATCCTGCCGGCGCTGCAACCCTACTGCCGCACGTTCGGATACGCCTGATCGGCGGGGGGGGCGGCGCCGGGTCGCCGGCCGTGCGCATTGCTCTCGCGGCTACGGCGTCAGCGTCCGGTAGAAACGCGCGGGGAAGTTGGTGGCCGCGTCATCCACGAACTCGACCGTCGCGCCGCCATTGGTCAGCGTTTCAATCGTCGCCCAAGTGATCAGGTTGGTGGAGGCTTGAATCTCGATCGGCTGGCCCGGACTGACTTGCGCGGTCAGTTGCAGCCGGCCATCGGCGAGCAGCCCGGCCGTGAGCGCCGCCGCCTGAACGTAACTCACCTGGTCCACCCAGCCCGCGTCCTGGCCGGCGGAATTGCTCGGGTCTTTCGAGTAAACCCAGGTCAACGTCGCGGTCCCCGCCGGCACCGGGAACGTGTGCGGTTCCCAGCCGACTTCGCCGCTGATCTCCGCCAACGTCGAGTTGTTAATGGAGAAATCGAGCAAGTCGTAACCCGCCTCCGAGGAAACCTTCCACCAGAACGTCACGCGGCCGGGTCCGGTCACGGTGGCAGTCAGGTAAGTCTGCTGGCTGTCGGTGATCGGACCGCTTTGCGCCGCCGCCGCGCCGTCGTGCGTCACCAGCATCTGTCCGTACCAATTCCGGTCCCCGCCCGTCGTCCAACTCAGCCAGGGCGCGTCCAACGCCTGGCCGAGCGGAACGGTGACGACGACCTGCAGCGACACCGGCGGGCTGGTCACCGCGCCAAAAGCGTTGGTGACGACGACGGAATAGGCGCCCGCCTGATTGGTGGTGACGCTGCTCAGTTGCAGCAGCGCGTTGGTCTGCCCTGGCAGCGCGCCGCCGTTGAAGGACCATTGGTAGCGCAGGGGTTTGCTGCCCGACGCTTGCACGCTCAGGGACACGGTGTCGCCAGACAACGCCGTTTGGTCGGTGGGCCACCACCGCAAGCGTGGCGGCGCGGGCGCCGCGGCGCCGCCCAGGAGCCGCACAATGTCCCCGGAAGTCGCGGTGCCGACGCCGTCCACCGTGACAAACGCGCCGCCCACGATCACCTTGCCGTCCGGTTGGAGTGTGAGGGAATACGCCTTGGCGCGGACCTGGCCCACGTAGCCCAAGCCGCTGCCGGGATCGAAGCCGTAGTCGAAACTGCCGTCCGCGTTCAGGCGCGCCAGGCCGCCGCAGGCAACGTGGTTGAAGTTGGTGAAGCTGCCGCCAATCAAAATTTGGCCGTTCGTTTGTACGGCCAGGCTCCGGATTTCGCCGTCACCGACGCCGTCCCCCGGGGTGAAACCACCATCCAGACTTCCGTCCGTATTGAACCGCGCGAGGCCGCCCCGTGGCACGCCCCGGGCGCTGGTGAAATTGCCACCGGCCAGGATTTTGCCGTCCGGCTGCACCGCCAGCGCGCGCACCGCACCGCCCGCCAGCCCGCTGCCCGGATCAAAACTTCCGTCCAGCGCCCCGTGGGAATCGAGCCGCGCGATCCCGTTCCGGGGTGTTCCGTCGCAATTCGTGAACGCCCCGCCGATCACCACGAAGCCGTTGGTCTGGAGCGCGAGCGAGAAGACGCCGCCGCCAACAGCGCTGCCGCCGGGATCGAAACCGCCATCCAAGGTGCCGTCTGCATTGAGCCGCGCGACGCCGGGACGGGCCGTGCCGTTGATGTTGGTGAAGGTGCCGCCGAGGACGATTTTGCCGTCGCCTTGCAGCCCCAACGCTTCGACGTCGTTGCTCAGCACGATCGTGCTGAAGTTGGTATCCACGGCGCCGTTGGTGTTGACCCGCGCCAGACCGCTGGCCGCCACTCCGCCCACGCTCGTGAACGCGCCGCCGAGCAACGTCTGGCCGAGGTTCGGCCCGTTGGTGTACGCGGCGAGCGCGAAGACCCGACCGATCACCCCCGCGCCCGGATCGAAACTTCCGTCCAGCAGACCGTCCGCCGTCAGCCGCGCCAGACCGCGGCGCGCCGCGCCGTTGGCCAGGGTGAACTGGCCGCCGAGCAGCAGTTTGCCATCGGGCTGGAGGGCGGTGGCCAGGACGGCGTCGAAGGTGCCGGATTCCTGGTTGAAGACCGGATCCACGTTGCCGTCGGTGCCCAGGCGACACAGCGCCGGCCGGTAGAAATTGTTCACCAATTCGAACGTGCCGCCGGCCACGACGCTGCCGTCCGTCTGCACGGCCAGCGTCAACACGTACTCGCCGTGATCCACGTTGAAGCGCACGCCGTCGGGAAGGCTGTTGGTGAAGGCCGGATCCTGGTCGCCCTGGGCGTCCAGGCGCGCGATGCCGTCGCACGGCTCGTTGGCCATGACCGTAAATTCGCCGGCGACGAGCACCTGACTGCCCGCCACGGGTGCGACCGCCCAGACGGTGATGGCGTTCCCGCCGCCGGAGTCGGGCGCAAACGTCGCGTCCAGGCTGCCGTCGCTGTTCAGACGGGCCACGCCGTCGCGCGCCGCGCCCTGCACCGTGCCGAAATCTCCCGCCATCAAGATGCTTCCATCGGTCTGGAGGGCGAGCGCATAGACCGAGCCGTCCTCGGCGCCGGTGCCGGGATCGAACGCACTGACCGAATCCAGCGTGCCCGTGCTGGTGAGCCGGGCGATGCTGTTGCGGCCCACGCCGGCATACGCGGTGAAATTGCCGCCGATGACCAGCTTGCCGTCCGGTTGGACCGCGACGGCGTACACCGCGTTGGTTTCGCCTCCGCCGGTCCCCGTCCCCGGGTTAAAGGTCGCGTCGAGAGTGCCGTCCGCATTGAAGCGGGCAATGCCGGGCCGCGCCGCGCCTTGCACGCCGATGAAACTGCCGCCCACGACGACCTTACCGTCCGGTTGAATGGCCACGGCGTAAACCACGCCGTCCTCAATACCGGTGCCGGGAGCAAAGCTCGGGTCGAGCGAGCCGTCGGCGTTGAGCCGGGCCAAGCTGGAACGGGCCACGCGATTGAAGGTGGCGAACGAGCCGGCGATGACCATCTTGCCCGCGTTGGTGCCGCTGGTGTAAAGCGCCAGGGCGTAAACGCCGGCGTTCTGGCCCTCCACGCCGAGGCCGGGATCAAACGCCGGGTCAAGACTCCCGTTGCCGTTCACGCGGGCGATGCCGTTGCGCGGCACGCCGGTCACGCTGGTGAACGTGCCGCCCACCAGCACCTTGGCGTCGGGCTGCACCGCCACGCCGAACACCACACCATCAAAGACGGAGCTGCGATAGAATCCGGGATCCCACGCGCCCGGCTGGGCCGGCAAAGACCCTGGGACGAGACTCTCGGTGAGAAGTAGCAGGAGGGTCGGCACGAAGGCGAAGCGGCCAGAGGCTCTTTTCATGACCTCCAACTTGTAAGGCGGAAAAGCGGCGAACTCAAGCCTTAATCCCGGCCATCCGAGATCGGATGGAGCATGGCACGGGTTTCGGCAGTCCACCGAAGAACCTTCCATTCCACTGCCTGCTGAAGGAGGCGGACCGTCGCAACGCGCCTTCGTCGTCCGCCGTCGCCGGAGCTAACCGGCCTTTTCCGACTTCGGCGCCTTCTCAGCCTTGCCCGGTTTCTCGGGCTTCGGGGGTTTCTCGGCCGGGGCGGACTTCTTCTCGGCGGCCACCACCGGCTTCTCGCTCCGATACGGACGGCGGCTGCGGCGCTCGAACCGGCCCTCCTTGCCTTCCTCCCGCTTGGCCTCGGCGGCGGGCGCGGCCTCCGGTTCGGGCAACGGCGTGGTGCTTTCGACCCGGAGCTTGAGGGCGCCTTTCACGTCGGGGTGCAGATGCAGTTCGATTTCCTGCTCACCCAGGGTGCGGATGGGGTGTTCGAGGTGGATCTTCTTCTTGTCGAGGGAAACGTCGAACTGCGTCTTCAGTTCGTCGGCGATCATGCCGTTGGTCACGGCGCCGAACATCTTGCCGTCCTCGCCGGTCTTGACCTTGATGACGCAGACCAGCTTCTGGAGGCTCTTGGCCAGCTCGGCCATGGTGTTCAGCTCGTGGGCCTCGCGTTCGGCGCGGCGCTGGCGCAGGGATTCCAGCCGGCGTTTGTTGGCGGCGGTAACCGGGATGGCCAGCCGCTGGGGCAGCAGGTAATTGCGGGCGTAGCCGGCCGCGACCTTGACCTGGTCGGACTCGGCGCCCAGACCGACGATGCTGCTGGTGAGAATGACTTCGATTTTTGCCATAGGAAAAAGTCGTGAAACGTGATGCGTGAACTGGAAACAGGCGTTGCGCGGCCGTCGGGCGCGGCTAGAACGGCACGTCGTCGTGCTCCGGCACGGGCGGGTCAGCCTCGGCCGCTTCCGGCGCGGGGGCCGGCGCGGCGGGAGCAGGCGTCGCGGCCGG
>JAJXZI010000142.1:21794-29152 GCA_021780115.1 bacterium | reverse complement strand
CCTCTTCAGCGGCACGACCAACTACAACCTCACCGATCCTGGCAACGGACCGATCGCCCCGGGCGATTTCCGCAACCGCGCCCTGGCCTTCACGATGCCAACCGATGCCAACGCCTACGGCGTGTTTACCGTGACCGTCACCGCCGACAGCGCCAACCAAGTCTTCGAGTACAACACCAACGGCACCGCCAAGCTGAACAACAGCACCACCATCACTGTCCTTTCCGCGCCCGACCTGACGCCGGCGGGCCTGGCCATTTCGTCCACCGGCCCGCTCCAGTCCGGTGCAACCCTCACCATCTCCTGGAATGACCAGAACACGGGCACCGTCGATACCGGCGGCTCGTTCTACGACCGCGTGACCATTGTGAATACGAACACCGGCGAGACGTTGCTCAACGCGACGGTCTTTTACAACCCCGCCACGCCCGGCAACGGCCCCATCCCTCCCGGCGGGGCGCGACCGCGTTCGACGACGTTCCCGTTGCCCGACGGGCCGCGCGGCGTCGGCACGCTGCTGGTCAGCGTCGCGCTGGACACGTTCAACAACATTCCGGAATTCAACGCCGGCGGCACCGCCGAAGCCAACAACTCCGCGACGACGACCGCCGTTTCCACGATTGCGAATTACCCCGATTTGCAGGTCGTCAACCTGGACGTGCAGCCGCCGGTGCTCAATTCGGGCACCAACTTGACCGTGCGCTGGCAGGACACCAACAGCGGCAATGCCACCGTGCTGGGCAACTGGTTCGACCGCGTCACCATCGTCAACACCAACCTGGGCGTGACGCTGTTGGACACGACGGTTTATTACGACACCAACACGCTCGGCCCGCTGACCAACGGCACGGCGCGGGGCCGCTCCGTCAATTTCACGCTGCCCAACGGCGCCACCGGCAGCGGCACGCTGGTGGTCACCGTCACCGCCGACACGTTCAACAACGTTTTCGAGTACAATCCCGCCGGCACCGGCGAGAGCAACAACACGGCCACGGCCACGGTCGTTTCCGGGATCGCGGCGTATCCGGACCTGCAGATCGTCAACCTCGCCGTCCAACCGCCCGTCCTTTCCTCCGGCACGAGCCTGACGGTCCAATGGCAGGACACCAACAGCGGCAACGCCACGGTGTCGGGCAACTGGTATGACCACCTGACCATCAGCAACGCGAGCCTCGGCGTGACGTTGCTGGACACGACAGTCCTCTACAACGCCAGCGTCCTCGGCCCGCTGACCAACGGGACCGCCCGCGCCCGCTCCTACGGCTTCACTCTACCCTACACCTCCAACGGGGCCGGCGGCCTGGTCTTCACCGTCACCGCCGACATTTACAATAATGTCTTTGAGTATAATCCCGCCGGCACCGGCGAGAACAACAACACCACATTCCTCGCGCTCGCCTCCACGCTCACGCCGTTGCCGGATTTAGTCGTCACCAGTCTGACGTCCACCAACCAGGCCTTCACGTCCCAGACCATCAGCGCCCGGCTGGAAGTGGCCAACCAGGGGTTGCTGGGCGTCAACACCGACCTGGTGCAGCGCGTGTTTCTTTCCACCACGCCGACGCCCGGGACCGGCACGCTCGTGGCCCAGGCCGATTACAACGGCCCGCTGGCCGTCGGGCAGTTCGTGGACGAAACGGTGAGCGTGCTGATGCCGTCCGTGCCGGGCACTTACTGGCTGATCGCGCAGGCCGACGCGGCCAACAACGTCCTTGAACTCTCGAAGGACAACAACTTCCTCGCCAGCGCGCCCATCACCGTCCAGCCCGCCTACAACGCCACCATTGTGGCCGACCTCCACGCGGCGCTGGCCAACACGCCGATCCCGATGCACGGCCAGGCCACCCTCGGCGGTGGCAGCGCACCGGCCGCCTTCGTGCCGATCACCATCCACGTCCAGGTGCGCGGCACCGACCGCACCTTCACGGTGCTGACCGCGGCGGACGGGACGTTCACGAACGTGTTTTATCCGCTGCCGAACGAGGCCGGCGTTTACCAACTCTCAGCGGCGCTGCCGGGGTTGGTGAACCCGCCCGCCCAGGACACCTTCGTGCTCATCGGGATGAGCGTCGCCAACCTGCCGCTGGTGGATTTGACCGAAGGCACCAGCGTCACCAACTCGACGCCGGTGAACAATCTTTCGGACGTGCCGCTCAACGGGCTGGCGGTCACGGTCGTGACCAATCAGGCCAACCTCGTCGTCACCGCGACGCTCAGCACCAACTCGCTGGCCGCCTTTGCCACCGCCACCCTCACCGTTACCGTGAAGGCGCTGGACGCCTCCATCTTCCAAAGCCCGGTGGTGCTGCACGTCGCCAGCACCGAGGGGGCGACCGCCGACCTGGCCTTCCCCGTCCGCGTCGAGGCGCTGCGTCCGCGGCTCGTGCTCAACCCGGCGTCCTTGCAAGGCGCCATGCAGCGCGGCGCGCAAACGCCCGTCGCGTTCACCGTCGTCAACCAGGGCGGCGTGCCCACCGGCCCGCTGCAAGTGGTCCCGCCGAACGTGCCGTGGCTTTCCCTGGCGTCGGCGAGCCAGCTTCCGCCGCTGCCCGCCGGCTCGAACACCGTCATCACCATCTTGCTCACGCCGGCGGCCGATCTGCCGTTGGGTGACTACAATGGCACGCTTGTCGTCCAGAGCACCAACGCCGCCATCCAGGTGCCCTTCGCCTTCCGCGCCGTGTCCGACGCCAAAGGGAACATGCTGGTCACGGCCGAGGACGAATACACCTACTTCGTCGCCGGCGCGCCGCGCGTGACCAACGCGTTGGTGGTGCTCACCGACGCGCTCACCGGCACGCCGGTCGTCACCAACTCCACCGGGGCGGACGGCTCGGTGCTTTTCACGAATCTGACGGAGGCGTTCTACATCGTGGACGTGAGCGCCGATCAGCACAGTCCGTTCCGCCAGACAGCGCTCGTGCCGGCGGGCGTGACGACCAATGTCGTCGCCTTCCTTTCACGTCAGACGGTGACCTACGACTTCACGGTCACGCCCACCACGGTCGCGGACCAGTACACGTTCACGATCAACAGCACCTTCGAGACGCAGGTGCCGATCCCGGTCGTGACGCTGGAGCCGGCCTCGCTGGACCTGTCGCAGTATCCGGGCAACGAGTTTCAGGTGCTCTACACGGTAGCGAACCACGGCCTGATTGACGCCGAGCAGGTGCTGCTCAATTTCCCCAGCGCCTCCTGGATCCAGATCACGGCCCTCGTCACCAACCTGGGCAAGCTGCCGGCCAACACCTCGTTCACCATCCCGGTGTTGTTCAAGCGGCTGACGGCGACGAATCCGCCCGTCGCCCTGGCCGCCGGCGCGCACGCGCCGAAAGACGCCG
Source organism: bacterium (assembly GCA_021780115.1). Taxonomy (GTDB): domain Bacteria; phylum Verrucomicrobiota; class Verrucomicrobiia; order Limisphaerales; family JAJXZI01; genus JAJXZI01. The sequence goes on along the minus strand of JAJXZI010000142.1, from coordinate 25,811 downwards.
GCAGTGGCACTTGCTCGGTCACCCCGTCCATGCTGTGGAATTATCTCTGCGGGCCGAACGTGGTGGACAAGAGCACCGCGACTTACGTCTTCGACTCGACCGGCTGCGACCTGCCGGACCTCTACTTCCAGGTGTACAATTTGGTGCCCAATGGCGGTACTGGCGGTGGTGGCGGCGGCGGCGGCGGCATCACCACGCAGCAGTACGAGGACTATCTGGATCAGTTCAACCCTGTGACTGATTTCGGCCCGCCGCCCGGCTATCATTTCGAGTGCAAGAAGAATCCGCCGCCGCTCGCGGCAACCCAGACTTCCGTGCGTTCCAAGGGGGGCCGCCAGCCCAAGGGCGGCAGTTCCGTCTGCGCCCAGGTGAAGATTACCCTCGACCAGAAGGGCGTGCTTACCCGCGACGCCTTCAACGCGATGCTGACGATCAACAACGACGTTACCAACGCGCTGCAAAACCTGCAGGCCAGCCTCCAGGTCACCGATCTGACCGGCGCGCTGGTCAGTTCCAATTTCGCCATCGCCCCCCCGACACTCTCCGGCCTCACGGCGGTGGACGGGACCGGCACGCTGCCCGGCGGCACCGTCGGCACCGCCAACTGGACGATCATCCCGACACTGGACGCCGCGCCGACGACCGGCATGACGGTGTATCTGGTCGGCGGCACGCTCAGTTACACGCAGGACGGCGCGCCGGTTTCCGTCCCGCTCGCGCCGGCGCCAATCCAGGTGTTCCCGCAGCCGGAGCTGGTGGTGCGTTACTTCCATGATCGCAACGTGTACGGGGACGATCCCTTCACGCCGCAAATCGAGCCGAGCATTCCTTACTCGCTGGCGGTGCAGGTCAACAACGTCGGCCACGGCCCGGCCCAATCGCTGACTATCACCAGCGCCAAGCCGCAGATCGTCGATAACGTCAAGGGCCTGCTCATTGACTTCACCATCCTCGGCACGCAATTGGAAAACCAGCCGGTCACGCCGTCGTTGAGCGTGGACTTCGGCAGCATCGCCCCCGGCACGAACAAGATTGCCCGCTGGCTGTTCCTCTCCCCGTTGCAGGGCAGCTTCACCAACTTTTCCGCGTCGTTTGCCGAGGTCAACTCGTTTGGCAAACCGCAGCTCTCGCTCATCCGCAGCGTGGAAATCCACGAGTTGGCGCATATCGTGGACGCCGGGCCGCCGTTCGAGGATTTCCGTCCCGATTTCCTGGTGGTTGACACGCCGAATTCCGCCCACCTGCCCGACACGCTTTACCTGAGCGACGGCTCGATCGCGCCCGTGGCCGCCTTTACCAACTCCACCATCCTCGGCGCGCTCGCCAGCACCAACCTCTCGCTCACTGTGACCAACCCTCCCGCCGCCGGCTGGACTTATTTCCGCTTCGGTGATCCCGGTCCGGGCCAGTACCAGCTCGCCCACGTCTTCCGGGCCGATCACTCCGAAATCCCGTTTGGCACCAATGCTTGGACGACGGACCGCATCTTCCTGGGCGGCGACAAGGTGCCCACCCTCACGAACCAGGTGCATTTGCTCGACTACAACAGCGCGGGCAGTTACACGCTGGTCTATGCGCCGGTCGTGACCAATGGTGTCGATACAACGCCGCCCACGAGCGCCGTCGCCGCGTTGCCGGCCAGCAGCAAACCCACCTTCACCGTTCAGTGGTCGGGGGCCGACAACCCCGGCGGCAGCGGTCTGGCCTTCTTCAGCATCTACGTCTCCACCAACGGCGGCCCGTTCGGCCCGTGGCTCACGAACACGACACTTTCCGCCTCGCTTTTTAACGGCGCGCCCAACACCACCTACGCCTTCTACAGCCGCGCCACTGACGCGGCCGGCAACCAGGAGGCCGCCCACGTCACCGCCGACGCGCAGACCGCCACCACCCTTCCGAACAACGCCCCGCCCGTCATCACGCCGATCCCGACCCAGGTCGTCACCGAGGGAACGATCTTCAGCTTCACGCCCACGGCCACGGACGCCGACCTGCCGGCGGAGACGCTCACGTGGAGCTTGCTGCCTGGCGCCCCGCCCGGCGCCTTGATCGCACCGTCCTCGGGCCATGTCACCTGGCAAACCACCCTCGGCACCGGCGGCACCACCAACACCTTCAGTCTCGTCGTCACCGACAACGGTTCGCCCAGTCTGAGCGCCACGCAGGCGTTCAATGTCGTCGTCCTTCGCGTCAACCATCCGCCCTCGATCACGCCGCCGCCGCCGCTGGTCACGGTGAACGAGCAGACCCTGCTCTCGCTGGCGTTGAGCGCCACCGATCCTGATTTGCCTCAGCAGACGCTCACCTGGCAACTTGGCCCCGGTGCGCCGGTGGGCTTGGCGCTCGATCCCGCCAGCGGACTGCTGACTTGGACGCCCACCCACGCCCAGGCGCCCAGCACGAACGTCGTCACCGTCATCGTCCGCGACAACGGCGTACCCAGCCTGTCGGACACGGCCCGCTTGGTCATCGTCGTCACCCCCGTGAGCCAACCGCCGGTGCTGGCGCCCATCGCGAACCAGGCGGCGTTCGTGCTGGTGCCGCTGACGGTCACCAACGCGGCCAGCGATTCCAACGTTCCGGCGCCGACACTGACGTTCAGCCTGGATGCCGGCGCGCCGGACGGGGCCAACATCGATCCCGCCACCGGCGTGTTCACCTGGACGCCGGCGCGCAGCCAGGCGGCCAGCACGAACCTCATCACCGTGCGCGTCACCGACAACGGCCACCCCCCACTCTCGGCTGCCCAGACGTTCACCGTGGTCGTCGCTGACTACCTCGAAGTGATGCTGGGCTCCAACATCGTTCAAACCGGAGAAACCGGCTCCGTGGCGATCGCGCTGAGTGCCTCCACACCGGTCACCAACGTGAATTTCACCCTCGACCTCTTGCAACCGGGCTTGACCAATTTTGCCTTGGCCGTCCCAGCGCCACCGCTGGCGTCGGCGAAGTTGCAGCAGACCGCCCCTGCTGAATTCCAGGTGAGTCTGGCGGCCGCGCCCGGCCAGACGCTCACCAACTCGCCGACGCTGTCGCTGGTGAATTTTCGCGCCTTGACGGGTTCGTCCTCGGCCTTCGTGCTGCTCCGCGTCTCGGCCGTGACCGCCGACCAGCCGGACGGCACGCCGCTGGGCCGGACGCTGGCGGACGACGGCCGCGTGGTGGTCGTCGGCGCCGCGCCGTTGTTGGAGGCCGTGAACGGCGCGCCCTTCCAACTGGTTCTCTTCGCTCCACCGGGGCCGAGTTACACGGTGCGCGGCACGCTGACGCTGACGCCCCCGCTCGATTGGTCGCCGATCTGGAACGGTCCCGTCGGCAGCAACTTGTTCCAAGTCATCCCCGTGCCGGCGACCAACACCAGCAGCTTCTTCCAGGCGACCGCGCCGTGAGCGCGGCCGGCGCCGTGGCGGCCTACCCGCATTACGTGTTCAGCGGCGTGTGGCAGATCGCTTCCAACGGTGTCCTCACGCCCAAGACCCGCTCCGACTGGGCCAACGGCGACCCCGGCCAGCGCGCCACCAGTCTGCTCAACGGCCTGGACCGACTACTATCGCTACTCCGGCGACCCCGCAGCCATGGCGCATCTCCAGACACGCTCTGAGTGCCGCTTGCGCGCGACGCCCCGTCCGCTGGTTGGCACTCCGCAGTGCCCGAACGTTCAGATGGAGGGGGCCGCCCCGTCCGGCGGTGGCTCGACCCGCTTCGTGAGTTTGAGTTGCGCGACCCTCATGCCGGATACGGTCTCAACGCGCAATTCGCAGTTCCCCAGCGCCAGCATGTCGCCGACCTTCGGGAAGCCACCGAGGCGATGCGTCACCAGGCCGCTGACCGTGACGATGCCTTCCTCGTGCAAGGGTTGTTCCACTAACTCGGCCAGTTCGTGAACCGGCAGGGCGCCGGAAAGTTCCCAAGTCGTCTCGCCCGTCCGGGTCAGCAGCGGCTTCTCCGCGTCGAATTCGTCCTGAATCTGGCCGACGAGCTCTTCAAGAATATTCTCCAGAGTGACCATGCCGGTGG
>JAJXZI010000142.1:0-21784 GCA_021780115.1 bacterium | reverse complement strand
CAATCGCCACGTGCAGGCGGCGGTCAAGCAGCGTCCGGAGCAGTTTCTCCAGGCGCGCGGTCTCCGGCACATAGACCAGCTTGCGCGCGGCTGCCTGCAGGTCCGCGGCGCTTCGGGCCTTGAGCCGCATCGCGTACAGATCCTTGATGTGGATGACGCCCAGGGTGCGGTCCAAGTCGCCGCCGGCGCACAAGGGGAAGCGCGAGTAGCGCGTTTTCTCCGCCAGGTTGAGACACTCGGCGAGGCTGGCTTCGGTGTTGAAGGCCACGATTTCGTGCCGCGGGCGCATGACCTCGCGGGCGAGCCGGCGGCGCAAATCCAGCGCGTTCAGTACCAGGTCGCGTCCGAACTTCGAGGCGCCGGCGGCCCGTTGCGACGCCCCGAAGATCAGCCGCAGCTCGTCTTCCGAGTGCGCCAACTCCGTTTCGGCGACCGATTCGACGCCCATCTGGCGGAGCAGCCACTGGGAGAAGCCGTTCAACGCCACGACGAACGGGTAGGAGAGGCGGTGGAACCACAGCATCGGGTAGGCGATGAAGAGCGCCGTCGGCAGCGGCTTCTGAATGGCCAGCCACTTGGGCGCCTGCTCGCCGGCGCTGATGTGCAGAAAGGTAAGCACCGAGAAGCCGATCACAAAGGACAGGACATGGCGCGCCTCCAGCGACTCAATATGGAACCACCCAAAGACCGGCCGCAGCAGCGCGGCGAAGACCGGCTCGCCGATCCAGCCCAAACCCAGGCTCGCCAGCGTGATGCCCAGTTGCGCCGCGCTGAGATACGCGTCCAGCCGTTTGAGGATCAAGCGGGCCACGCGCGCCCGGCGATGGCCCCGGTTCACCCACACGGTCAGTTGGGTGTCCCGGATCTTGACCAGCGCGAACTCGGCGGCGACGAAGAAGCCGTTCAGCAGCACGAGGACGAGAACCGCGAGCAGCTTGAGCGCGAGGCGAAGCAGGAAGTTTCCGTCCATGCTACAGGCTCACTTCCCCGAAGACGCGCTTCAGGATGTCCTCCAGGCTGATGATGCCCGTCTCGCGGCCGTCGCGGCCGAGCACCACCGCCAGGCGCTGGCCGCTGCGCTGCAACCGCCGGAGCGCCTCCTCGAGCCGCGTGCGCTCGCCCAGATAGACCGCGGGCCGCACGTAATCGGCGGCCGTCTTCCCCCGCGCCGATTCGCCGTCGAACAGCAACGCATCCAGGTTCACGACCCCGACGATCCGCCGCTGGTTGTCCCGCGGACCCCAGACCGGCAGGCGCGTCAGGTGCCGTTCGCGGCACAGTCCCAGCAGGTCACCGACGGGCGTCTCACCCTCCACGGTGACAGCACGCGCCAGTGGCGTGGTAATCTGGCCGACCGTGAAGGTCTGCAAATCCAGGACGCGGTTGATCATGCCGCGCTCCTCCGACGTGAAGGCCTGGGCGGATTCCTGCATCAGCAGGCGCAATTCCTCGCGGTTGCCGAACAGTTCGCCGCGGAACGCCTTGCCGCCCGTCCACCGCAGCACCAGGCGCGAGCAGCCTTCCAGCAACCGCACCAGCGGCGCCAAGCTGAGGTGGGCGAAGCGAAAAGGCCGAGCCAGCGCCAGACACAGGCGGTTCGGGTAGGACCGGAACAACATCTTCGGCAGCAGGTCGAAGAGCGCGTAAAACCCGAACACCGCCGTCAGGAAAACGGCCGCAAACCAGCCCCGGTGCCCCGCCAGCCCGTGGTGTAGTTCCGAGACAATCAGGCCGAGAATGACGAAATTCACGACCGTGTTGCCGACCAAAATGGTCCACAGGAAGTTCTCCGGGTTCTCCAGGTAGCGGTGGAGCAACCGGGCGGAGACGTTGCCGGCCCGCATCTGCTGGCGAATCCGCAGCCGGCTCAGCGCGAACACCCCCGCCTCCATCCCCGAAAACAGGAACGACAGGCCGAGGCAGAGCACGCTCAGCAGGGCCGTCAGGGGCGCGGAGTTCATGGCGTCCTCGCCGCGCGCGGCGGTGGCGGCGGGGCGGACTCCGAACTCCGCAGCCGGGATCCAGCCGCCGCCCCCCCTGGGTTTCGCACTCCGGACTTCATCGGCTCCTTTCCACCAGCAGTTCGCGCACGCGTCGTTCGTCGGCCGCTCTGGCGGTGAGCTTCAGCCCGCGAAACGTGGCCGACTCGCCGACGGCGGGCACGGCGTCCAGCAGGCTGGCCAGCAATCCGCCCAGCGTTTCGACCTCCGGCACCTCGCCGAGCGCCGGGTACTCGCGCCGGAAATCCTCCAGCCGCATGGTGCCGCTGACGCGCCAGCGGTCCGCGCCAAGTTTCTCCATCACGAAGCCCCCGGTGCCGTCCTCTCCGCGCAGGCCGCCGACCAGTTCGCCCAGAATGTCCTCGAGGCTCACGATACCCGCGGTGCCGCCAAATTCATCCAGCACGATCGCCAGCCCGCGCTGCTGGCGTTGCAGGCTCTTGAACAGTTGCAGCAGATTCATTGTCTCCGGCACGAACGAGGGGAACTCGATCACGTCCGCCAGGTCGGCCTGCGGGTCCAGCAGCAGGGCGCGGGCGTTGAGGACGCCCACGATGGTGTCAGGCGTTTCGTCGTAGATCGGCAGGCGCCGGTGGCGGAATTTGCGCGCGGCCTCGATCATCTCTTCGATGGAACAGTCGTCACTGATCGCCGCCATCTGGGCGCGGGGCCGCATCACTTCCTTCACCGTCCGGCGGTCCAGGCTGATGATCTGGAGGATGATGTCGCGCTCGGACTGCGCGAGCGTGCCTTGCTGGCAGGCCAGTTCGAGCAGTTCTTGGTACTCTTCATCGCTGAGACCGGCGGGAGGCGTCCACGACGCGGGCACCGCCAGCTTGAGGATCGCCGCGTTGGCGCGCTGGGCGACCAAGTGCAATGGCCGCGTGGCCGCTTGCAGGAACCACATCGGCCGCGCCACGCGCAAGGCCCAGCGTTCCGGGCGGCGCACGCCCAGCGTCTTGGGCAGGACTTCCCCGCCCAGCAGCGCCAGCGCCAACAACACCGCCACGGTGCGCGCCAGCGGCCACTGCCCGTTCAGGGCAACCCACAACGCCACGCCCAGCATGAGCGCGACGGCGAAGGTGTTGCCCAGCGCCATGGTGGCGAGCAGGTTCTGCGGTTGGGAGAGCAGACGCGCGACCCGGCCGCCGGCCTTGGGGGCGCGCTCAGCGAGTTGTCTGACCTGCCATTGGCTCAGGGAAAAGAGCGACGTCTCCGCCAGCGAGAAGAAGAAGCTCGCTCCGGCGAAGACCACCACCACCAGCGCGGACATCCACGACGACGGCTCCATGCGGAGAAGATGAAGCCAAACTGCCAGCGGAAAAAGCTAAAAGGGAACGACCGGGCGCCTGTTCTCCGACTTGGAAATGTCCTGGGAATCACCCGCACCCGTAATCCCCAGCTTGGGAGGAACTGGATTTCTCGGATCCAACTGATTCTCCGGTCCGATCTTCAACGGCGGAGCTGCCGCCGGCCGGTTTGGGGGATGACGTCCAGCGTCGCTTTCACGAGGTTGAACCTGTCGTGCGCGTTGATGCCCTTCTTGGCGCCCGCGCCATAGACGCTGAAGATGCTCCAGAGCGTCAGGCCGTCGGGGCTCATCCACTTTTGGGGGAAGTCGCAACTCAAACCTTCGCCCGAGCGGCCCATCCGGCCCCAGTCTTCGGAATAGGCGACGGTCGTCCACGGCCCCCACGGCTCCGGCGCGTCGAATACGCCCAACTGCCCGGGCCCAGTGTGGAAGCTCGTCAACAGAAACCGTTTGATGCCGGGATCGTAAGCGACCGTGCCCAGTGCGACGCCGTTGGGGTCGGTGAACACGGGTTGCGTTCGGGCTTCGTCCGAGGACCAGAGCGGCTTGCCCTCCGGGCCGCGGCCGGCGAAAAACTCGTAGGCCGCCCGTTCCCGCAGGTGGCGCTTGCGAACGCGGGCCAGAAACAGGTGCGTTTCTTCGCCGGCGCGGGCGGGTTGTCGCGGGCCATAGAGATAGACGAACCCATCCAGGCGCTGGGGAACGCCAGCGTAGTTTTGTCCGAAGTTGAGAAACTTGGCCGGCTGATAATTACCCGCGCCCTTGGGGAACACCCAATCGGCCTGGGTCCAAGTGGCGCCCGCGTTGGTGGACCACGCCAACCGATGGTTCACGTTCGGCCACGAACCATCCTGCAGATTGACGCTGGCGTAGAGCGTGCCGTCCACGAACAGCATTCCTCCCGTCTTGCCTTTCCTCGGGAAGGAGGCCGGATGCTCCGGATCCTTGCCGCCATTGATGTTGACGCCCCGAAAGTTCGTGGGGCCGCCTTCGATGCGCGCGAAACCCATGCTGACCCGCCCATCAGAGTCCGACCCGCCAAAGCCGCCGCCGTCACCCCACGCCGCGTAAAGTTGGTCGTCCGGCCCCCAAGTGGTCGGCCACAGATCGCTGCCTGGCGCCGCCGTGCGGTACGTCTCCCAGTGCCAGGTGATCCCCCGAATGACGGGGCTGGGTGGATAGGGAGGCTTGGGCAACTGGGATTCGGCGCCAACAAGATTCGCGGCGAAGACACTCTTCATCGCGATTCCCATTCCGAGGGCCGCCAGCAGTGTTGAGATCGCCGCACCCCCCCACCCACTCTGACTAGCGAAGCGCCCATTATCTGAAACACGCTCGGCACGCGCTGTCATGGATGCACTCATCGCACCGGGTTCGTCGTGCGCCCGGCGGCCGGCCGGCCGATCACGGTCCCCGGAGGATCCTGGACCGGCACTTTCAACGTGGCGCGCAGGCGGGCGAGTTCCTGCTCCAAGTCCCGTTGCGTCTTCGCGTACCTCGGCAGGCCGTACACGCTTTTCAACTCCTGCGGGTCCTTTTTCAGGTCAAAGAGTTCCCAGTAGTTGAACTCCGGCTCGTAGAAGTGGACCAGCTTGTAACGGTCGGTCACGACACCGTACTGCCGTGCCACGTTATGCTCGGCGGGATGCTCGTAGTAATGGTAGTAAAAGCTCTTGCGCCAATCGGCCGGTGTCCGGCCCTGGAGCAGCGGCAGCAGACTGCGGCCCTGCATCCTCGCCGGGACGGGCACGCCCGCCGCCTCCAGGAACGTCTCGGCAAAGTCGAGATTGGCAACCATGTCCTTGTTCGCGCCGCCCGGCTTGACGACGCCGGGCCAGCGCACGAGCAACGGCGTGCGGAGGGATTCCTCAAAGATCCAGCGCTTGTCGAACCAGCCGTGCTCGCCCAGGAAAAAACCTTGGTCGGAGGAGTACACCACGATGGTATTCCGGTCCAACCCTGTCGCGTGAAGGTAGTCCAGCAACCGCCCCACGCTTTCGTCTATCGACCGGATGCAGCCCAGGTAGTCGTGCAGGTAGCGATTGTATTTCCAGCGGACCAGCGCCTTTCCCCGCGGGTTCGCTTGGCGGAAGGCTTCGTTGCGCGGCTCGTAGTAGGCGTCCCAGATTTTGCGCTGTTCCGGAGTGAGCGCCCCCGGCGGGACCAGTTTGAGGTCGCGGTTGTTCATGGTCCGGGCGATCATCATGTCCTGCTCATGCTCCGCTTTGCCGCGGCCGGAGTAGTCGTCAAAGAGGGTGGCCGGTTCGGGGTACTGGCGGTCGCCGTCGTGGGTGAGGTATTTGAGGCTCGGTTCCCAATCGCGGTGCGGCGCCTTGTGCTGGCACATGAGGAGAAAGGGCCGGGACGGGTCGCGCTGTTTGAGCCAGTCGAGGGCCAGGTCCGTGATGATCTCGGTCACGTACCCTTGGCGCTTGAGTCGCTCACCGTTGCGGATCATCGGCGGGTTGTAGTACTGCCCCTGGCCGGGGAGGATGTCCCAGTAGTCAAACCCGGTCGGGTCGGAAACGAGGTGCCATTTGCCGATCATCGCGGTCTGGTAGCCGGCCTCCTGCAGCAACTTGGGAAAGGTGGTTTGCGACCCGTCAAAGCGGCTGTTGTAGTTATTGAAGAAGCCATTGATGTGGTTGTAGGTGCCGGTGAGCACCGTGGCCCGGCTGGGACCGCAAAGCGAATTGGGAACCAGGCAGCGGTCGAACCGAAGCCCTTCGCGCGCCAGCCGGTCGATGTTCGGCGTCTGGATTAGTTTTGATCCGTAGGCGCTGATGGCCTGCCAGGCGTGGTCGTCCGAAAAGATGAACAGGATGTTAGGCCGGCGCATCTCGGCGGCCCGCGCCGCACCAAGGCCGAGGGTAAACCCCAACAAGATCGGCGCCAGTTTGCCGCTGGGCCGAGGAAGCCAGTGTATCATAAAACACGCGGTCAGGATTGCCGGGCGAGTCGTTTCCCGCCCGGGACCTCGCCGCGGGTCACGCGGCCGGGCCGATTCGTTTTAGTCGAGGATTCCATTTCGTCAAACGAACTTCGCGGATTCCCGATCGCGGGGCCGCGCACCGCGCGGTGGTTGGCCCGGGGGGGAGCCAGGGCTTCCAACCGCGTCATCGTTCGCGCCAGGCGGCCGGCGGCTGCCCCAGGCTCAGGCGGGGCCCGCCAACAACGTCGGATCGATCACGCGCGTCCAGCGTTCCTGTTCGGCGATGGGAATCAAGCCCTTCTGAACCTTGCTCCAACCCATTTCCCTCAGCGGACGCCAGCCGAATTTGCGCGCGGCCTCGCGCAACTCGCCGGTCTTCAGGCCCGGCTGGATGCGGTCGGCCATGGCTTCGTTCACCACGAAGAACTCGTAGATGGCCACGCGGCCCCGGTGTCCCTTCTGGTTGCATTCGACGCAGCCCCGGCCCTTCCAGGCCTTGGCTTCGGCCGGCGCCAAGCCGAGGGTTTTGGCCATTTCCTCGCGAATGTTGTCAGCGATTTCCTGGTCGGGCTCGGCGCAATGCCGGCAAATCCGCCGCGTCAGGCGCTGCGAGATGCTGCAGACCAGCGACGAGGCGACCAGATACGGCTCGATCTTCATCTCCAGCAGTCGCGTCACCGCGCTGACGCTGTCGTTGGTGTGCAAGGTGGAGAAGACCAGATGACCGGTCTGCGCCGCCCGCACGGCGATCTCGGCGGTTTCGGTGTCGCGAATCTCGCCGACGAGCACCACGTCCGGGTCGTGGCGCAATACCGAGCGCAACCCGGCGGCAAACGTCAGCCCGATCTGCTCGCGGACCTGGATTTGGACGACACCTTCCAATTGGTACTCGATGGGATCCTCGAACGTGATGATTTTGCGGCCTTCGTCGTTGGCTTGCGCCAGGGCGCCGTAGAGCGTGGTCGTCTTGCCGCTGCCCGTCGGCCCGGTCAGCAGCACCATGCCTTGCGGCAGTCGGGTCAACTGGGCGAAGAGCGCTTCCTGGTTCGGCTCCATGCCGAGTTGGCCCAAGTCGAGGAAGAGGCTCTGCCTCCCAAGGATGCGCAGCGCCACGGCTTCGCCGTATTTGGTCGGCACGATGGAGACGCGCAGGTCGTATTCCTCGTCGCCGGTTTTCATGGCGATCCGGCCATCGTGCGGCAGGCGCTTCTCGGCGATGTTCAGGCCGGCCATGATCTTGAGACGCGAAATGACCGCGGCGTGGAGGTGGCGCATGTCCGCCGGCACCGGCACGGTTTCCAGAATTCCGTCCAGCCGGTAGCGCAGCCGGATCGAGTTCAGATACGGCTCCAGGTGGATGTCCGTCGCCTTCAGGCGCAGCGCCTCCTGGAGGATCTGGTCCACGAACGCGCCGATGGTGGCTTCCAACGCCGAGTCGGTGTCCTTGCCCTGCACGTCAAAGACAATTTCATCGCGGATCTCCGTGCCGCCGCGCTCCTCGCGCAGTCTCTGGATGGTCTCCGCGCCCAAGCCGTAGTTCTTCTTGATGACCGCGTGGATGGCGCTGGGCGTGGCGAGGACGACCTTCAGCCGCTTGCCGAGCAGCAGGCGCAAGTTGCCCAACTCCATCTGGCGCGGCGGTTCGCTGAACGCCACGCTCAACGAGTCCGCGTCCGCGGCGATCGGGAGCATGTGGTAGTGGAAGATGAACTTCATCGGCACCAGCTCGAGTGTCTCCCGCTTCAGGTCGAGCGCCACCGGGTCCACAAACTCCAGGTTGTGGACCTGGGCCAGGGCGCGCCAGGTGTCCTCCTCGGACGCGTAGTTGAGGTCCACGATGGCGCGATGGTGCGGCAGGTTGAGCCGACGCTGGCGGCGGCGGACCTGTTCGAGTTGCGGCTCGGTGAGCTTGCCTTGCTCCAGCAAGACATCCCCGGCTTCCTTCGGCGCGGTCGGCGGATCGGAGCTCATTTGATCGGGACTTCCACCTCTTTTTTCATGCTCAAGGGGATGACGTTGGTTTGGGCGGCGGGGTTCGTCAACGTCAACGCCTGCCAGGTGATGTCGGCGATGAACAGATTGCCCACCGCCGGGGCGCCCGGCCCGCCCACCACCAGCGCGTCGCCCACGTTGAGCATCGCCGTCATCGGCCCCTCGGCCGTCTGGTAAAAGCCGTGGTAGGTCAGCTCCACCTTGCGCGTGGTGGGCGCCGGCAGCACCGGCGGCAGGAAATAGCGGGTGAAAAAGGGATTCACGAAATTGGTCGTGATCAGGCGTGGCAAGGCCGCTCCGGAGTCAAACAGCGCCTGGATTCGCTCGACCGGGACCGGGTTGCGCAACGGGCCGGAAAACGACGACGCCTCCCCGAATCTCGGCCCCCGGCCGCCCCGGCTGGCGAGCGCCAACACCAACAGCGCCCACAGCCCGGCGTGAACCAGGGTGGCGAACCAGCGGCTCCGTAACGTTTGCGTCAGCATGGTCAGGGTGGCGGGGCCGTCATTCGCGGAACACAAAACCGACGGCGCGCAGCCAGAGGCGGACCTCGTCGGGTTTTTCCGGCGTCTCCTTGCGCAGGAAGACCCGGTCGATGAACAGCGCCGGCTTGTTGGTCGGCGGCGGCGGCAAATCCTGCCTGCGGATTTCTTCGAGTCGCAGCGGCAGCGTTTCGAGGAAGCGCGCCACGTTGGCCACCGGCCCGGTCAGTTCGATCTGCACCGGAATTTGCACCAGCGGCGGCGGACGGTTGGTCGGCGGCGCGTTGGTGAACGAGAGCGGCAGGTTCAGCGCCTGGATGGTGGTAACCTTGCTGTTGACCGCGAGGGTGAGCAGGTCGTCGATGAACGACAATTCCGCCCACAGCATCTCCGGTTGCTTCACGTCGGCGGTGTATTCGGGGAATCCCTGCACCACCGCGGGTGCCAGCGTCACCTGCTGCTGCTTGGCGAGTTGGGTCAAATCGTCGATGACCTTCTGCGCCTCGACCTGGAAATCGATGAGTTGAAACGGCGTGTTGAGGCGGTCCCGCAACTCGGCGTTCAGGCCGACCCGCGCCGCCGCCTCCCGCTCGGCCGTTTGCACCACCACCAGCGATTGCTCCGTCTGGCGCAACCGGGCGGCGATCACGGCCAGGTCGAGCGTTCCGGTGTTGGTTTCGCCCACCGTGCTGGCCAGCTTCTTCCAGGCCGCGTTCAACGGCGCATCCAGGTCTTGCGCCCGTTGCATCAAAGGCAGGAGGACAAAGAAAAAGTAACCCGCCAGCAACAGGCCCGCGGCTGGGACGAGCAGCCGGCGCCGGCGTTCCGAAAGGTCGAGGATGGACATGCTACGGGGTGATGGTCCCCTCGGCGTCGGACGACGCCCTGGGCTGGCGCGGCCCGCTTCTCGCCGTGGCGTTCGTGTAGCCCAGCAACAGGCGGCGCCGGGTCGCGGCGGACAGCTCCCACTGGGCGTCGGCCAGCTCAATCGAGAGGGCAAAATGCCGGTCCGGCAGCAGCACCTTGGGGTCGGCGAGGTTGCGGCGAAGATCCTCCGACAGCGAATCGACCCGCGCGAACAGCGGGTCTTGTTTCAAATCACTCACCAGTTGGCTGAACGTGCGCCGGGCCGGCTCGGCGTCTTCGGGGACGCACAGTTCGGCGATGAAGCCGGGCGCGGTCGGCAACAGGTTGGTGACGGCGGCGGGCAGATTTGTCAAACTGGCCGGCCCGTAGCGAAGCAGCGCGGTCAGATTGGTCTGGCTCAATTGGTTGGTGCCGGGCACGGGCAGACTGAAGTAACTGCGCCGGTCGGCGAACAGCACGTACCAGTAACCGCGGTTGCTTCGCGCCTCTTGCAGCAGCGCCAGGGTCTGGAGCGTGTTCATCGTCCGCTGCTGATCTTCAAACAGCGGGCCGAGCTGGTCATACTTGGCCAGCAGCCGGTCGGTGAGCACCTCGTTGGTCTGCGCCTGGCCCAACGCCGTCTGCACCCGGGCCAACAGCTTGATCTTGCGGTCAATCAGGTGGGACTGCTGCCAGGTGTCCAGGATCAGCAACAGGAACAGGGCCACCAGCAAGACGGCGCTGGCGCAGTCAATCAACTGCCGGGTAACGCGCCGCTCCCAGGCCGCCCGGCGATCCGGCGGCAGCAGCGAGGCGGGCTGCGGACTGCGACCCAGCGCCTGGAGCGCGGTGCCGTAGGCCACCTCGAAGCCGGCGGAAGGCGCGGCCGCCCCGGCCCCCGGCCAGGGCTGGAAGCGCAGCCCGCTGCGTTCGTCCAGATGCGCCACCAGTCCGGGCTGGGCGAAGACGCCGCCGCTGACGAAGATCGTGAACGACTTGAGACTGGGCGCGGCACCCGCGTGTTGCTCGGACCATTCCTGCAACTGCCGCAGCAGTTCGGCCAGCCATCCGTCCACCACCGAGGCGAACCCGGCCAGCGCATCCGGTCCCCGAAACAGATCCTTGCCGCGCTTGAGGTTTTCGGCCGTTTCGAGAGGGCATTTCAACTGGTTGGCGATGGCCCGGGTGAAGAAGTCGCCCCCCACCGGGAAACTGCCGGCGAACATGCCGTGGCCGCCGAGCACGATCACCACCACCGTGCTCTGCGCGCCAGCGTGGACCAACACGGCCCGCTCGGCTTGCGGCGCCGCCGCGCCCAAGGCGGAGACGAGCGCATTGGCCGTCGTGGTGACCTCGCAAATGGCCTGGTCCTCCAGCCCCAAGCGGTTGATTTGCTCGCGAATCTCTCCTTCCTGGCACAAGGTCACCCAGTACTGCTGGCGGTCGCCGGCGTCCGGACCGACGCGGACAAAGTCGTAGATGATCGCGGTCTCGCTCACCCCGCTGAGGCGGCGGGTTTCCTCTTCGATCTGCCGGCGCACCTCGCTGTCGGGGGCCGCCGGCAGGCTGAGGAGCTGCGCGGTGGACAGATGTTGCGGCAACGTGAGCGCCACGGGCGGCCGGCCCCACGCTTCGAGCGTCGCCTGAAAGTGCGACGCAATTTCCGCCGGTGCCACCAGCCCCTCCTCCTGCAAGTCGATGGCCTGCTCCCGCAGGATGCGCACGCGGCGGAACGCCCGTTCTACCAGCGCCAGCCGGATGCACCGGCTGCCGGCGTCAATCGCCAACACCCGGCGCAGCGGCAACTCCAAGCGGGTCAGAGCGGACATGGCCGAGGGCGGACTCACGCTATTTCTTGACGCCCTTCCCGTCGTCGTAAACGAGGAATTCGCCGTTGTCCTTCACAATGGTGGCGGTGACGAAGATCAGTAGATAGCGGGGCGCGTCCACCTCGGTCCGGCGCCGGAACAGCGCGCCCAGCACGGGGATGTTCCCCAGTCCCGGAATGGATTCGACGAAAGTGCTGCGCTGCCGCTGGAGGACGCCGCCCATGACGACGGTCTCGCCAGACTTGACGACGACGCGGGTGGCGAGTTCGTCGGTGGTGTAGGTAGGCAGGTTGATGTCGAACGTGCTCTGCTGGCCCTGCCCGAAGAATTGCGTGAGCGTGGCGTATTTGGTCAGGCGCACCTGGGTGTTCACCGTTGGATTGAGGGCCAGCACGATGCTTTGCCCATCGCCGCTGATGCTGGCCAGGACGTTGAGCGTGGCGCCGGCGTTGATCTGGGTGGGCTTGCCCGAGGGCACAAAGGAGGACGAGGAGTACACCAAGCCCGCGGCGCTTGTGGCCGGGGTCGTCAGGACCTGGTATTCATCGTAATAGTATTGCACCTGGCCATCGGAGATGCTGGCGGGGCGGTTGTTGAGCACCGTCAGGCGCGGCGCGCTCAGGGTCTGGCTTTCGCCGGTTTGTTCCAAGGCGCTGAGGGTGGCGCTCAGTCCCGCGCGGCTGAGCGTCCACGTCTTCTGCAACCCGGTGCCCAGGTTCGGCACGTTGTCCAGCGGCACCAAGCCGGTATAGTCCTGGGCCCCCGGCACCGCCGGCGCGCTGCCGCTGTTTGACCACAGGGCCCCGAGCTGCATGTAGGCCGGCTTCGCGATAGTCACGAAGCGCGCTTCGATCAGCACCTGCTGGATCGGTTGGTCGAACTCCTTGATGATCCGCTCGATCACGTCCAGTTGCTCCGGCGTGCCCCGGGCGACGATCAGGTTCCGTTCGTAGTCGATCAGGTATTTGCCGGTGAACAGGTTGGTGATCGCCCTCTCGATGGCAGGAATGGGCGGCGCCGCGTCATTGACAAACTTCTGGTACTTCTGCGTCTCCGTCCGGGTGACCACGTTGTTTGGGCCGGTGACGATCTGGACGGTGGCCTCGGGAACACCCAATTCCGCCGGCAGGATGAAGCCTTTGCGCAGCCGGTAGAAGCGCGTCTCCTCCATCACGCTATTGGTGTTCGTGGCGTCCACCACCCAGACCAGTTCCGGGCCGACCTGGAATTGGAGCTTGTAGTTGCGGGAGAGATGGCGCAGGAACTCGCTCAATTTCACCTTGTCCAGGCTCACGTTGCACCTGTTCGTGAGTGCGGACAGCGATTTGTCCGCGACAAAGTTGATGCCGGAGGACTGGCTGACGTTGAGCAGCAGCGCCTCCAGCGGGATGCCGTCCACCTTAATGGTGATTTCCTTGTCGAGGAGCTTGGCCATGCGGTTGGTGGCGCTCTCGAATTCAAACATCGGCCCCTTCTCGGTGATCACCTTGCCATAGGTCTCCGGAATGTAGGGCGCGTTCTCGATCTTCTCCACTGTGTCGCGGATGTCCTTGCGCGGCGGCAGCCCGCGGTCCTTCTGCTCCGTGAGCAGGCTGCCGGGGTTGGGATTGAAGGCGGTGTTGTTCTTGGAGTCCACTTGGCGAATCTTGTCTTCGATGGCCTCCTCCCGCCGGATTTGCTTCTGTTTCAGCACCCAGTCATGCAGCCTGGTCACGGCCGGGTCGGTGGGCGCTTGGAGGTAGAGTTGATCGGCCTTGGCCGACGCCTCTTCCCAGCGGTTCCGGTTGGCCAGATCAAATACGTCCCTGATCTGCCGGTCATACTCGGCGTCGTACCTGATTCTGGGCGGCTCGCGTTGCGCGGCGGGCTTTTGCTCGACACTTTGGCAGGCCACTAGCAGGGTCAGCGCCGTCAGGCACAGGCCCCCCACCAGAGGTTTTATCAGTTTCAGCATATCCGCTCGACGGGTTGAAGTGTCCATACATTCACGAATTGCCTTCGCTCTCCGCAATCCTAAAGAGAAAGGCCAAGCCGCGCCGCAACGCCAGCACCGCGCCCCAAGAGCCGGGCGTTGGGCGCGCCGTTCGGAGGTGACTCGCCGACTCGACGCAACGCCCTCCCGCCGCCGGCACCGAACACCGCCCGTCCGGGAAGAAGGCGAAGGACGGCACAAGCCGCGCGACGCAGGCGCAGGCTGGCCATTTTCACCGGCGTCCGCAAGGGGTTTCCCCGGAAATGCCAGGTCACAATCGGAGTCGGAACCCCCTCCCCCACGTGGCAAGGACTGGCCGCAGGCGCTCGCTGCCTGCCCGCGCCTCGCTCGGCAAAGCCCTT
The DNA here is from genome assembly GCA_021780115.1 of bacterium. Classification (GTDB taxonomy): domain Bacteria; phylum Verrucomicrobiota; class Verrucomicrobiia; order Limisphaerales; family JAJXZI01; genus JAJXZI01. Next base: position 8,057 of record JAJXZI010000142.1, on the reverse strand, counting down.
GCCTCGGCGCGGGGCGCGGATAGCATCCTCCTGTGCCTGCGTTTGATCTGCGCCGTCGCGTCGAACAATCCATTTGCGAACGGAAGCTTTTCCGGGCGGGCCAAAGCATCCTCGTGGCGGTGTCCGGCGGCCTGGATTCGATGGTCCTCCTGGATCTCTTGACCCAACTCGCCCAGCCGCATCGCTGGCGGCTCACGGTGGCCCACTTCAATCATCAGTTGCGCGGCCGGAGCAGCGACGCGGACGAGCGGCTGGTGCAGCGGGGCGCGGCGAAACTCGGCTTGCGGTTTGTGGCCGGCCGCGCCGACGCGCGGAAGCACGCCCAGCGCCGCAAGCTGTCGGTGGAGATGGCGGCGCGCGAACTGCGGCACCGCTTCCTGGCGCGCACCGCGTGGCGGCTGAAGATCCCGACGATCACCGTGGCGCATCACGCCGACGACCAGATCGAGCTTTTTTTCCTCCGCGCGCTGCGTGGCAGCGGCGGCGAGGGCCTGGCGGGCATGAGGTGGCGCAATCCCTCGCCGAGCGACCCAGCCGTGGAACTCGTCCGCCCACTGCTCGATCTCACCAAGGCGACGCTGCGCGACTACGCGATCGGCCGGGGCGTCACCTGGCGCGAGGACGCCAGCAACGCACTCACGAACGCGCGGCGGAACCGCATCCGCCACGAGCTGCTGCCGTGGCTGGAAAGGAAATTCGGCGCGGCCTTTCACACGACGCTCCCGCGCCTGATGGAGATTGTCGGCGCGGAATCCGAATTCGTGACGGCCGCGGCGGAACGCTGGCTCGCCACGCAGGCGGGAGAGTCGTTGCGGGAGCACGGATCGACGGCCAACTCCGCCAGCCTCGCCCACCGGCGCGTTTTTGCCGCACTGCCTGCCGCGGTGCAACGGCGGTGTCTGCACCTCCAACTGCTGCGGCACGGAGTGGCGCCCGACTTCGAGTTGGTTGAGCAGCTTCGATTGGCGCCGGACCGCCCGGTCAGCGTGGGACCGAATCTCTGCGCCCAGCGCAACCAGGACGGCCGGATCGAACTGCGCCGCGCCCAGCCGCAACGGCCCAAGCCCCGGCCGTCCGAAGGTACCAGCAAACGCGTGGAATTGCGGGGCCGGGTGGGCGGGGCGGATTTCGGCGGCGTGCAGTTCTTCTGGCGAATCCTGGCGGCGCCCGGCGCCCGGCGAGGCAGACCGGCGCCCGGCCGCGAGGTGTTGGACGCTGACAAGACGGGCCGGCGCGTGATTCTGCGCCACTGGCGGGCGGGGGACCGGTTTCAGCCGCTGGGCCTGCCGGCGGCGACGAAATTGCAGGATCTCTTCACGAACCGGAAGATTCCCCGCGCGCAACGCCATCGCTTGATCGTCGCCCAGAAGGAAGGCGGGGAGATTCTTTGGGTGGAGGGGCTGCGGATCGGTGAACATTTCAAGCTCGACAAAAGCACGCGCCACCGGTTGAAATGGACGTGGCGGCGGCCGAAGCCGGGTGTTTGATGGCGGGAGGCCATGATGCTAGGTTGGCGCAGCCAACGAGTTCGCATGTCAGACGAACGAAACAACGGTCCGGAGCGGAATCCGAAGCGCGGCCCTGATTTGAGGGTGCCGCCCCGGACGTGGATTGTCTGGTCTGCCGCCATTGCGGGGATCGTGTTACTGCTACTCTTCCGGGACCGCATGGAACCGCAGGGGCAGGTGCTGGCCCAGCCCGAGTTCATGGAGAAGGTGGAATCCAACCAGATCAGCCACGCCACCATCACCTACGATCCCCAGTCCGCGCTGACGGAGATCACCGGCAAATATCTTCAGTCCGGCGCCGATGGCAAACAGACCGAGGCGCCATTCCGGGCGCGGGTGCGGCTGACGGAGAAGATGGAAGACCGGCTCTATGCCACGGGCAAGTTCGAGCCCCGCGCACCCAACACGATGTTGATCGGCATCTTCTGGAGCGTGCTGCCCGTGCTGGTCATCGGCGCGCTGATCTGGTTTTTTTTCATCCGCCAGATCAAGATGGCCGGCAAAGGCGCGTTGAGCTTCGGCAAGAGCAAGGCGCGGCTGCTGAACAAGGAGCGCAACAAGACCACCTTCAAAGACGTGGCCGGCATCGAGGAAGCCATCGAGGAAGTTTCCGAACTGGTCGAGTTCCTCAAGGATCCGAAGAAGTTCCAGAAACTCGGCGGGCGCATTCCCAAGGGCGTGCTCATGGTCGGGCCCCCTGGCACCGGCAAGACGCTGCTGGCCAAAGCCATCGCCGGCGAGGCGGACGCCGCGTTCTTCAGCATCAGCGGGTCGGACTTCGTGGAAATGTTCGTCGGCGTCGGCGCCAGCCGGGTGCGCGACATGTTCGAGCAGGCGCGCAAGAACACGCCCTGCCTGGTGTTCATTGACGAAATCGACGCCGTGGGCCGCAGCCGCGGACACGGCCTGGGCGGCGGCAACGACGAGCGCGAGCAGACCTTGAATGCGCTGCTCGTGGAGATGGACGGCTTCGACACCCAGGAGGGCATCATCATCATCGCCGCGACCAACCGGCCGGACGTGCTGGATCCGGCGCTGTTGCGGCCGGGCCGGTTTGACCGCCAGATCACCGTGAACCTGCCGGACGTGCGCGGACGCGAGGCGATCCTCAAGGTGCATGCCAAGAACGTGAAACTGGCACCGTCGGTGGATTTGTCCGTGATCGCGCGCGGCACGCCGGGCTACTCCGGTGCCGAGTTGGCGAACCTGCTCAACGAAGCCGCGCTGCTGGCCGCCCGGATGAGCCGCAAGGCCGTGGGCATGGCCGACCTGGAGGAAGCGCGCGACAAGGTGCGCTGGGGCCGCGAGCGCCGCAGCCTCGCCATGACGGACGAGGAGAAGAAGTTCACCGCCTGGCACGAGGCCGGCCACGCGCTGGTCACCGTCATGCTCAAGCACACCCATCCCCTGCACAAAGTCACCATCATTCCGCGCGGGCAGGCGCTGGGCTCGACCATGCAGTTGCCCAAGGATGACGTCTTCAACCGCCGCCGGAAGGAAATGTTGGACATGCTGGCCGTGACCATGGCGGGCCGCATCGCGGAGGAAATTGTCTCCGGCGACATCTCCACCGGTGCGGCCGGGGACATCCAGCAGGCCACCAACATGGCGCGGGCGATGGTGACGCAGTTCGGCATGAGCGACAAACTCGGCATGATCCAATACGGCAACGACGACGAGTACATCTTCCTGGGCCGCGACATGAGCCGGACCAAGTCCTACAGCGAGGAGACGGCTCGAGAGATTGACGACGAGGTCAAGCAGATCATCGACCAAGCCTATCGGGCAGCGAAAGAAATCATCGACGGCAGCCGCGACAAGTTGGAACTCATTGCCAATTCCCTCCTCGAATACGAGACGCTCGACGGCGCCCAAGTCGAGGAAATCGTGCGCACCGGTCATCTGACACCGCCGACCCCGACGCCGGATGTCGGGCCGCCGATGGGCGCTCCCGCCGGCACCCCCCTGCCGGAAATGCCGCCCAAACCCGCGCCGCCCAAGCTGCCCGGCTTGGGCACCCCCGCGCCCGCCGCGGCGTGATGGTTCGCCCGCGGGCCTCGTTCGCCCGGACGTTACTGCGCACCACGGCCATCGTTGACGACGCGCGCCCCGCTTGTTTAGCTTTTGCCGATGATTATCGCGCCGTCGCTTCTCGCCGCCGATTCCGGCCGCCTCGCCCGAGAAGTGGTGCGCGCCTCCCGGTCCAACGCGGACTGGCTGCACGTGGACATCATGGACGGCCATTTCGTGCCGAACCTCTCCTTCGGGCCGGACGTCGTCCGGACGTTGCGGCCGCTCACGCGCCTTTTTTTCGACGTTCACCTGATGTGCTCGCGGCCGGAAGTCCTGCTGGCGCCGTTCGCCGAGGCGGGCGCGGACCAGATCACCGTCCATGTCGAGCTGGGGGAGCAGGTCACGCCGCTGCTCTGGAAAATCAAGTCATTGGGGCGGAAGGCCGGCCTCGCCGTGAATCCGCCCACCTCGATCCAACTCGCCCAACCGCACCTGGACCAGATCGACACCCTCCTGATCATGACCGTCAATCCAGGCTACGGCGGCCAGCCCTTCATTCACGAGACGCTTCCAAAGATCCAGCAAGCCGCCGCGTGGCGTCGGGAACTCGGCCTCGCCTACCGCCTGGAGGTGGATGGCGGCATCACGTTCCACACCGCCGCCGAGTGCGCCCGCGCCGGCGCCGACACTTTCGTCAGCGGCGTCGGCCTTTTTCAACACCACCGTCTGGCTGCGGCGGTGGCAAAGATGCGCGCGGCGGCCGTCTCCGCGGCACCACCGCGTGCCCTCGCGGCGGCACCGGCGCTGGCGCTGGTCTGACCTGGGAGCGCGAGCGGCGGCAACACCCGTGGATCCCATGACCCCGATCAAATTCGGCACCGACGGCTGGCGCGGCGTGATCGCCGAAGATTTCACCTTTGCCAACGTCGAGCGCGTCAGCCAGGCGGCAGCGGAGTACTGGAAAAACCAGGCCGCTGCCGGCACGGAACCGAAGATCATCGTCGGCTACGATCGGCGGTTCCTTTCCGATGAATTCGCCCGGCGCGCGGCGGAAGTCTTCGCCGGCAACGGGTTTCGCACCGTGCTCACGCCGGAGCCGACGCCGACACCAGCCGTGTCCTTCGCCGTTCGGGAGCAGCGCGCGGTTGGCGGCGTCATGATCACCGCCAGCCACAATCCGCCGCGGTTTAACGGCTACAAATTGAAGTCCGACTACGGCGGGTCGTCCGATCCGGCGACCTGCCAGGCTGTGGAACGCTGCCTGGACGAAAGTCCGGTGCATCGCCAGGGCTTGGCCGACGCGATCCTCGAGAAGCGGGTCGTCATCCAGGATCTCCGCCCCGCGCACTACCGCGCCATCAAACAACTCGTGGATTTCAAGCTCATTTCCCGGTCGAAGTTGCGGTTCGCCCACGAAGCGCTGTTCGGCGTTGGCGCCGGCTGTTTCGAGCAATTGCTGGCCGGCACGACGTGCCGGGTCACCACGCTCAACGGCACGCATGACCCGCTTTTCGGTGGCATCAACCCCGAACCTATCGAGAAGAACTACGCCCGCAGTCAGGTTTTCCTGCGCCGGCATCCGCATGATCTTTGCCTGGTCACTGACGGCGACGCCGACCGCGTGGGCAGCATGGACGGCCGCGGCCGTTACGTCTCGACGCATCAACTCATCTGTCTGCTTCTGCGCCACCTGGTCGTCAACCGCCGGGAGCGGGGCCGCGTTGTCAAGGCGCTGACTACCACCTCCATGTTGGACAAAATGTGCGCCGCGTGGGGCCTGCCGCTGGTCGAGACCGGCGTCGGCTTCAAGTACATCTGCGCGGAGATGCTCAAAGGCGACGTGCTCCTGGGCGCCGAGGAAAGCGGTGGCATCGGCTTCCCCGGCCACATTCCGGAGCGCGACGGCCTCGCCGCGGGGCTGATGCTGTTGGAAATGCTCGCGACCGAGCGAGTCGCGCTCAACCGGCTGATCGCCCGGCTGGAGAAAGAATTCGGCCCGCACCGTTACGGACGGATTGATACTCATTATCCGTTGGAGAAACGCGCCGCGCTGATGGACTTCCTGAAGGGCCATCCGCCCGCGAAGCTGCTCCGTTCGCCCGTGGCCGAGGTGAAGACCTTCGACGGCGTCAAGTTCGTGGCGCAAGACAGTTCGTGGCTCATGCTGCGCGGTTCCGGCACGGAACCGATCCTGCGGATTTATGCCGAGGCCAAGACCGACGCCGACGCGCAGAAACTGTTGAGAATCGGAGTGAAGCTGACGCAGCAGGTGTGAACGGATGGATCGCAATGCTGACGTGGACCGAGGGGTGAATGGCCGATCACTCCACGATCCTCAGTCTTTGCCTGGCATTGTACTGGTTCAGCGTGACCGCGTTGCAGGCGTAGCAGGCGGAGAGTTACGGGCGCTTTCCGTTGACGGCTTCAGTCTTTTGACTTCGATTTTCGATGAAGTGCTCCACGGCTTCGGCGATGGCTTTGCGCTTCACGCTGGCGACGGTTGAGAGAAAACCGTCAACCACTTCCCCAAAGTCCGCCCTTGGAGCTTGCTGGCCGCCTCGCAGCACTCCGAAATGCCCGCCAACGGGAACGCGCGGCGGCCGGTGGCTTGCGGAACACTTCCTGGCTCTCGGGGGTGGTGAAGGCGGCGCGGGCCTGCCCTGGCGTCAGCGTGGTCACTGTCGAGCCTCTGACCAAATCGCTCACCAACTTGTCGCCTTCGCGCTTTGCCTTGGCGTACGCGCCGAAGTCCTTCATCCGGCTCCGGGGCTTGCCGTCCGGCATCTGGATGCGCCGGTAAAGCCGGTAGCAGGGGTGCCCCGGCCGCTTCCGTAGATCGTAGCCAGGACAGGGACCCGATGCCGCAACCGCTTTGGATACTTTGCGTGTTGCTCCGGTTCGCTCCCCGATTCCCCCAAATTGCTTTGGGAATCTTTTGGGCATTCGCCACAACCCTCGATTTCATTGTGTTCTCTGGCTGTCCGGCTTGGATTCGCACCAAGCAAACAGGGGATTTCAACGCGGTCCACGTTGCCGGGTGGGAATAGTTCTTTGCCGTTCATTGCAAGCAGATAATAGGGGATTCACATTGGTAGTCAATGCTTGTCTTGCATCCAGCGGCAAATAGTTTCGGCTTGATTTGTGCAAACTCTGTGCAAGACCCAAGCCGTGTGCAAAAGTTGTGCAAACTGAAAGTCGGCCTCCGAACTGTGCAAAATCTGTGCAAACGCCGGAAGGGGGGAGGGGGTGCCTGTTCTGAGCCGGCGAGGAGAGGCCGATGGGTTGGCGCGAGCGGGGATTATGCTCAAAAGGGGCCGTTCGTTGCGGGCAGCGGCGCCCGCTTGACCTGTATGTGGATATGATATACGCTTCTGCTGATGACGTTTGACCCGGCGCGCTACACCGGCTTCGAGTGGGACACGGGCAACCTGGCCAAGAGCGCCACGAAACACGGCGTGTCCCTGGAGGAAGCCGAGCAGGTGTTCGCCCAGCAGCCATTGCTGGTGCATCCTGATCCGGAACACTCCGGGACCGAAGCCCGCTGGGACGCCCTGGGGCGCACGCGCGAGGGGCGCCGGCTGTTTGTGGCGTTCACGGTGCGCGGGGAAAAAATGCGCGTCATCAGCGCGCGGCCGATGAGCCGCAAGGAACGACGAGCGTATGCCAAAGCCGAAACCGAAATTTTACGTGCCTGACGCGCCGGACGACGCGGGCCAGGACATTGACTGGAGCAAGGCCCAGCGCGTGGTGTTCCCAAACCTGAAGCCGGCGACGACGACGATCTCGCTGCGGCTGCCGGTGTCAATGCTCCACGAGTTGAAGTCCGTGGCCAACCGGATGGACGTGCCGTATCAAAGCCTGCTCAAGACCTTTCTGGCCGAACGGCTCAAGGCCGAGCGCAAGGCGGCATAGGGAAAAGTCGGCAGGCAGAAGCCGACCCTCACCTGCCTGCGACACCCTCTCCCATCCGATGGGCGAGGGGAAGGCGCGGAAACAGGGCGACGCAGATCGACACCTCACCGGAACCCGCTCCACGGTCGAGGTGGAGAGGGCGGAGAGCGCGTCAATACACCAGCACCAGCACCGTGGCCTTTTCGGTGTCGCTCACCACGTCCTCGAACGGGCGTTCGTCGGCGCGCGGCGCTTTGAGGCGATCGGCGAGGCCGGGCACGGATTCGAGGAAGCTCAGGAGGAAGCTGCTCTTGACGGCGTAGTTCACATTCTCAGCCAGCGTGCCGGTGGTGGCCAACGCCGCGCGCTGGCTCAGCTTGGCGACGACGACGCCCACGACGCTACCGCTGGCGTCCACCAACGCGCCGCCCGAATTGCCGGGTTGAATCGCCAGGCTGATTTGGAAATGCCTGCGCGGTTTAGCTTGCCGCGCGTCCCGTATCCACCGTAGCGTTGAACGGTTCGGGGAACCGTCCCTGGTCCGCTGTGTCTTCATATGAACAAGGCAATATGGTGCTCCCGGAAAACTGGACAGGTGGTTTAGAGGGTGACTGATAAGAAACCATAAACCAACCTGTAGGACAC
>JAJXZI010000124.1 GCA_021780115.1 bacterium | reverse complement strand
GCGCGCTCCGGTCGGGGCTACGCCCCTCCCTGCGCACGCCAGCGCGGAACAACCAAAACCATGAACCAAAACTCTCATAGCACATGGATCAACAAATGGGGGCTTGCCACCGGGGGGACGGAGTTGCAGGTGGATTTTGGCCAGGGAGCGTGGGTGATTGAAAAGGGCAAGCGGCGTCGGCCGCATTTGTTTCGCGCGGTCTTGAGCCATTCCCGCAAAGGTTACAGCGAAGCGGTATGGCGCAGACGTCCGAGACGTTCATTCGCTGTCTGGAAAACGCGTTTCGTTACTTTGGCGGTGTCACCCGCACGGTGATCATCGACAACCTGCGCGCGGCGGTCAGTCAGGCCGACTGGTTCGATCCCGCGCTCAATCCCAAGCTGGAGGAGATTTGCCGCCATTACGGCATGGTGATATTGCCCTGCAAACCGGTCATGCCTCGCCACAAAGGCAAGATCGAATCGGGCGTCAATTACGGCCAGGAGAACGCGCGCAAAGGCCACCGCTTCGAGCGTCTGGCGGCTCAAAATCTCCATCTGTTGCACTGGGAAAACCACGTGGCCGACAAACGCATTCACGGCACCACCAAGCAGCAGGTGGCTCGGATTTTCAACGAGGTGGAAAAGGCGCAGCTCTTGCAGCTCCCACAAGCTTGTTCCCGCTTTTCCAGGAAGCCCATCATGCCGTGCATCAGGACGGCCATATCGAACTGGCGCAGGCCTACTACTCTTTCGAGTTGGTGCCGGTGGTCGGACTCGAACCGACACAACTTTTTAGGGTTCCAGGATTTTAAGTCCTGTGCGTCTGCCATTTCGCCACACCGGCATCCAGTAAATGAAGGGATTTCTACGAATCTAAAGAACGGTGCTTGAATTTGCGACAGCGCTGCGGTGTGAAAGCAACGAAACTGCTAGCGCAATCTGTCACCGATCAGCAGCATCGCCAATATAATTACCAGAAGGTTCTCAACGGGCGCAAGCGGCCAATTCGCGGGCTGTGGGTTCCCCACGGCGGATGCACGAGTCGGCCGAAATCTCTGGTATGGCGTAGCTTGGCCTCTCGCAGCAGATGATGCTTCAAAAACGCTCTGTTCCATTGGGAAAGTCGGCGCTTTTCGCTCACGGACAGTTTGCGCGACAATCGTTTGGCCGCCTTCGTGAATTGGCCGTGTGGGTTCCCAGTCCTGGGCTTGCGCTGCCGGTTCGCCAGGCGCACTCTTCGGCGGTGACTCCGTTGGTTCGTCGGTGAGACGTTCTGGAACCTGCTGCGCCGGATTATGGCTGCGTGCCCCGGATTGCCCTACGGCCCCGGACGCTGGCCCAGGCTGCTGGCTTGTCTTTGGCTCATGGTTTATGTCGGCGTTGGAACCGAACGCGCCGGCCCCGCCGCCCCGCCGCCGATCCGCTTTGCTTCGGTGAGTCCGCCCACCGCGCCCCGCACTGCGCAATCCGAAACGCCCCTGCCGGAACCCCACCCCGCCTCCGGACGCCCGGCCCTGGGAGAGTACGGCGTTGACAACTGGACCACCGACCAGGGCCTGCCGCAAAACACCGTCCAGTGTCTCCTCCAAACCCACGACGGCTATCTCTGGATCGGCACGCAGAGCGGCCTGGCCCGCTATGACGGGCAGCGATTCACGATCTGTGACCGCAACAACACGCCGGCCTTCAAGACCGACAATATCCTCTGCCTGGCGGAAGGCGCCGACCACACCCTTTGGATCGGCACCTCGGACGGCTTCCTGCGTCTGCGCGACCACACCTTCACGCACTTCAACACCGTGGCGCAGGCTCTGCATCTGCCTCACGTGTGGTCGATCCTTCCCAGCCGCAACGGCAGTGTCTGGGTCGGCGCTGAGGGCGTGCTCGCCCGGTTCCAGGACGAGCGCTGCACCGCGGCGACCAATCTCCAAGCGGGACTTGTGCATTCGCTCTTCGAAGATGCTCGCGGTCAACTCTGGATCGGCGCCGATGCGGGATTGTTCCGGTCTGCGCCAGATTCCGAAGGCTTCGTGACCATCTATCAAGTAACAGTCCCGCCCCCCGTGAACGGCGCGGGCGCTGCACGTCAAGACCGTCAAGGCAACCTGTGGTTCGGCAACGCCGGTGGCCTTTGGCGCTGGCGAGACGGCCAGTTGAACGTGTATCAGACCAAGGACGGTTTGTCGCCCGGCATCGTGTCCTCGATGGCCGAAGACGCGGAAGGTGCGCTCTGGGTGGCCGTGGGCGGCCACGTGAACCGCTTCCAAAGCGGAAAGTTCACCCAGTTCGATTCCGAAATGGCTTTGCCCCCCGAGGCCGTCAACTGCGTCTGTCCTGATCGCGAGGGCAACATCTGGCTCGGCACCGCGCGCTCCGGCTTGGTGCGCCTGCGGCCGCGGCTGTTCATCACTTACACGGCGCAGGACGGCTTGGTGGATGACGATGTCTGGTCCATTTGCGAAGGGCGCGCGGGTGAGATGTGGTTTGGCACGCCCACCGGCGTGAGCCGCTTTGCCGACGAGCAGTTCACGAATTATCCGAACGTCTCGGCGCCGGTGTTCCAGGACCGGTCAGGCACGGTGTGGCTCGGGGCGAAAGGCGGTCTCGCGTGGCTGCGAGACGGGAAGCCGGAGTGCCGCGCGCCAGGGGAAGGGTTTTTGCTGGACAAGCTCACCTCCATCTATCAGGACCGGGCCGGAGCGGTCTGGGTCACCGCCAGCGGCGGACTGTGGCGATTCAACGGCAGCCAACGCGACCTCTATACCACTCCCGCCTGGACAAACACTCTCGCCTTCGGGACGCGCGACCCGCACCTGGACGGCTGCACGGTCCACACGAACGCGCCCAATTGGGGCCGTCCCGTCGGGACGCTTGAAGATTACCGGGGCAACCTTTGGGTCGGCGGCAAGACCAACGGCCTGCACCGCTTCCGCGACGGTCACTTCACCACGCTGACGACCAGCAACGGCCTGACCAGCGATTACGCCGCCCCACTGCTCGCCGACCCGGACGGCACGCTTTGGATCGGCTCCGACAAAGGGCTGAACCGCCTCAAAGACGGCCAGATCACGCGCTACAGCACCGCCGAAGGCCTGGCGGAAAACATCGTGGGCAATCTGCTCGAGGACGACGACGGCTGGTTCTGGACGCTGGGCCACCACGGCATTCACCGGATGCGCAAGCAGGACTTGATCGAGCTGGCCGAAGGCAAGCGGCGCGCGATCCAAACGATGTCGTACGGCACAGCCGACGGAATGCTCAGCAGCGAAGGCAACGTGGGCGTCTTCCCCAACACCTGCCAGACGCCCGACGGCCTACTCTGGTTCCCCACAACTCGCGGCGTGGTCGTGGTTGAGCACAACCAAATGCAGACCCGCGCCGTCCCGCCGCCGGTCGTCCTCGAACAAGTCCTGGCCGATGAGGAAATCGTTTTCGGCGACGGCGTAGCCGCCGACGTGAAGAGGCGGATGAACACGCTCGACGGCAAGCATCGGGGCGGGGAATCGGCCGCGCTCTCACGCGCGCGGCTACGTCTGCCGGCCGGCCGTGCCCGTCTCCTGGAATTTCGCTACACCGCCAGCACCTTCGTCGCGCCGGAGCAAGTCCGCTTCCGCTATCAGCTTGTCGGCCACGACCCGGAATGGCGCGAGGCTGGCCTGCGGCGCACGGCCATTTACACCGACCTCGCCCCCGGCGCCTACCGCTTCCGCGTCCGCGCCATCAACAGTCACGGCGGCGAGAGCGAGGCGCCGGCCGAGTTCGTCTTTTCTCTCGCGCCCTTTTTCTACCAGACGCGCGAGTTCTACGCAGCCTCGGCTCTGGCGGTGGTGCTGATCGGCTTGGGCCTCCATCGGCTGCGCGTCGTTCGGCTTGCCCGCCGCCAGGCCCTGGAGCAGCAACTGGCCCTGGCGCTCCAGCGCGAACGCATCGCCAAGGACATGCACGACGACCTGGGCGCCAGCCTCACGCAAATCAGCCTGCTCAGCGAACACGCCCGGCGCGCTCCGCACAAGTCGCCCGCCGTCGCCGCCGATGTCGCGAAGATCGCCGCCGCCGCGCGCCAGAGCGCCCAAGCCGCCGAGGAGATCGTCTGGACGGTCAATCCGCGCCATGACACGCTGGACAGCTTGGCGACCTACCTTTGCCAGTTCGCGCGCGAATATCTGGAACCGAGTGCCGTCCGCTGCCGCCTCGACGTGCCGGAACTGCTGCCCGATTTGCGCGTGCCCAGCGAGGTGCGACACAACCTGGTGCTCTTCGTCAAGGAAGCCCTGAACAACGCCGTCAAACACGCCGCCGCCCGGCACGTCACCGTCTCGCTCCAACTGGAAGACCACACCTTGACCCTCACCGTCAACGACGACGGCCGCGGCTTCGCCGTGGAAGACTTTCAACTTTCAACTCCCAGCTCTCAACATGCCGGCAGCGGCAATGGCCTGGGCAACATGCGCCAACGCATCGCCGCCATCGGCGGCCGGTTCGAATTGTGGAGCCAACCGGAGAAAGGGACGCGGGTGAAGGCGACCGTGAAGCTTGGCGCGTGAAGCGGAATCCGAAACCCGACATCCGAATGCCGAAAACCGGAACGCGAACCGTCCTTCGCCTTTTCGGGTTTCGGTCTTCGGATTTCCCCAACCTCTCCCACATTTGTGGGATTGAAAAACCTCGCCGCACGCCCGACGCTCGGCTCCAGAACAAATCGTCAATCGTCAATCGTCAATCGCCCCAGTGCCCATCGCCGTCGCCATCGTCGAAGACGATCCGCGCATCCGCGAGAGCTTGACCGTCCTGCTCCGCGGCGTGGACGGCTTCCGCTGCGTCGGCAGTCACGCCAGCGCCGAGGAAGCCTTGCGCGCCATCCCCGCTGAGAAGCCCGACGTCGTCCTCATGGACATCAACCTCCCGCACATGAGCGGCATCGACTGCGTGGCCCAGCTCAAGGCCAAGCTGCCCGCCATCCAGGTCCTCATGCTGACCGTCTATGACGACAGTGACATGATCTTCCGGGCGCTGACCGAAGGGGCCAGCGGGTACATCATCAAACGCACCGCGCCGGACAAATTGCTGGAAGCCATCCGCGAGGCGCACACCGGCGGCTCGCCCATGTCGCCCCACATCGCGCGCAAGGTGGTGCAATACTTCCACCAGCGCGGGCCGGCCAGACACGAAACCGAATCTCTCACTGACCGCGAGCGGGAAGTGCTCGAGCAACTGGCCAAGGGCTATCTCTACAAAGAAATCGCCGACGCGCTCGGTATCGGCGTGGAGACGGTGCGCCGTCACTTGAGCAACATCTACGGCAAACTCCACGTCCACACCCGCACCGAGGCGGTGCTCAAACATCTCCAAGATCATCCCGCCGCACGGTAGCGCAGACATTCTTGTCTGCGGGTTCGCCGCACTTTCCAGTGCGGCGAGTGTGTCGCGAACTCGAAATTCCGCTTAACCCGCAGGCTCGAAAGCCTGCGCTACTTGGCTTTGCCTGTTCGCCTCTTTGCGTCTTCTGTGCCTTCTTGCGGCTCGCTCTGCCTGCCTTCCACGAACGTGGTACGTTTCAGCCCCTCCCGCTGCCTCTTTTGCCGAAAGTTACACGAACGTGGGATTCCCGGATTTCGGGCAACCCGTCAGACTAGCGCCGAAACCCGACAACAAACGGCCACATGAAAACACATGCCATAATGCTCACGTTAGCGGCGGTGGCACTAGCTCTTCTGCTGACGCCTCCAAGCTGGGGACAAACCACCATCTCCAACTTGACCGTCGCCCTGGACGCCAACGCGCTCCGGGACCGGCTCTACGACGCCAGCACCGCCACGGCCCTCCAGCGCGCTCCGATCCATGCCGCGGTCCTGCATCTGATGGACGAGGCGTTGCGCAAGAACCCCGCCGCCCTGTCAGCCCAGGATGCGCTGGACGTTATGCAGAATGCCATCCGGGCGATGACCAATGATATCGGCAACGCCTCCGAACTCAACGTTCAGAATCTGACCAGCGCCGCTCTGCCCTACCTGCAGAAAGAACTCAGCAAGAAGCTGCCCCCCGCGACGGTCAACACCATCCAGACCGGCTGGAGTATCCTGACCGTTGCCGAGCAGCAGGGCCTCTTTTCTTCCGTCTATTCCAACCTGACGACCGCGTTTCCCAGCGGGTCGGTTTTTTCCGATGTCCAGAACGTGGCCTCCGGCATTGAGACGTTGCGCCGAGAGGCGGCCAGCCGGGTTGCGGCGCTCGCTCTGCCGGAACGAATCCGCACGGCTAGCGACCAGGCGTTCCGCGATGCTGCTGGCCAACTCATGTCCGAAGTCACCTCTGTCAAACCGGATGACGCCTTGGACAGCATTGCCCAAAGCATCCCCGCCTTTCGCAACAATCCGCTGGTCCAAAAACTCGCCCAAGATGCCCAAACGGCGAAGCAAGCGGTCGTGGACTTCAACACTCTGATCACCTCTTTCACCAATGTCCTCAACTCTTTGCACCAATCGGTGGCCACAAACGCAAACCTCCTGGGACAAATCGCCGGCCAACAGAGCGACATCATCGGCTCAGATACCAACTCCCAATCGGTGGCCGACTCGAAGAACCTGGCTCAACAGATCAGTGCCGACATTTCCGCGAACGTCGATCTGGCCGAAAACTCCGTCACCTTAATCAGCACCCTTTTCAAAATCGGGGGCGACGCCAAGACGGCACAACAGATTGCCACCGTCGGCGGGACCGCCATCAAGGTGGCCAACACCGTCGGAAGCCTCGCCAAGAGCGTCGGGAATCTGGCCGATGTCCTCAAGGACAAGGGGGTGTTCTCTTTCGCCAGCGCGGCCGCAACCGGGAATCTGATCGGCGCGGTGCTGGACGTGTTCAGCCTCTTTGGCCCCTCCGAGCCCAGCCCAGATGAAGTCATTCTCAATCAGATTGACGCCGTACGGCAGGACATCGCGAATCTGAGCGAGCAGATGAACAGCCGCTTCGATCGGGTTGATGCCGCACTGACTAACATCATGGACAAACTCGATTACAACCTCAGTGTCATCAATACGGATTTCACCTATGTCGCCAACAATCTGGACCAGATCCGGTCCAGCCTGTTCGACCTCCAAGGGCAGGTGCAACGACTGGAA
>JAJXZI010000237.1 GCA_021780115.1 bacterium | reverse complement strand
TTCAACTTCCCGGCGGTGGACTTGAACACGTTCCTCAATGATTTCTACGCCCCGATCGTCGGGCGCACCATCCTCCGGCCGGCCCAGCTCCCGAACGTCACCGTGACGCTGCGCACCGTGACCGCGCTGACGCGGAAGGAGGCGATCCAGGCCTTCGACACGGTGCTGGCGATGAACCAGATCACCACGATCCCGGTGGGGGAGAAGTTCGTGAAGGTGGTGCCGACCCAGCAGGTTATACAGGAAGCCGCGCCATTCAGCCAGCTCAGCCCAACCAACCTGCCGGAGACGGCCCAGTACGTCACTTACATCGTCCAGTTGAAGTACGTGAAGCCGAGCGAAGTCGCGGCCGTCCTGCAGCCCTTGTCCAAAGTCCAGGGCGCCGTCCTGCCGATCGAGAGCAGCCAGATGCTGGTAATCCGCGATTTCTCGGAAAACGTGAAGCGCATGTTGGAAGTCATCGCCAAGGTGGACGTGGCCGTCCCCTCCGAATACATCTCCCTCGTGATTCCGATCAAGTACGCGAAGGCCGACGACATTGCGCAAGCGTTGAGCAGCCTGGGCACCGGCGGCGCCACTACGACAGTGGGCAAATCGTCGGGATCGAGCAGTGCCCGCCTCGGGGGCATGGGGATGGGCATGGGCGGCATGGGCGGCATGGGCGGCATGGGCGGCATGGGCGGCATGGGCATGGGGGGCTACGGCGCCGGCTACGGAACCGGCTACGGGGCCACGCCAGGCATGCCCGGAACGACGCCCTACGGCAGCACGACGCCGTTGGGTGAGGTCACGCCGATGGCCGCCATGGCCGCGCCCGGCGCGCCGGCCGGACAACCGACTTTCTCCGACCGGCTGAAATCAATTATCCAGAAGGCCTCGGGGAGCGGGGCCGACAAGATCGAGATCCTGGGACCAAACAAAATCGTCGCCGACGACCGCACCAATTCCCTGCTGATTTTCGCCAGCCGTCAGGATATGAAGATGATCACCAACATCGTCACCCAACTGGACGTGGTGCTGGCGCAGGTCATCATCGAGGCGCTCATCATGGAAGTCAGCGTGGGCGACACGCTCAACTACGGCGCGAGCTGGCTCCAGCAACCCAAGCAGACCGGCCAGTTCACGCAATACACCGGCGCGAATTCCCCGACGCAAGATCCGCTTGGCATGTTCAGCGCGCTCGGGGGGAGTGCCTTCACAAACTCGTCCGCCGGTTTTCCCTCCGGGCTGAATTGGTTTGGCAAGTATGGCAACTCCTTCGATGTGGCCGTGCAGGCCGCCGCCACGGACAACCGCGTTCACATCCTGTCCCGCCCGCGCATCCAGACCTCGCACGCCGTGCCCGCCACCATCACCATTAGCACCATGCAACCCATCGTCACCGGCACCTTCAGCTACTACGGTGGCGGGCCGCAGACGCAGTTCTCCTACCAGAACTACGGCATCGAGTTGGACGTGCTGCCCCTCATCAACCCGGACGGCTTGGTGGTCATGGACATCCAGCAACAAATCCAGAGTCTCGGCGGAAACGTGAGTCTCGGCGGGGGCCTGACCGAGCCGATCATTGCCAACCGGTCCGCCAACGCCAAAGTGGCGGTTAAGACCGGCGACACCGTCATGCTGGGCGGGTTCATCAGCAGCAACATCAGCAACACCCGGTCCGGCGTGCCGATCCTCCAGGACATCCCGATCCTGGGCGCCCTGTTTAGCAGCGCCAACAAGTCGCACGACCGGACCGAGTTGATCGTGCTCATCCGGCCCACCGTGCTGGCGACGCCCGAGCTGGCCGCCGCCGCCGCCCAAGAGGCCCAGGACCGGCTGCCGCTGGTCAAGCGCGCCAACCAGGACGAACAGGCCTATCGCGACCAGTTGCAGCGCCAAATGGAGAAGGAAGACCAGCGGTCCTCGCGGAACCAGTAATCCCGCGCCCGGCAAGCCGCGCCGCTCGGCGGGCGAACCGGGCGGGTCGCTTGACGGCCCCCGGTTTCTGGGCAAGCTTGGCGTCGTTTTCATGAGCGTCGCGCAACCAACCGCCCGCCCCCGGGCGTTCACGTTGATTGAGTTGCTGGTGGTCATCGCTATCATCGCCATTCTCGCGGGACTGCTGCTGCCGGCGCTGGGCCAGGCCAAGGCCCGGGCGCAAACGGCCAACTGCCTGAGCAACTTCAAGCAACTCACGTTGGCGTGGGTCATGTACGCCGGGGATGCCCAAGACCGGCTGGTCAACAACCACACCGCGGGCAACGCCGCTTGCGGCCCCTACGCTTGGATCACCTCTGGCCAGAAACTGGGCCTGGGCAACTGGTCCGGCAACGCGCGGGTGGATCCGACCAACTGGGCGATCGTCTTCGGCCTGCTGTATGCCTACAACGGCAACCCCGGCATCTATCATTGTCCGGCGGACCGGTCGCCCGTGGACGGCACGCTCGCGTTGCCGCGTTCCCGCAGCGTGTCCATGAGCACCGGCATGAACTGGGTGGACGAGAGCAACAGCGATCCGAGCAACGGCAGCTATGTGAAACTGGGCCTGATGGTCAATCCCGGCCCCAGCCAGGCCTCCGTCTTCCTCGACGAGGCGGCCAACAGCATTGATAACAACGCCCTGGGCATCTACTCCGGCACCTCCGCGGATCCCACCGGGGGCACGGTGGGCTACTGGAACCTTCCCGCCAGCCGGCACCGCAACGGCGGCGTCCTCTCCTTCGCCGACGGCCACGCGGAATACTGGCGCTGGGTCGGTCCCTGGATCCTTCAGGACAACGCCCGGCCCGATGCCCATGAGCCGGGCAGCGTGATGGGCCCCGGCTGGGGCGCCCCCAGCGACCCCACGGATCGCGACCTGAAGCGGCTGAAGCTGACGGTGCCGGTGATGCCTTGAACCCGAAACACTCCTGTTACCAGTCAAACCTGCCCAGCCCAAACCAGAAAGAATGTGTGACCTATGAAACCCAACCCACTCCAGCCCAACGCTCCCTGCCATCATTCCCTTGTCCGGCCCGCGGCGTCGCCGCGGCCGTCCCTCGCGCCGCGCCTTGCCCTGTTACTACTGGCCGGATGGGGCCTCCCGGCGGGCGCGCAGACTTACGACCTGGCCAATACGTGGCGGGCGACCAACGGCACGCCTAACTCACACATCACCACCGGCGACGTGAACCGCGGCCTGGCTTACAGCGCGGCGTCCAACCAGGTGTTCGTGGCTAACAAGGGTGTTCCGGCCGTTGACGTGCTGGACGGCGCCACCGGCGCACTCCTCGGCGGCGCCGTGATGACCGGCGTGGCTGGCGGCACCTTCGTGATCGACCAGATCGCCGTGGCGGACGACGGCGCGCTTTATGGCGCCAACCTGACGACCGCGGTGGGATCCAGCCCGTACCGGATCTACCGCTGGGCGGATTGGACGAGCGCCCCGGACGCCGCCTACGCCGGGGACCCAACTGGCGGCGCCGCGGCGGGCAAACGCCTGGGGGACAACCTGGCCGTCACCGGGGCGGGCACCAACACCTGGCTCCTGACGCCGGTGGAAAGCGGCACCGCGCCCACCACCAACGTGGCCTTATTCAGCACGGCGGACGGCACGAATTTCACGCCCACGTTGCTGGCCATCACCGGCCTTCCCGCCGGCACGGGCGGGCCGGCCTTTGGCCTCGCCTTCTACACCAACAACACGTTTCTCTTCAAGCCAAACGGCGCGGCCATGTACCTGGTCCAATTTCCGGCGAACTTTGCCAGCCTGCCGAGCCCGGTGAGCGCGACCGTGGTGGCCACCAATGCCTTCAGTGGAAACTACGTGCTGCTTTCCTACCATCCCGCGGCCCAGCTCCTGGCGACGGTCACGCCCGCCAGCGGCGGCGCCACCGCGATCAACCTGTACCGGCTGGCGGATTTTGCCGCCGGCCCGGTGTCGCTGGCGGCGACGAACTTCGCCAGTCCGAATGCCAATGGCAACCTCACGGGCGGCGTCGCCTTGGGTGGCCCCGGCCGGACCAACGCCATTTACGCCCTGGATTCCAACAACGGCGTCCAGGCGGCCGCCGTCACTTTTTCCGCCGGGGCGGTCCCGCCGGCCATCACGGCCGGGCCGGTGGGCGGCGCCGTTTATACCAACGCGCCTTCGTTCACCTTCACTGTGACGGCAGCCGGCTCCGCGCCGTTGTCGTACCAGTGGCAGTTCAACACGGTCAGTAACCTCGCGACCGCGACGGACATCCCCGGCGCCACCAATGCCTCTTACACGCTGACTTATCCCCCCATCAACGCCTCGGGATGGTATGACGTGGTCGTCACTAACCCGGCTGGTTCCACATCCAGCCCGCCGGTGCTGCTGACCGTGGTGCCGCCCGCCGCCAGCGTCGTCGTCACGCAACTGTGGACCCTGGCGCCGGGCGCGCGGCCGTACCTGGGCGGGGCGGACACGTATGACACGCGGGGTCTGGCCTATGATCCCAAGACCCGGAGCGTGCTGGTGGCCGACAAGAACGCCGGCAATTTCGGCATTTTCGTGCTCGACGCCGACACGGGGGCCGACCGGTTCGCGTTGAACACGGCGGGCGTGGGCACCAGCGGGAACATTTTTTCGCTGGACCAGGTGGGCGTTGCGGACGACGGCGTGGTGTACGCCGGCAACCTGGCCAGCGGCGTGGCGGGCAATCAGAGCAACTTCGGCCTGATTAGCTGGGCGGCGGTGGACAGCAACGCGATCCCGTATGCGGCGTACACCGGGGATCCGGGCAACGGCTCCGGGGACCGCTGGGGGGACACGCTGGCCGTGCGCGGTGCCGGGGTGAACACGGAAATCCTCTTGGGTTCCTACCTGGGTTATCTTGGCGGCCCGGCGACGAACGTGGCGCTGTTGACGACCACCGACGGTCAAAACTTTACCGCGACCACGCTGACCATTTCCAACGTGCCGCCGGGCTTTGCCAGTCTGGGCCTCGCCTTCGGCGCCGGCAACACCTTCTGGGCCAAGAGTCCCGGCTTTGACTTGCGCCAGATCGCCTTTGACCCCGCGACCGGCCTTGGCACGGTCGTCGCGGATTACCCCGCCGCCAGCAGTGGCATCTCCAGTTTCGCCTCGATGTCCGCCATCGGCGTGGATCCGGACCACAACATCCTGGCGGGTGTGACGTTCAACGACGTGCCCAACGACTTGGCGTTGTACCAATTGAGCACCAACGGAACGCCGCCTTACCTCTTCGACCAGGCATTTTTCCCCTCGTTGAACGGGAACATCCAGGAGAACGGCGCCACCGCCGTCAAGTTCCCCCGTGTCTATTCGCTGGATGTGAACAACGGCATCGTCGCCCTGAGCTACGGGGTGCCGGCGCTCGCGTTACCGCCATACCGCATCTCGGCCGTGGCCTACCAATCCGGACCGGCGGTGGTGTTGACCTGGCAATCCGTGGCCGGCCACACCTACCAAGTGCAGTACACCAGCAGCCTCCCAGGCGCCGGCGTCATTTGGACGAACCTGGGTTCGCCGTTGGTGGCGACCAACGCAGCGAGTTCATACACGGACGCCAGTCCCAGCGGCCCCGGTCGCTTTTATCGCATTCGGGGCCAGTAAGCAGCCGGGTAACCGCCGGCCGCCCCCGATTTACGGTTTGACGCGTCCTCCCAGCCCGGATATGCCATGCGCATGAAAACTCCATCTGTTTCCAGGAGGGATTTCCTCAAACAAAGCACGGTCACCGCTTTGGCCGCCTGCGCCGCGAGCGCTCCCGGGAGCCTGTTCGCCGCGACCGGTTACGGCGGACACAAGATTCCCATCGGTTTGCAGCTTTACTCGGTGCGCACCGAATGCGAGAAGGACCTGCCCGGCACCATCAGCGCGGTGGGGAAAATGGGGTACAAAGGCGTGGAGTTCGCCGGTTATTACGGCCGCGACGCGAAGGCATTGCGCCAGATGCTCGACGCCGCCGGCCTTAAGTGCTGCGGCACCCACATCAGCCTCGACACGCTGCTGGGCGACCAATTGCCAAAGACGGTCGAGTTTAACCAGACCCTCGGCAACCGCTTTCTCATCGTCCCCGGCCTGCCGCCGAAGTACACCAAGACCCACCAGGGGTGGCAGGAAGCGGCCCGGCAGTTCAACGAACTGGCCGACGCGGTGAAGCCGCACGGGATGCGCGTCGGCTACCATAACCACACCATCGAGTTCACGCCGCTGGACGGCGAACTGCCGTGGGACACGTTCTTCGGGCACACGCAGCGGGCGGTCATCATGCAGTTCGACACCGGCAACGCGATGCAAGGCGGTGGCCACGCGGTCGATTTTCTGAAGAAGTATCCGGGCCGGGCCGCCTCGATGCACGTCAAGCCGTTCTCCAAGACCAAGCCCAACGCGCTGCTGGGCGATCCCGAGGACGAGATGCCCTGGCCGGAGATTTTTCACCTGGCCGAAACGGTCGGCAAGACCGAGTGGTACATCATGGAATACGAAAGCGATGCCTATCCGCCGCTCGTCAGCGTCGAGAAGACGCTGGAAGTCATGCGCAAGTGGGGCAAGTGTTGACCGGCCCACGCGGTCCATCCACGCAACCTGAAGAGACAACGCGCCGGTCTGGCGATCGGCGGGCGTTCGTTCCGGCGTACCGCTCCGGGTTCCTTCTTCCAGCTTCGCCGTTCGAGTCGGCGGTATCGGCTCGCTCGTCCCCCGAACGCTGCGAAGCGATGGCCCACCTCGACGTCCGCGCCAAGGCGCCGGCAAAGACCCGCACGGGCGAGTTGGTCTCGGAGGGCTACACCGGCTAGAGGCGGAACCCTAATAGCATATTGAGCCTGTAATTGCACTGGTCTCTATTCCGGTAGCGTTTGCTTGTTCGACGAGCCAAGGGTGGGAAACCAACCTCCGCACGCATTCTGGGTTGTCCCACAGCGGGCGCAGTTCCTCCCCGGTGGCTTGCTCCCGGTCGGCCCTCGTCTTCCACAGCACATTGCCCATCCGATCCTTCACCCCGTCGCCGATGGCTTCCGTCGGATTCAATTCCGGGCGTTCCGGGGGTAACGACACCCGAGGCGCCCGCGCCGGCACCGCGGGCAATTCGGGTGGGGGAGGAAACCCGGCTGGATCCCAGCTGACGACGGGCTCCGCCGCGGGGTCGCTCGCCGCCAGAGGATT
>JAJXZI010000250.1 GCA_021780115.1 bacterium | reverse complement strand
CGAGCCTGACGGTCAGGCTCGCCACGACGCTGGCCCGGCCGCTACTCAAGTCCTCGAGGCGGAAACCGGTGCCGGCGTCGCCGGTGAGCAACTCGGCGACGACTTCCGGCCCGCCCGCCTTCAACGTCACGCGGTTGGCGTGGCTGGCCGTGCCGGGCAGCGGATTCTCCGCCTGCTTGGTGAACTTGCCGTCGGTGTTGCGCAGCAGCAATTCCAGGTTCGGCGTCGGGTCGGCGTTGTACATGCTGGCGAGGTAGAGGTCCTGCAACGGTGTGCGGCCCGCGCCACCGATGGCGAGGGCGACCGGCGCGTTAGGCCCCAGCGTCTGCACCGGCACGAGCACCGCGGAAGCGGGCGCCTGCTGGTTGGCGGCGTCCAGGAGCGTGACCTTGTTGGCGTCAGCGGCGGCGAAGGCCAGGGCGTCGCGGTTCGGGGCCAGCAGTCGGCCGATGGCCAGGCCGGAGACGAACTTCGTGCCCGCCGGCCGCCACGGCACCCAGTTGTAAATCCCGGCGTCCAGCGCGTAGCCCAGGCGCGTCTTGCCGCTCTCCTTGTCCACGATGACGAGGTCCGGCTTGCCGTCGCCGTCGAAGTCGCCGCTGGACACCAACTCGCGGTCCGTCTCATAGACGAAGTTCGGCGCGGGCAGTTGGGCGCACGCCGGCCCCGGAGCGGACAACAGGAGCCACAGCGGGACAGCGAGGGAAGCACTGGCCGGGAGACGCCGGCCCCGGCGAAGGTTTCCAACGGCGCGGAAGACAGGCAATTCGTTCATCGTATCAGTTCAACCATGAACCGACGGCCCGTGAAAAAAAGTATTCGATTGACCGTCGGCAGGCCGGGAGTGTTAAGGTCGGGCCGGTGTTTGTCAATCTGCGGTGTGAGGCCATGACGAAGAAACTTCTCCCGCGCGTCGCCGTCGGCGGATTCATCCTGATCGCGGTCCTGGGCGCCGCGCTCATCTTGTCTTCCGCCAAACCGCCGCCACCGCTGCCCAACCCGAATGGCTACGACGATTTCGTCAAGGCGGGGTGCATGCTGACGGGCAACGCCGGCGATCCGGCGACGACAAGTCTGGAGGATCTGCGGGCGGAAGTCGCCCGTAATGCTTCGACGCTCGGCCTGGCTCGGATGGGCCTGGAGCGGCCGTGTCGCGTGCCGTTGGAGTATTCCGAGAATTTCCTCAGTCGCCACGCGGGCGATCTGCTGGCGATCAAGCGGCTGGCGCAGGCGTTTTATGCCGAAGGCAAACTGGCGGAGCGGGAGGGCCGCGATGCCGAGGCCATCCACGCCTACCTGGAGAACATCCAGTTGGGCCGGGAGTCGGCTCGCGGCGGGCTCTTGATCGACCGGCTGGTCGGCCTGGCGTGCGAGGCGTTTGGTTGCGCGGGCCTGAACAGTGTGGTGGGCCAACTCGGCGCCTCGGAATGCCGGACCGCGATCCGGCGGCTAGAAGCGATGGAGGCGTCGGACGCGCCAGGCGAAACGGTCGAGGCGTTGTTTCAGCGAGAACGGGCCTTTCACCGCCGCGCCTATGGCTGGCGGGGGCAATTTGACGAAGTCCTCGCCTTCTTCCGGTCCCGGGACCTGCGGCTGGCCCAGCAGCAACTCCGCCAGAAAACCGAAGCCGGGCAGATGCGGCTTCAGCGTCTGCTGGTGGACTTGGCCGCCCGCGCCTACGAACGCGACAAAGGCCAGCCGCCGAAAAGCGTCGCCGATCTGGTGCCGGACTACCTCAAGGCCATTCCACAAGATCCGGTGACTGGCACGAATAGGGCGAATCTCCCCCAGAGTCCTTGAATCGAGACAGCCGTTGTCATCAGGTCAAGTTTCAGGTTGTCGGTTCACTCCCGCGCTGCCGTCCTCACCGAACCAAGCCGCGCCCAGCCGACCGGGCCGGAAAACGATTGTCGCGCGGACGGCCCGGCCCGCAAGTCTTTGCGGGCGCTTGGCGGCGCGCCGGTGTCTGCGTCGCCCAAGCCGGCGGAAATTTTCTTCTCGAATCCGGGGCCGAAATCGTGCGTCATAGCGGTATATGAAAACTCGCACGTCGTCTGCCGGCATCACCCGTCGTCACTTCCTCGCCGCCACCGGCCTCGCGCTGGCGGCGCCCACCCTCATCCCGGCCAGCGCGCTCGGCGCCGACGGCCGCCCTGCGCCGTCCAACCGGATCACGATGGGCGTGGTGGGCTGGGGCATGCAGGCGCCCGGCAACACCGGCAACTTCATGAACCAGCCGGATTGCCAAGTCGTCGCCACCTGCAACATCGACCAGCATCACCTGGAACGCTCCGTCAACGCCATCAACGGCCACTACAAAAACCAGGACTGCAAGACCTATCACGATTACCGGGAGCTGATGGCCCGCACGGACATCGACACCATGATGATCGCCGTGCCGGACCACTGGCATGAACTCATCGCCACCGAAGCCGCCAACAACAAGAAGGACGTTTACGGCGAAAAGCCGCTCGCCCGGACGATTGCCGAGCAGCAGGCCATCGTGAAAGCCGTCCAGAGGAACCAACGCATCTGGCAGACCGGTTCCTGGCAGCGCTCGGAGAGGAATTTTCATTACGGCGCCGAGATCGTTCGCAACGGCCTCATCGGCAAGATCACGCGGGTCGAAGTCGGCTTGCCCAGCGGCCATACGGACTTCGCCGGCACGGGCCGGCCGCTGCTGCAGAAGCTGGCGCAGTTCGACGTGAAGGATCTGGGCAAGGTGCTGCCTGGCACGCCGGCCTGGGACGCGGCGGTCAGCGAGCCGCCGCCGGAACTGGATTACAACACCTGGATCGGCCCGTCGCGGATGGAGCCGTACATCCAGGCGCGCAGCCACATGAACTGGCGCTGGAACTACAACACCGGCGGCGGCCAGTTGCTCGACTGGATCGGCCACCATTGCGACATCGGGCACTGGGGCCTGGGCCATGACGACAAGATTGGCCCGCTGGAAATCGAAGGCTCCGGCGAATTCCCGGCCAAAAACGCGCTCTGGAACACCTGCACCCGCTACCGCCTCACCGCGAAGTATCCGAACGACATCACCATGATCATCGCCGGTGGACATGGCGACATCCGCAGCGGCACCAAATGGATCGGCACCGACGGCTGGGTCTGGGTGGACCGTGGCAACGCCTTCGAATCGTCGAACAAGGCCTGGGAAGACACGCGCACCCTGCCGGAGGACCAGCGCAAGGTGAAATTGATTTTCACCAAGGGCGGGCACTACCGCAACTTCCTCGACTCCGTGAAATCCCGCCAGCCTACCGTCGCGCCCGTTGAGGTGGCGCATCACTCCGCCCTGCCCGGGCACCTCGGCCTCATCGCCATGCTCGTCGGCCGCAAGATCAAGTGGGACGCCGAGGCTGAGCAGATTCTCGGCGACGACGAGGCGAGCAAGTTGATGACGCGGCCCTTCCGGGCGCCCTGGCATCTCGGTTGACCTTGGAGTAATCGGACCTCCTGGCCCGCGGGCGCGCTTCTGGCCGTGCCGCGGGCCAT
The DNA here is from genome assembly GCA_021780115.1 of bacterium. Lineage (GTDB taxonomy): Bacteria > Verrucomicrobiota > Verrucomicrobiia > Limisphaerales > JAJXZI01 > JAJXZI01. The sequence continues at coordinate 3,629 of JAJXZI010000250.1, read as the reverse complement.
TTGTTTTCCGCTGCGCCTTTCGGTCGGTCTCCGGCGGTGAGGCCGGGAGATTCTTGAAACCTGCCGGCGCGCTGCCGGGTTGTTCCCTTGGTCGGGCCGAGAACTCCCGACGCGTTAAACCTGAACACTGGAGACTCTATGAAACATCTGATCCCTTGTGTCGTCGGCCTCGCCCTCGCTTGCACGGCTTCGAGCATCCGCGCCGGGAATGCCACGTCCGGTGACGTCGATTTCGGCAAGCTGACGCCGTCCGGCCCCGGTGGCGAATTCGTCGAAGTCCACGTCCGCAGCAATCTCATCGCCATGGTCTCGCGGCTGGCCGAGAAAGCCGAGCCGGAGATCGCGCAACTGCTCCGCGGCCTGCACGCCATCCGGGTGAACGTCATCGGGCTGACTGACGCCAATCGCCCCGAAATGGAGAAACGCGTCCAGGCGATCCGCGCCGACTTGGAGGCGCGGCAGTGGGAGCGCGTGGTGACGGCGCAGCAGCCGGACGAGGACGTGGGCGTTTACCTGAAGACGCGCGGCGACGAGGCCGTCGAGGGCCTGGTCGTGACGGTGTTGGAGGGCAAGAAGGAGGCGGTGCTGGTCAACATTGTCGGCGACATCCGGCCCGAGAAACTGGCGGTCCTCGGCGAGCGGTTTGACATCGAGCCGCTCAAGAAGATCGGCCACGGGATCGAGAAGAAATGAGGCGGGTTCGCCGCCCGTTCACGGCGGCTGCGCGCCGGAACGCTCCGCCCCGCTTCGCTGATCTTAATCGCCCCAACACTCCGGAGGACCACTATGACCCCGCCCCTTCCGCCGACCAACCGAGCCACTCCGCGCCGCACCGGGGTATTGGCCGCTCTGGGCATTGCCTGCCTCAGTGTCCTGCTCTTCTGGGCCGTGGTCGCGTTCCTGCTGACGGGATGCCTGCGCCTCAGCAGTGACACGAAGAACTTGCGGAACACCCTCACGCAATCCCTCGCGGCAGGCTGGCAGAAAGAGGTCGAGCTGAACATCGGCTCCGGCACGCTCGGGGCGGCCCGGGTCGGGCTGTCCTTCGCCCGTCTGGAGCCCGAGGCGCGCGCGGCGTTGCGCGCCCTCCACGGCGCGGAAGTGGGCGTGTATCGACTGGCCCCCGGCCGGCCCGGCGTCGATCGCGCGGCGCTGCTGACCGCGGCCGACGGCGCGATGGCCGGGCGCGGCTGGGAGCGTCTGGTCGGCGTGGTGAACCCGCGCGAGTTCGTGGCGATTTATGTGCCGGGCCAACTGCGCTCGCCCCGCGCCGTGACAGCCTGCGTGGTGGTCCTGGAGGAACGGCAGTTGGTGATCGTGTCGGCGCGCGGCAACCTGGAGCCGCTGTGGCAACTGGCGCTCCGTGAAGCGGGCGCGCGGCCGAAAGCGCATTTACGCACCCGATTCTGATGAAGTTCCTGATTTTCTTCCTGCTCTGGTGCCTGCTCTTCGTCTTGAGTTGGCCGGTGGCGGTGGCCGCCTTGGTCCTGTTTCCTTTCGTGTGGCTACTGTGTCTTCCCTTCCGGCTCCTGGGCGTCACCGTCGGAGCGGGCTTTGCTTTGCTGCGGGCGTTGCTCCACCTGCCGGCCCGGGTGCTGGGTCATCGGCCGCGGCGGTAGGGGGATGGGAAAAAGCGCCGTGTCGTCCGGACCAGCCTCAACCGGGGCGCCAGCGCGCCGGACGCCTCGCTCGGCTCTGTAAGGCGCGCGACCTTCCAGGTCGCCGCACGTCCAGGGAAAGGTCGGCACGATCCCGCCGTGGACACGGGAAATGGGGAACGATTCGGGCTGGCGGCGGGCGGGGGAAGGCGCACGCTGGCCACGCCCTGCCCACCGCACGGCAGGCGGGTCACGAAGAAACAACCTTGAAATCGCGAGATGCTGACGGCATGAAAACACCAGCCAACTTCGGTAGGGCGAGGCTCCGGCCGAGCCGTTCCGAGGCGCGGACTTGCGCTCGCCTGACCGGCGACAGTCGCCAATATCAAGAACTAACCCGTTTATTTACACGCTTCTGAGCCGCGCCAGCCCCGGTCAGGCCGTTGCCGTACGACTTCTTACGGCTTCCGCGACTCAGCGGGCCACGGTGGAATGCGCCTGAGATGCTTTAATCAGGTAGTCTGTTAGTGTCTTCGATCCGGCGAGATCGAGGTCGGTTGCTGCCGCAGGAAGCAGGCCTGGCTCAAGCTCGACGGCCGTGCTGAGAGCTGCTGCGGCACCAGCTTCATCGCCAGTTTTTGCGAGGTACTTGGCGAGGTAGAAGTGGTGACGTGGAACTTTCGTCGCAAGCTTCACCGACTTCTCAGCGAACTTCACCGCCGCCGGATAATCTGCCAGTGCGTAATGGGCAGTGGCGGCGTTTTGGTACGAGTCCGCTGCCAAAATGGCCATTTCCTCGGCTTCTGCAGCGTTTCTGGCAGCTTCAGCCTCCGCATCAAGGTCCCGAACCTCAACACCGGCACCTGCTCGTTCCATGACTCGCTTTGCCTCTAGCGCCGTCCCCCTCCTCACGCTCTGCAGCAGCAGCCTCGGCAGTCCTTCATCAACCATACGCATGGCCTCCGCAGATGCTAGGTAAGGTCTGATCTCTTGAAGTGCTTCAATGATGCTGCTCCTCTTGTGATGCGGGCAGGAAACCAAGATCACGGTCATTCTTGAGTTGGATGCAGCCGTCTCGTTAGTTTGCTCAGGCGAGTCCAAGTCAAGAGACCTGGGCAAGAGGGTGGGGAATCGTGCTGCGCCCCGGTTGGCCTCAACGACAGCGTATTTGCCTGCACGTGTGAAGTAATCGACCGCTTTTGGCAGGTCAACTACTGGGGGCGCGAACAAATAGAGCATTCCAACACGCTGCAGCACAAAGTAATCCGACGGCATTAGCGACTCAGCCGCTAGGAACTCGCGCAGGGAATCTCGGTAAAGATCCGCGTCAAAGCGGCCATTATTGAGGAACTTGAGGCCCAGCTCGATGTGAAGCTGGCGTTGCTTCTGGCTTTCGGGGATGCGAAGCACTTGTGCGATGTTCCTCAGAAGCAAGGACGCCGTACGTGCTTCCTCGAGTACAAGCCCATTGCGTTGATCAATTGCCCGCAACAACTTGTTGGCTTCGCTGAGTTGCCAGTTCGTCTCGGAGTGGAATTCGTGTGTGAGTTGCAAGAGTCTGTTGGTTTCTTGCTGCTCCCCCTGAAGAACCCTTAACTCGTCGGCGACCGCCAGCAGACCTCCTCCCACACGGGCGACACCTTGCTGAATATTGCCGCAGACCTCGCGCGCCGCGGCGTCTGCTGCTGCAATTTGGTCGCGAGATGTCCGTTGGACGAAGTAGCCGATGCTGTCGGCGGTGTACTTCGCAAGGCTGGCGTCCTGCAGGTAGTTGATCCAGCGCTCGCGCGTTTCAGGACTACCGGCGGCGTAGGGATTCCAAAACGTAACTGGGAATCCGGGCAATGACGGACGAATGGTCATGCACACGGCGCCCATTTAATGCCACCTATGCCCGGAGGTCAAGTATGGGAAAGGGAAAGGGGTCGGTTCGGGTGCATCTTGACACTGTCCTTAGGATGAGTGGGTAAAAGGTTCCTCAACCGGCAGAAAGCGAGATGACATGAAGAATGAACGGAAGCCGGAAGCCTT
>JAJXZI010000017.1 GCA_021780115.1 bacterium | reverse complement strand
TCTCTGGCCCTGCTGGACGCACGAGAAAGGCAACCCGGCCAACGTGGGGTTCTTCAATGGCGGCCCGCACCACGGCACGCATGTAGATGCGCCGTGGCATTTCATTCCAGGGGCCAAGCGCCTGCACGAGGTGCCGCTGGACCGTTGGGTTGGCCCCTGCTGGGTGGGGGATCTGACCAGCGAGGCGGAGAGTGTGAGCGCGGCGGCGCTGGAGCGCGCGGGAATCCCGGCGGACACGAAACGCCTGCTGCTCAAAACGCGCAACGGCCTGACCGACTACTGGCATGCGCCGTGGAACCCGCGCTTCATCTACCTCCACCGCTCCGCCGCAGAATGGTGTGTGGCGCGCGGCATTTGGACGATGGGACTCGACTATCTCACCATCGACCCGCCGAGCGAGCCGACGTTTCCCGCCCACCTCACCTTGCTGGGAAGCGAAGTAGTGATCATCGAAAACCTGCGGCTGCGCGACGTGGCCGCCGGGCGCTACGAACTGATCGCCGCGCCCATCCACCTGGAAGGCGTGGATGGCGGATGGTGCCGGGCGCTGCTCCGCACCGAGTCTTCTGCCTGAGTTTGGTAAAATGACCGCCCGACGCCATCCGCGGACAATCCTTGTTCCAGCGACGAAGCTGCGTCGCCTGGCTGTGTCCAAGCTGGAAGCCTGCGGGGTGCCGCGCGCCGACGCGGCGCTCGTCGCGGACAGTCTGGTGCAGACTAGCCTGTGGGGCATTGACTCGCACGGCATCGCGCGCTTGCCACACTATCTTTGCCGGCTTCAAGCCGGTTCCATTGAGCCAAAGCCGGTCATGCGTTTCACCGCCACGGGGCCCTGCACCGGCACGGTGGATGGCGGACATGGACTGGGCATCCTGGTTTGTCATCGCGCCATGCAGGAAGCCATCCAGCTGGCGAAAACGCAGGGCGTTGGGATGGTCGGCTGTCGTCATTCCACCCACTGTGGATCGATCGGCCTCTACGGGCGACAGGCGGCGAAGCTGGGCTTGATCGGCATCGCGTTCACACACTCCGATGCGTTCGTGGTGCCGCACGGAGGCAAGGCGGCGTTTCTGGGAACAAACCCCATCTGCATTGCCGTGCCTTCGGATGAAGGGCCGCCCGTCTGCCTCGACATGGCCACCGCCGCGACCACGATGAACCGGGTGATGAACGCGCGTCGCGAGGGACAGACTTTACCCGCGGGCGTGACGCTGGACAAGCGCGGCCAACCCACGACCGATGCCCAAGCCGTCGCCGCCCTTTTCCCGATGGCGGAGCACAAGGGCTACGCGCTGGCTTTTCTCATCGACATTCTCTGCGGCCCGCTCAACGGGATGCCGTTCGGTCCGCATATTCCGGCCATGTATGGCGATCTGTCGGCGCGGCGCAATCTCGGCTCCTTGATGATCGCCTTGGACCCGCTGCGCTTTGCGGGCGGACGGTCGCTGTCGGCGGCGGTCGCACAGATGGCCCGTGAGGCACGCCGGCAACCGCGCGCCGTTGCGAGCGTCGAGGTGCTGGTTCCGGGCGACCCCGAATACCGCACCGAACTCATCCGGGCAGTGAAGGGGATTCCCGTGGAGCCGTGTCTGCGGCGGGAACTCCTGACTGGGGATGGAGCAAGACCTCCGCGGTCTCTTCGCCGCGAGTCGAAGCCGTCACCGTTATGCAAGATTCCGTCCTGACCGGCCTCATCGTGGCCACGCTTTCCGGGTTGGTAATGGGCACCAGTCCCTGGCCGCTGAAGCTGATGCGCCAGTTCCAGTACGAGCACTTCGCTTTTATCTCGATGCTGTTCGCGCTGGTGATCTGTCCTTGGGCAACCACCTTGAGCCTTTGCCCCGACGCTCTGGCGGCCGTCCAGACCGTGGAACCGGGTCTTCTGCTCAAAGCGAACCTCTTCTCACTGGCCTGGGGCATCGCGCAGGTGCTGGCGTTGCTGTGCTTCGTCCGCATTGGGGTCAGCTTGACCTACGGCATTCTCTGCGCCATCGGAGCCTGTGTGGGCGTGCTGACGCCGATGGTCTTGAAAGCTTCGGGCGTGTTTGCGGCGGCGCCGGGCTTAAACTCCGAAGCGGGCCTGACGGTGCTGGCGGGTGTGGGCGTGATGGTGGTGGGTGTCTATTTAGCGTCGCTGGCTGGCTTTGGCCGCGAGAAAATGCTTCAGCCGACCGCACACAGCGGGGCAAAGGTGGGCGGCTTCGGACTCGGCTTGGTCATGGTGGTCGTGGCCGGCGTTTTGTCGGCGGGCTGGGGCTTTGCCTTCGCCTACTGTCAAGGGCCAATCATTGCCGCGCTGAAGGCGCAGGGTGCAGCGGATTTTGCCGCTAGCATCGCCGTGTGGGCGGTGGCGCTGGGCGGCGCGGCGCTGGTGAACACGCTCTATCCGGCGTACCTCCTGACCAAGAACCGGTCCTGGGCCGTGCTTGCGGCGAATCCCAAAGAGATTCTCCTGGCCCTCCTCTACGGCCTGCTGTTCTTCATCCCCAGCGCGTTGCTGGGCAAAGGCATGCTCCTGTTGGGCGCGCTGGGCGCGTCGGTGGGTTTTGGGGTCGTACAAGGCACGCTCATCCTAGGCGGCCAAGCCTTGGGGTTCCTCAGCGGCGAATGGCGCGGCGTGTCCGGTAAGCCGCGCGTCCACATTTATCTTGCCATCGGGATCCTGGTTCTCTCAATGGCAGTCCTCGCGTTGGGAAACTCGTTCACGACCGGCCCGGCTAAGTGAGAATTAACGGCCGATCCAGTAAACAACCATGAATAATTCATCCAGCCCAGCTTGCCACGGTCGCGCAGGTCTGCTTTGTCGGACCGCAGTTTTGAGTGTCGCAATGACAGTAATTGCGATATGCGCTGCTGGAATGGACAAGCCACTCACGGCCAAGGCGGATGCCCGCCGCGCCGCACTCCCCGCCACGCTCGACGAGGCCGTCGCGTGGCTGAAGCAGCGTTCCACGCAGATGATTCGCGACTGTCGCCGCCCAACGAAAAGCGGCATCACAGCGTTCCCGCCCCAGGTGGGCGTAGGTTATGAGGCCTTCTGGTTGCGCGACTACGCTTACATGCTGGAGGGCAACGCCGAGGCCTTTTCCGACCAGGAACTCAAGGACGCGTACCGCTTTTTCCTCGCCGGCCAACGCGCGGACGGGGCGATGGTGGACTGTGTCAAATTCGACGGCACGCCTTGTTACATGCCCGCCTACGGAACCCTGGGCCGCAACCCCGTAGCGGACGGCTCGCAGTTCGCCGTCGATGTGGCGTGGCACACCTTCAGCAGGACGCGGGACACGAATCTGGTCGCCGCGACCGTGAACCAACTCATCACGGGCATGAGGGCCGTGCCGCGCAACCCGGCCACGGGGCTGGTGCATATCAAACCGGGCGCCGAGCTTGACCGCTGCCCCTATGGCTTTACCGACGGCATCCGGAAGCAGGGCGATGTACTATTCTGCTCGCTCTTGTTCGTCCAGGCCAGCCGGCAATTGGCCGATTTGCTGGGCGCAGTCGGTCGCCGCACCGAAGCCCGGCATTGGCGCACGGAGGCCCGGCAGGTGACCAAGAAGATCCGGGACATGTTTTGGGATCCCCGCATCGGCTTGTTCCGCGCCGCCACGGTGGCGTGCCAACAACCCGACATCTGGGGGTCTGCCTTCGCCGTTTACCTGGGCGTGACGGATCGAAAGCAAACCCAGGCGGTCGCACGCTACTTCCAGGAGCACTACCGCGAGATCGTCAAACGCGGCCAGTTGCGCCACCTTCCCGGCGGGATGGCTTGGGAGGCCACCGTCGGCATCAAGCCCGGCACCTACCAAAATGGGGCGTATTGGGCGACACCGATCGGTTGGTTCGTGGATGCGCTCGATCGGGCTGATCCCAAACTCGCCGACCAAACAGTCGTCGATCTGGTTCGCGACTTCATCAACTCGGGCGACGAGAACGAATGCGTGAACGACGGCTATGCCAACGTCTCTCACTATGTGGCCAGCACGACCCTGCCCTTGGCTGGCATCCGCGTCATGCTCGCCCGGCGAAAGGGTCACTGATGGACGGCCACGGCAGCGCGCTCCTGCACGTGCGACTGAGGAAACCAATGGCCACAAATAGTGTCTCGTCGTCCGTAAGCGTGCTTGGGACGACCTACTGGGCTGAACGTCGGGGCGTGATAGGATGAGCGGTTAGCTCGGCGCCGAAGGAAATTCAGGCGGCCAGTTGGACGGGGGCACGCTGGGCGTTCTTCCAGCGCAGCGGCGTCAATTGGGCGACTGCTTGGTTGGTGGTCCGAGGCAAGCGCTGCAGGACGTCTTTGAGATAGGCGGAGGGCTCGACGCCGTGCAACCGGCAGTTGGCGATCAGGGTGTACATCACCGCGCTGCGCTGGCCCGCTTCGGCGGAGCCGAAAAACAGCCAGTTCTTTTTTCCGATGGCCGTCGGCCGAATCGCATTCTCGACGAGGTTGTTGTCGAGCTCCACTTCGCCATGTTCCAAGAACCGTGCCAGCGCCGGCCACTGGTTCCGCGCATAGCTGATCGCCTGGCCCATCGGGCTCTGGGGCAGGTAACGGGGTTGCAGCCGGTTGAGGGCACGCTGCAGCCGCGCCACCACCATCCGGTGATGGGAGGCGCGCAAGGCTTCGCGGGCGCCCGGTCCGGCCCGGCTCTGGCGACATTGTTCCTCCCACCGGTAGAGCAGCCCGATTTGTTTCAAGACCCAGCCCGCCACGGCCAGGGCTTGTTCCAAGCCCTCAAAGAAGTTTCGCCGCGCGTGCGCCCAACAGCCGAAGAGTTGCAGCGCGGGGTTTCCTTTCCCAAACGCCGGATAGGCGCTGTAGCCATCACACTGGAGTTTGCCGGCGAAACCTCCTCCTAACAACGACTCCAGACAGCGGGCCGCGCGGCTGACGTGCCATTCATAAACGACGCACTGGCCGGGGACCAATCCCGTCCACAGATAGCCCTGGCCGCACCGACCCACTAACATCGGATCCTGATAGCGCACCGGCGTTTCGTCCACTTGCACGTAGCCACTCTGCCGCAGTTCTTGTTTGAGACAATCGGTGATCCCGGAGAGCAGCCGCACGCTTTGCGCGGTCCATTGCACCATCTGCTGCCGGGCGATGAACACCCCGTGCCGTTGCCAGAACATTTGTTCCTGCCGGTAGTAGGGCAAGTGGTCGGCATATTTGCTGACCAGTAGGTGGGCCAGCAGACCGGGCGCGGCCAGGCTGTGATCGGCCACGCGCTCGGGCGCCGGCGCGATCACCGGCGGCAATTCCCGCTGCGCCCGGCGCACATACTTGGGCCGCACGGTCTCGCGCCAAAAAAACTTGCCCGGCTGAAAATCCAACTGGCGGCTGACTTCCTGGCCGATGCGCTGCCACTGCTCGGGCTCGGCGGGCACCAACTCGGGTTCGAGCACCTCCCGCACGACTTCCAGGTTGTCGGGCGTGCGCAGACGACGTGGGTTCGCGCGCGGGGGCGCCGCGGCGAGGAAACCGCCGGCGGCTCGGCGGCTTCGGCGGGGAGTTCCAAAGTGCCGTCGGTCAGACCGCGCAAGAGCAGTTCGAGTTGAGCCGCGTTCAGTTGCTCGCTCTTTTTCCCGAAGCACCGGCGGGCCAAGGCATCGAGCTTCTGGCGCAGCAACGTGTTCTCCCGCCGGGTCTGTTCCAGCGCTTGCTGCAAGGCCGTCACCTGCTGGCGCAGGGCCTCGATTTCCTTTTGCAGCGCAACCGGGTTCATCTGAATTGCTAACTCAGACGCCAGCCGCGCTAATCGTGTTCAATCCTTTTCTGAAAATTGTTTGGTGCAGAGGAAAGCCTCACGCGGCGCTCTCATACCACGCGCGCCGCGCGCCGTCTTTCAAGTCCACGCCGTCGAGCAGCAGTTGCAGCGCTTGCGGCGTCAGCCGGAGTTTCGCGTTGGGTTCGCCGGCACTCTGCGGCCAGTGAAAGGTCCCGCGTTCCAACCGCTTGGCCAGTACGCAAACGCCCGTGCCGTCAAAGTAGAGCAGCTTGATCCGGTTGTGGCGCCGGTTGCCGAAGACAAACAGCGCGCCACTCTTGGGATCTTCCCCCAGCCGCTCCTGGGCGGCCGCCCACAGGCCGTTGAAGCTGGCCCGCAAGTCACACGGCGCCGTGGCCACGAACACTTTCAGATGGGCGTGGAAGCTCAGCATGGCCGCGGAGGGTTGAGCGCGTGAAGCAACCGTACCGCCAGGGCGATCTGGCCGGCCTCGGTGATCCGCACACAGGCGCCAGGGCCCAGTTCGAGCACCAGTTCCGCCGAGGCGGGCGGTGGTAGTTCGACCTGCACGAAGTCCGGCGACGGTTTGGATTTGCCCTGGCGCTGGCGCCAGCCGCAGAAGGTGGTGTAGTTCAGGTCGTGTCGGCGGGCAAAGGCGGCGGCGGACAAGTCGCTGCGCGCAAACTCGGCCAGGAGTTGAGCGCGCTGGGTAAGATCGGTGCGCGAGCGACGGTGACGGGCAACGCCCGAGGTGGTCTTCATCGTCGCCACTTCTACCACGCTCACCCGCCGGGCAACAGGGGGGCGGCAAAAGGCCGCTTACCGTCGTCCCACCGTTCCCCCAATTATTTGTCAGGCCCTGCGTGCCAATAATACGACCGCGCTCAGCCCGAAGGATCAGGACAGCTTCCGTCAGATGGTTTTTTATCTTCTTGGTCGACGCCATGAACCTCGTTCGCCAAGGAGTTCGGGATCCCGGTCGTGTGGACTACTTCGGCAGCAGCGCAATCAAATCGTCGTGCGGGCGGGCAATGACGTGCGCGGCGATGAGCTTGCCCAAGCCGGCGACGGCTCTGCTGCCCGCATCCACGGCGGCTTTCACGGCGGCGACGTCGCCTTTCACAATGACCGTCACGTAGGCGGCACCGATTTTTTCCTTGCCGACCAGTGTCACGTTGGCGGCTTTGAGCATGATGTCCGCGGCTTCGAGGATGGCGGTCAGTCCCTGAGTCTCGATGATTCCGAGGGCCTCTTGGTTGCTGTTCATAGATTGGTCTTCGCGTTGAGGAAAGTCCGTCGGTAGAAATTGATCGCGCCCGCCGTAAAGCGGATTCTGCGCGTTGGGAAAATGAATGAGCGCGTCGAGTGCCGGCTCGGGTCGGGACAAACAGCGGACGGTAGCGGAGGCGCCGAGC
>JAJXZI010000025.1 GCA_021780115.1 bacterium | reverse complement strand
TCAAGCCGGCGATGAAAACGGCCAGCACCACGAACACCAGCACCCCATAAAGTCCGGCGCCGACGCCACCGATGATGATCTCGCCGAGTTGGATGTTGAACAGCGGCACAAAACCGCCGAGCGCGGTGAACGAATCGTGCATCGCGTTGACCGCGCCGCAGGAGGCGTCGGTGGTGACGGTGGCGAACAGCGCGGAGTTGAAGATGCCGAAGCGGACTTCTTTGCCTTCCATGTTGCCGTCGGCCGCGGCGACGCCGAGTTGCTGATGAATCGGATTGCCGACGGCCTCCGCGTGCCAGCAAAGCAGCACACCGCCGATAAAGAGCGCCATCATAGCCGCCCAAAGCGACCAACCGTGGGCCGGGTTCTTGGTCATCCGGCCGAGGTAGTAAGTCAGCCCGCTGCCAATGGCGAAGATGGAAAGCATCTGGAGGAAGTTGGAAAGCGGCGTGGGATTCTCGAACGGATACGCGGCGTTGGCGTTGAAGTAGCCGCCGCCGTTCGTGCCGAGCATCTTGATGGCGACCTGCGACGCCACCGGCCCTTGCGGGATGGTCTGCTCCTCGACCTTCTGATCCACCATGACCGGCAGGTTGGTCATCAATGGCTGGCCTTTCGCATCGAGTTGCGGCACATCTACCATTACCGCGACGCCGTTGGTCGTCACCGGCTGGCCCTTCTCGTCGAGTTTGGGCGCTTGCACCATGACCGCCACATTCGTCGTCACGGGCTGACCCTTTTCATCCGTCTTCGGAACCTGGATGGTGTATGGCTCCGTGAGCTTCGCCTTGGTGTAAGGCTTGAAGTTTTGGATGATGCCTTGCGACACAAGAAAGACGGCGAACACGACGCAGATCGGCAGCAGCAGGTAGTAGGTGATTCGTACCAGATCAACCCAAAAATTGCCCAGGGTCTTCGCCGACTGACGCGCGATCCCGCGCACCAAGGCCGCCGCGAGGGCGATGCCGGTAGCCGCTGAGGTGAAGTTGTGAATGACCAGTGCGACCATTTGCGAGAGATACGACATCGTGGACTCGCCGGTGTAACTCTGCCAGTTGGTGTTGGTGGTGAAACTGGTGGCGGTGTTGAAAGCCAAATCGGGGCTTAGCGACCCAAAGCCTTGGGGGTTCAGCGGCAGCCATTGCTGCAACCGCAAGATGGCGTATGTGAAGAGGCAGTTCACCAAGCTGAAGAGCAACATGGCGAAGGTATATTGTTTCCAGTCCTGCTCGCGCTCTGGCTGCACGCCCATCACCCAGTAGGTAAGCCGTTCCAGCGGTCTGATCACCGGGTCCAACCAAGTCCGGCCTGTCGTATCAAGCACCGACAAGAGGTACAGCCCCATGGGCTTGGTGATCGCCGTGATGGCGACCACATAGATGCCAAGTTGAATCCAACCAGAAGTGCGCATAGGTGTGCCTTAGAATTTCTCCGGCCGAAGCATGGCCACACAGAGATAGACGAACAGCAGCAGCGAGATGATGCCAGCGATAATGCTTTCCATAGCGGTCTCTTAAAGTTTGCCGCAGAAGCCGGCGTAAAGGCCACTGACGACGAAAAACAGGATCACGATTCCGATATAGATGAGGTCGGTCATAGCTTTCGTTTTGGGTTAGTCCGATGGGGGCAGAGATCGATGCCCGCTCCGTTCACGAGTCGGGAAGTCCAAGCCGCCGCTCGGGGGCGGGGCGGCGACAGTCCTGGGGAACTTCGCTGTTGCCTACCCACGCGGTCGGGGACCGGGCCAAAGCCCGGCGACTCGATCAACAGGCCAGGCAGCGCCAGCGCAAACAAGTCTCGTTCGTTCATGGCCGCAATGTGGAGCGGCCTTGGGGCGCCGGGTAATCAAAAGCTGTGGGCAAAGCATAAAAATGTCGTTAAATCCGAGGGAAAGCGGCGGTGCCCGGCAACACTCCGGCGGATCAGTGACGCGCCTGTCAGATTGGGTCACGGGTTAGTGCGGCGCCCGCGCGGGCCGACGGGAACGGCAGCGTACCGCAGCCGTCGGCGTGAGGGGCGGATTCGGCGGACGGACGCGCGAGGAACTGTCTCCTTGCGACCAGCGACAACCCAATCAGTGGAGTGTCCGGGCTATCTGCTTCCCCGCTCCGTTCACACGCACAGGGGAAACGCCTTCTGCGGGTCAACACCCAAATCCTTGATGGCTTTCTGCACGACTTTGGTTCCGAGGCCGCCCCGCTGCACGAGCGCGTGGAGCGTGGCGAGAACGATGCACTCGGCGTCCACTTCGAAGAAGCGGCGCAGGTGCTCCCGGGTGTCGCTCCGGCCGAGGCCGTCGGTGCCCAGCGTCATCAGGCCGCCCGGCACCCACGGGGCGATCTGGTCCGGCACCAGTTTCACGTAGTCCGACGCCGCCACAAAGACGCCTTTCTCCCGCTCCAGCGTGGCTTCGAGGTGGGACTTCTTCGGTGGCTCCGCCGGGTGCAGCATGTTCCAGCGCCGGCAGTGGAGCGCGTCGGTGCGGAGCCGCTTGTAGGAGGTCACGCTCCAGACATCGGCGGACACACCGTAGCGTTGCGCGAGGATTTCCTGGGCGCGCAGGGCGTGGTTCAGGATGGGGCCGCTGCCCAGGAGGTGCGCCTTGAGGTCCTTCTTCTCCGGCCCCGTCTGGAACCGGTAAAGCCCCTGGAGGATTCCCTCTTCGGCGCCTTTGGGCATCGGCGGCATGAGGTAGTTCTCGTTGTAGAGGGTCAGGTAGTAAAAAATGTCCTCGCCCTGCTCGTACATCCGCCGCATCCCGTCGGCGATGATCACCGCGGTCTCGTAAGCGAACGCCGGATCGTAGGCCATCACCGTGGGGAGCGCGCTGGCTGTAAGCTGGCTGTGGCCGTCCTGGTGCTGGAGGCCCTCGCCGTTGAGCGTGGTGCGGCCGGCCGTGGCCCCGAGCACAAAGCCGCGCGCCCGGATGTCGCCCGCCGCCCAGAACAGATCGCCCATCCGCTGGTAGCCGAACATCGAGTAGTAAATGAAGAAGGGAATCAGGTGCGTCCCGTGGGTCGCGTAGGCCGTCGCCGCCGCGATGAAGGACGACATCGCCCCGGCTTCGGTGATGCCTTCCTCCAGAATCTGGCCGTCCTTCTTTTCCAGGTAGTAGAGCAGGGACTTGATGTCCACCGGCTCGTAGAGCTGGCCCTTGGAGGAATAGATGCCGATCTCGCGGAACAGGGCGTCCAGCCCGAACGTACGCGCCTCGTCCGGGATAATCGGGACAATGCGCCGGCCGAGCGTCGGGTGCCGGAGCAGCAGGCTGAGAGCCCGGACGAACCCCATCGTCGTCGAGACTTCGGCGCTGCCGGAGCCTTTGAAGAACTCGGCAAAGAAATCGAGCTTCGGGACCGGCAGGGGTTCGACGGTGACGACGCGGCGCGGCAGGAAGCCGCCCAACTTCGCGCGGTGTCCGAGGAGGTACTGCGTCTCCGCGCTGTCGAGGGGCGGGCGGTAGAACGGCGTTTCCGCAATCTCCTCGTCGCTGACCGGCACGCCGAACCGCGCGCGGAAGCCGCGCAGTTCCTTCTCGTTCAGCTTCTTTTGCTGGTGGGTAATGTTCCGGCCCTCGCCCGCTTCGCCCAGGCCGTATCCCTTGATGGTCTTGGCTAGGATGACTGTCGGCTGGCCCGGGCAGGCCAGGGCGGCGGCGTAGGCGGCGTACACCTTGACGGGATCGTGGCCGCCGCGGCGCAGCTTCTGGATTTGCTCGTCGGTGAGGTGGTTCACCAGCTCGAGCAACGGCGGGTACTTGCCGAAGAAATGTCTACGCGTGAAGCTGCCCGGCTCGACGGAGTACTTCTGGTAGTCGCCGTCCACGGCTTCTTCCATGCGCCGGATCAGCAGGCCCGACGGGTCCGCGGCCAGGAGCGGGTCCCAATCGGAGCCCCAGATGACCTTGATGACGTTCCAGCCGGCGCCGAGGAACAGCGCCTCCAGTTCCTGGATGATCTTGGCGTTGCCGCGCACCGGGCCGTCGAGGCGCTGGAGGTTGCAGTTGATCACCCACAGGAGGTTGTCGAGGTTTTCGCGCGACGCGAGGGTGAGCGAGCCGAGCGTTTCCGGCTCGTCGCACTCGCCATCGCCGAGGAAGGCCCACACCTTCGGCTCCTCGCCGGCGAGCATTCCCCGCGACCGGAGGTAGCGGTTGAAACGGGCCTGGTAAATCGACATCAGCGGCCCGAGGCCCATCGACACGGTGGGGAACTGCCAGAAGTCCGGCATCAAGTACGGATGCGGATAGGACGACAGCCCGCCGCCCTCGGCCAACTCCTGGCGGAAGTGATGCAAATGGCGCTCGTCCAGCCGCCGTTCGAGAAACGCCCGCGCGTAAATACCCGGCGCCGCGTGCCCCTGGAAATAGACCTGGTCCCCCACGAAGTGCTCCGTGCGGCCCCGGAAGAAATGGTGGAAGGCCACTTCCCAGAGCGTCGCGCAGGAAGCGAAGGTCGAGATGTGCCCGCCCAGGCCGTGGTGGAGGCGGTTGGCGTTGACCACCATCGCCATCGCGTTCCACCGGATGTAGCCCTTGATGCGCCGCTCCATCTCGCGGTCGCCGGGATACGGCGGCTGCGCCTCGGCCGGGATGGTGTTCAGGTACGGCGTGTTGACCGGGCCGCGCACGGGCACGCCGGCCTGGTAGAGTTGCCGGCCCAGTTGGCCGACCAAGCGGCCCGCGCGCTGGGGACCTTGCGCGCGAGTCGTGAACTGCAACACGGAGCCGAGGAAGTCCTGCCACAGCGGCTCGTCGGCGCCCGCCGGCTTCGGCGGCGCCGGGGACGCTGGCGCGGAAGAGGTGTCTGGTGTCGTTTTCACTTTGTCAGTCCGCCCCCGTTCCGCTATCCAAATCAACCGGGAGGCACAACTTCCCCGGCGCGAAACGAGCGCGCGGTATTTGACCGGAGACCGGCGACAATTGCCAGACTGAACATAGCGGCCATCAGAGCGGGATGAAATTCCTCAACCACACGTTCCCCAGTCCCGAGGAAAACCTCGCGTGCGACGAAGCGCTGCTCGACCTCGGCGAGGAAGCGGGGGGCGGGGCGATTCTGCGCTGCTGGGAGCCGCGACAACCCTTCGTCGTCGTGGGCTACGCGAACCGGGTGTCCGCCGAAACGGACGTTCCCGCCTGCCAGGCGCACGGCGTCCCGGTCCTGCGGCGGTGCAGCGGCGGCGGCACCGTGCTGCAAGCGCCCGGCTGCCTCAATTACGCGCTCATTCTCCGCGTCGTGGCGGGCGGGCCGCTGGACACGATCACCGGCGCGAACCGCTTCATCATGCGCCGCAACGCCGAGGCCGTGGCCGCGGCAATCGGCCGGCCCGTACAGGTCCAGGGCCACACCGACCTCACGCTGGACGGACGGAAGTTCTCCGGCAATTCCCAGCGCCGGAAACGCGCCTGCCTGCTGTTCCACGGCTGCTTCCTGCTGGACCTCGACCTCGCGCTGGTCGCGCGCTGCCTGCGGATGCCGTCGCGGCAGCCGGAGTATCGCCGCGATCGGGCGCACGCCGATTTTCTGGTGAATCTGGGCGTGAACGCCGCGGAGGTGAAGTCGGCGCTGCGCCGGGCCTGGCGGGCGGAAGTCACTCTGGCCGACCCTCCGCGCGAACGGGTGACGCGGTTGGCGCGGGAGAAGTACGCCACGCCGGAGTGGAACTGGAAATGGGACGCAGATCAGTTCTTCCCCTGAGCTATGTCAAAGGCAACACGAATCGGAGTTCCCCGCACTAAAATTCAACGATTGCCTGCCGGGTGGCGGCGCGACGCATCGCGCTGCTGCGGCGCCGCTGGCTCACCTCGGCGGGGAGCCGCCCCGCCGGCGAACAGACGCCAGCATCCCAAGGCCAAGGAGAAACAACGCCGCGCCGCCCGGCTCGGGCACGATTTGCGGCGAAAACGCGATGTCATCCAGCGCGTACCCGGGCGGACCCAGCGGGTCCGGGTCGGAGAGGCTCGAGTAAAAGCTCAAGGTTTCCGTTTGGCCGGCAAAACGAGAGATATCCGCGCCGAACAGCGTAAATGCCGCTCCGGACGAAAGCGCCGACAGCGGCAGGCTTTGCCCGCCCAGCGAGACAATGTCTGTTGACCGGCTAGCGCCCGCGCCGCCGTAGCTCACCTTGAACAGGAGCGAGCGGGCGTCCGCGGGAACCAAGCCGGTTTGGCTGATTGATGCCGTCCCGTCCACGGTGGCGGCAAGGCCAGCGCTAAAGCTCCCGTCGATGGACGATCCGTAAATTCCCCATAAACCCACCCCAGCGCCTCCCCACGCGACATAAGGCACGGCGGCTACTGGGCGATTTCCCAATGCAGCGGTCCAGCCGGGCAAGGCGTTCGAGGTGGCAATGAGCGGCTTACCGGGAGTCAGGAAGACAAGCTTCGCGGCCTCAAAATCCAGGTTCTGAAACGTGCCTTGGGCGCGCGCGGAGGTGGCGGCAACGGCCACCGTGAAAAACAATGTCCAAGCTCGCGCTTTCATATCCGCCCTCCATCGGACCACTCTTGAGGCGGCCACCGGCGCTCCCACCGCCCGCTTTCGCCGCCACCGTGGGGCCGCCTGCCCCTTTCGAGGCCGATTCGGCGGCCCAGCTCATGGAGGCGCGAGGCGGTAAAACGCCTTGTGGTTGGCCGCCGGGGTCGTGATTTCATAATGCAGATTGGTCAAGTTAAGCACCGGCACGTTGGTCACGGCTTCCCAGTTCGGGTTCTCCAAGCCGGCGGCCTGCTGCAGGACGAAGTTGGTCGAAGGGACAAGCCAAGACAGCTCGATCGTTCCGGGCGAAACACCGATGTCCAATGTCGGGTTTTGAGGAGAGTAATAAGAATAAATACCTCCGACCAACGGCGCAGCCACCAAGCGGCGCCCGTCCGCCGACGCCGCAAGGGCCCACCAGTTTGTCACTGGCGCGTCCGTTTCTAGCCAATGCGCTCCAGCGTCGGTCGAAAGATAAATCGCACTCGTTTGAGCAGCCTGGCCGACAGCGTAAACGAGGACATTCCCATCAGCGGAAGATGCCAGCCTGGCACCAACCGGACCGGTGGGAAGATCGTTCGCCCTCCACGTCACCCCGAAATCGGTGGAGGTGTAGAGCTTGTTAGTATAGTAAGAACCAAGGCCAACCAACCTTCTGCCATCCGCCGACATGACGACTTGGTAGA
>JAJXZI010000337.1 GCA_021780115.1 bacterium | reverse complement strand
CCGCATCGTGCGTGTGCAAGTGGCCGATGAGTTGTCGTCCCAGAAACACTTCCCACTGATGCGCCCCTACCGTCTTCAATCCGACCGTTTGCCCGGCAAACGCTCGCCCGACAAAGCGCAGCCGACCGCGCCATTTGATGTGCCCACGGTTGCGCACGCGCCGCACTTTCCATCCCCGGGGATATCGGAGCGGCGACAACCCCTCGGCAAAGACGCGGCGGCTCGGGCGATACACTTGCGCGGGCGTCCGCTGGCCCAAGGCTTCGTGCGGACGTTCTCCGTTGTACTGCGCCCGCCAGCGCGTCGAGCGCTGTTGCATCGCCGCCCGATGGCCAGCGCCAGCGGCCACCACCGCGCGTTGGTAACAGCCGTGAAATCGTTCGTGCCCGGCGTTGTCGCCCGGACGGGCCGGGCGGATGAACTCGACCCGGACCCCCAGCGGCAACCACCACATCGAAAGGCGGGAAAGTCCCAGGGCGCCGGGGCCGCCAAAAGGCGAGCCATTGTCCCCCCGGATTGCTTGGGGCAACCCCGCCGGCGGAACAGCCGCTGCATCGTGCGCCGCCCGGGCCGCTCGTCCTGGTTGGGCAACAGGCGCAGACACAGCCCGTAACGGCTGAACAGATCGCGTAGGGTCAGCGGCTCCTGGCGTACGCCGTCGGCCGTGCGGAACCAGCCTTTGAAATCCACGGTCCCAACCTGGTTGGGCCGCGTCGGCACCGTCAGGCCCGGATGCGGCTCGCTCGGACCCCGCCGGGCGCGGGGCGCGCGGGCGCGCACCCAACCCAGGCGTTTGAGCCCGCGCTGGAGGGTGCCCCGCGCCGGCACCTGCGCGCGCGGGTACTTTTGGCGGAGCTGGTGATGAATTTTCTTGGCCCCCCAGGGCGGACGCCGCCGGCGCCACTGACCGATGAACTGAATCCAACGCCCCGACAATCGGGTGGGCGAGCGGTGCGGACGGCGCGACTGATCGCGCAAACCCGCCCGCCCGCGCCGCTTCGACCAGACGCTGGCGCACCTTGAGCAACGAAACAGTTGTCCACGGCAGACCGCGGAAGCGCCGCAGAGAGAAGCTCAAAATGTCACCCATGTCTTGCTCGCTTTGTGTCACCCATGTCCTGAGTCCGTGCCAGTCGCCCGCGCCACCCATTTTCAAACACGCTCTCACCGCGGTTCCGGGAAGCTCACGCCGGCCTTGTGACCATCCCGCCGGGGACCGCCGGTGGAACAGAGCGCGACGACTCGGTGGGAGAATTCCCCGAAACATGACTGCGCGCGATGCGCCCCGGAACCCGGCAACGCGAACGGAGCGCGGCTTCTGTGAGCCGCAGCGCGCGGCCAGTCCCCCGGTGGCTGCGGCTCACAGAGCCGCGCTCCGCCGCCGCGAGGTTCATGGGCAGTGGAACCTGATCGGCGCCCGGCCGCAGCCGCGCGGCGCGCTATCTCACCGCCGGCAACTCCACCCGCGCCAGCCGGGCCGGATCTTCGCTGGTGGCGAACGGCCGGAGGCGGAACTGGTAGCGGTACTCCTGGCACGGGATCAGAAACTCGTCGTGCGGCCAGGCGCCCCAGCTGTCGTCGCCGCCCACGCCTTGCTGCTTCAGGTCGAGGTTGAGCGTGACGGTCTCGCGGCGCGGCAACTCGAAGGCGTGCTTGTCCGCGTTCAGGTCCTCGGTGCCGTAGTGCAGCGCGTTGGCGCTCAATCGCGGCAGGCCCACGGCGAGCAGGCCGACCCGGCCGTTGCTCAACGCGAGCCAGCGCACGTCCACCTTGTTGCCGGTCTCGCCCGGTTCGGTGTAGTCGGCGAAGAATTGCTCGTCCACCGTGCCGGCATAGACGCAGACGCGGGCGTCCTTGCGGTCGCTGTAAGTTTCCTGCGGGCCGGGGCCGAGCCACGAGAGGCGCTCGAAGCCGGGCGGCAACGCCATCTGCATGCCGAGCCGCACGAGCTTCGGCAGGTCGGTCTTGCCCGGCTGGAAGCGCGCGTCCACGAGGATGTCGCCGCTGCCGAACACGGTGTAGGTCGTTTCCCAGGTGGCGTCCACTTTGGGCAACGCCAGCACCGCTCTCACGCGGACGACGCCGGAGGACGCAGTTTGTTTGAAGGTGAAGTCGCGCACCTGCGCCTCCTGGTGCGCCGTGCGCCAGATGCCTTGCGAACGGGCCATGTCGCGGCCGCGGTCGTTGTCTGTTGGCGCGCGCCAGAAATCGGGCCGCAGCGGGGTGGCGATTAATTCTGCGCCTCGGTAGCGCCACGACTTCAGCGTGCCGGCCCGCGAGTCGAACACGGCCTCGAAGTCCCGGCCCGCGAGTCGGACGTGGTCGGCGGCCGCGTTGATCGTGACCGGGGGGATTTGCTCCAGGGCGAGGGCGCGGGCGGGCGCGGCGTCGGGCAGTTGGAATTCCTCCCAGGCCACCTCGTGGCCGGCCTTGGCCCACGGCTGGTCGTCCTTGAGCGTGAATGAGACTTCGAGGAAGT
The DNA here is from genome assembly GCA_021780115.1 of bacterium. Taxonomy (GTDB): domain Bacteria; phylum Verrucomicrobiota; class Verrucomicrobiia; order Limisphaerales; family JAJXZI01; genus JAJXZI01. The sequence continues at coordinate 4,705 of JAJXZI010000337.1, read as the reverse complement.
ATTCGACGCCCGGCTCCGGCGGAAACGCCTCCACCGGAATGTTGACCGGGGCGCTGGCCCCCGGCGGCAAATCGGGGATCGGCAGGAAGCCTTCTTGCATCACCTGGCCGTCGGCCTGCAGTCGCCAATGGCCGACGACGGTGTCCTGAAGATTCAGGAAATCGTAGCCGTTCCTGATCGTGATGATGCGCTCGGTCGCCAGCACCTGCCCGGCGCCGCGCGGGAACCGCAGGACGCGCGCGGGATCCAGCGCGACCGCTTCGCAACGGATGGCTTGGTAAACGTGCTTCACCTGGAGCAGGCCCGGATGCGGCCGGCGATCCGGAGAAACCAAGCCGTTGCAGCAGAAATTGTCGTCGCTCGGCGTGCCGGGCGGGCCGTAGTCGCCGCCGTAGGCCCAGAAGAAGCCGCCCGGCGGCGCGGGCGTCCGGGTCGTTTCGTCCAGTTTGAGCCAGAGCGCCAGGGCGCGATCGTCCGACCAGAGGCGGCGGCGGCCGGCGACCTCCGCCGCGCTCAGCGCCCGGCGGTAAATGCGGACTTCGCGGACCAGCCCGGAGAACTCGCGTCCCGGCTCCCGCGCGTTGCCGCCAATCTCGACCGGATCGGCGGCGCTCGCCACCTTGCCGGTGAAGGGCGTCGTGCCCACAGGTTTGCCGTCGAGGTAGAGACGCAGCTCGCGGCCGGTGAACACGCCGGCGACCCGGTGCCACTGGCCGGCCCAACCCGCCGGCAGCGGCGTCTGCACCGTGATCCCTCCGCGTTCCTGGCCGGCCTCGTGAACGAGGAACTCCAGCTTGTTGCCCGGCGCCACTTGCAGCGCCCACTGCGTGTCGCCTTTGCTGATGAGGCAACCGTGGCCGCTCGCCGGCGCGGGCTTCACCGTGGCTTCGAGCGTGAACGGGCCGGTGAGGTTGAGGCGCTCGACCTCGGGCAGCCGGATCGGGCCGCTCAACACGCCGTCCACCATTTCGCCGCGGGGCACCACCACACTCAAGCGCTGCGGACTGCGATCCGTGATCGTCCAGCGTGGCGGGAGCGGATGCCGCAGCCCCTGGTCCACCCAGTCCCAGATGAAGCCGCCCTGGAGATACGGCTGGCGGTAAATCTGGTTCCAGTACGACCAGAAATCGCCGGAGCCGTTGCCCATGGCGTGCTCGTATTCGCACATGATGTACGGCCGCTTCTCCGGCTTCGCGGCGTAGCGGGCCAACTCCGGCGGACGCGGATACATCGGGCACACGATGTCGGTGTATGGCTTGGTGCCAGCCTGCTCGTAATGCACCGGGCGTCCCGGATCGCGCTGGTGAATCCAGCGGGAAGTCGCCTCGAAGTTCGGGCCGTCGCCGGCCTCGTTGCCGAGCGACCAGATGATCACCGACGGGTGGTTTTTGTCCCGTTCCACCATGCGGACGGTACGGTCCAGGTGGGCGTCGGCCCACGCCGGTTGTTTGGCGAGCGACGCGGGGCCGTACCCCATGCCGTGGCTCTCGATGTTGGCCTCGTCAATCAGGTAAATGCCGTAGCGGTCGCAGAGGTCGTACCAGGCGGTCTGGTTCGGGTAGTGGGAACAGCGGACGGCGTTGATGCTGCATTGCTTCATCAACTGGATGTCGCGCTCCATGATCTCCGGGGTGATGGCCTGCCCGCGGTCCGGGTCAAACTCGTGGCGGTTCACGCCCTTGATGACAACGCGCTGGCCGTTGACGAGCAGCTTGCCGCCGCGCACCTCGACCTGGCGAAAGCCGACGTGGCACGGCACGACTTCCAGCGCCCGGCCATCCGCGTCCTTCACGCTCAGGAGCAGCTTGTAGAGGTTTGGCGTCTCGGCGGACCACTTCAGCGGGCGGGCGACCGACGCGGCGCTTTCGAGGGAAGCCTCCTGCCCGGCGCCCAACGCCTGCAAGACTGCGGACGTTAGAATCGTCTGGCCGGCCGGATCGATCAGGTCCGCCTGAAGCGTGACGGTGGCGGGCCGCGGGCCGTAGTTGATCAAGCGCGCGTTCACCTGGATCCGGGCGTCGCGGTAGCCCGCGTCGAAATCGGTCCGCACCTCGAAGTCGCGGAGGTGGACCGGCGGCGGCGACCAAAGATAGACGTCGCGGAAAATACCGCTCAGGCGCCACATGTCCTGGTCTTCCAGATACGAACCGTCGCACCAGCGGAAATTCTCCACTGCGAGGAGATTGCGGCCCGGCTTCACGTACCGCGTGATGTCGAACTCCACCGGGGTCCGGCTGTCCTTGCCCAGGCCGACGCGCTCGCCGTTGACCCAGAGGTAAAAGAACGAATTGACGCCGTCGAAGGTGAGGAAGACGCGCCGCCCCGACCAGTCCGCCGGCACGGTGAACGGGCGGCGGTAGGAGTTGACGGTGTTGTTCGGGTCGTCGCCGGGCACGACCGGCGGCGTGGGCGGGGTGCCGTGCCAGGTCCACGGATAGCGGATGTTGACGTAAATCGGGACGCCGTAACCGTGCAGCTCGACGTTCGCCGGCACCGGGATCGTCTTCCAGTCGCTGTCGTCGAAGACCGTCCGCCAGAAGTCCGGCAACCGTTCGGTCTGGTTTTTCGAGTAGTGATACTTCCACGGGCCGTTGAGCGAGCGGTAGAACGGCGACTTCACCCGCTCGGTATTCGCGGCCAATCCGACCGCCCGCGCCGTCGCCGCGTCGGGGCAGATGACCATCGTCGCGTGCGGTGGCTCGTTGTGGCGGCCGGTGAGCAGCGGATTCTCCCAGTCGCGCAGCGGTTTTCCGCCGGCGGTGTCTTCCGCGACGCCGTTGGCCGCGGCGACGACCAACCCGGTGGCGATTCCGGTGGCAAGCACCCGCCGGAGGAATTTACGGGGAAGGTAACGCATAAATCCACCCGTCTGGTTAGCGGCTGGGCAAAGGAAAGTCACGCCTGTTCCTCGCGGGCCGGATAATGGACTCGCTCCCGCGGCGCACGCCTGCTAGTCTTCACCCCGAGACTTTTGCACCGCATGATCGCACCAACGGCATCCGCCTCCGCGTCCCGGCCGCGGGATCTCCTGCCGCACCGGCGCCGGGCCGGTTGCGGCCCCTCGCGGGCCGCTCCGCCTGTGGGCCGCCCGTGCGGCGTGCTTCCCCCCCCGTGGCCTCCAAGGAACCTGACGTGAACGTGAACGGAACCCACCGGCCGGCGCGCAAGCGGCCCCGCCCGGCGCCGTTGAACGTCGAAATCCGCGAAATGGAGTTGCGCGACCTGCCCGCCGTGTTTGGCATCGGCCAGAAAATCTTCACGGCGGAGAAACTGCCGACGCTCTATCGTTCCTGGGACGAGCACGAGATCGTGACGCTGTTCGGCTCCGACGAGGAAACCTGCCTCGTGGCCGAGGCGCGCGTCCCGGATCGGATCGTCGGCTTCGCGCTGGGCCGGATGATGGAGAAGCCGGGCAGCGCCTGGCGCTACGGCTGGCTGGAATGGCTGGGCGTCGAACCGCTCCTCAAACGCACTGGCATCGCCTCGCGCCTGGTGCGCCGGCTCACCGAGCGTTTCATCGAGCGCGACGCCCGCATCATGCTCGTGGACACCGACGAGGACAACGCCGACGCGCTGTCCTTCTTCCGCCAGAGCGGCTTCGGCCAGGAACGGCGCCACGTCTATCTGTCGCAAAACCTGGACGACCATCCGCTCACCGTCGAACGCCGCAACTCGGAACGCAACGGGCGCGCCGGGTAGGGCAGCGACGCCGCAGTTCCAGCCCGGAAAACTCCAACCAAACTGACCCGCGCCACAGCGCGGTCGGGTAAACTATTGTCCTCGCGCGAGGCAGGCGTGCTCCGCCTCCCAACTGACCCGTCCCGGCTTAATCCAAACGCCCTTGGCCGTAGCGGAGTCGGCGCGCCAGCAAAACAAGTCCCAGAGCTGAGAGACCCAGCACGCTGGGTTCGGGAGCGGTCACGACTTCGGGCGAAAAGGAGATGCCGTCCAGCCCGATGGCCCCGCCCAGGCCGGTAGTCCGCAGGTCCCACGCAATCCGGGTGGTGGTGCCGGCGTAGGGCGAAATGTCCGCGGCCCACACCACCAGGTTGCTCTCCACGTCCAGCGGGACGTAGGGAACACTCTGCCCGTTCACCAGCAGGGACAACTGCCCGACGGAGGCGAGCGAGAGGTAGTGGTTGATCAGATTGTAGGCAGTCGTCTCAAACCGGATGGACTTAGTGTCAGCCGGCACCAGGCCAGTCTGCGCCAACTGCACGTCGTGCGGCGGCAACGGCCCGCCCACGGACAGATACGCTGAAAACTGACCGGAGATAGGCGGGGGCAACAGATTAACCCTGCTTTGAAAGCTGGAGTCGTAGATGCCGATGACCTTTTCATCCAGCGGCAAATAGGCGTAGTACGCAGTGGAAAGGGCGCTGCCATCCGCCGTTCCCTGCCAAGCGGGCAGCAGTGTCGAAAAACTCAGCGCCGGCACAGAGATGTTCGCATTTTCAAAGTCGAGGTTTTGGAATCCTTGCGCCAGGCCAGTGGCAGGAAGCAAGGCCGACAGAAGGGAAAACAGTCTTTTCATATATGCACGAGTGAATTTGAGGTATTTGAGTCAAATCGCCGCCGACGGGTGCATCTTGACACTGTTCTTAATTTAGCTGCCAGACTTGGGACCAGTCATGGTTGCGGCGGGCGACTTCGAGCGCCATGAGACGGCGGCGACCGGGCTCGGTCCAAAACTGGCCACAGCGTT
>JAJXZI010000325.1 GCA_021780115.1 bacterium | reverse complement strand
GCGTTCAGGTTGTTGGCCCGGAGGCGGGCTGCGACGGGAAGGCTGGCTTCAATTATGGAGCCACAATCTCATGAGCAGGGTCGCACGTGAACCATGCCACGACGCCACCAGTGATTCGGTCGTCGGTCGCAGAGCCAAGCTGTTAAACGGGTTCGTGGACGAACAACCATCGGCCGGCCGGCTTACAACTTCCCCTCCGGGCGCCGGCATCGAACCACCGGCGACGCCACAACGCAAGCAAAGTTTCTCCAGTGAAACTGGATCGTCCGACGGAGAGTGGGGTGCTCTTCAGTGGCTGGATCTGGGGTGAATGGAGTTGGATCCCTCACGCTGACCCTTTCCCTGATTGACGCGGAGGGACAATCGGCTGCGCGGGCGAGCGCGGTGATTGAAGGCGGACTGGGCGAATTCACCGCACGGCTGCGTTTTGGATTAACCGGGCCGTCGCCCTCAGCCACGGCGGGCACGGTGCCGACCCAGCCCAGCCTGCCATATTCCGCCCGTGTTGTTCGGGTGCGCGGCCGCAGGGCGCGGCCTCCGATCACGGGTCAATCTGCGCTTCCTGCGTCCAGTTCACCGTCCAGGTGACTTCGAGGTGGGGCTTGTTGTCGTTGTTCCAGCGGGCGCGCCACGTTTGGTTGCCGGGATCAATGACATCATGCCGCCGGGCCGACTCGGCATGGCCGTCGGCAAACATAATGTCCGTGCGGCCGTTGTGCCGGTTCGAGGGCCACTGGTCGTATTGCGTGGGGTCCAGGTTTGCAGGCCAGGTGCTGTAAAGCGACGGATTGGCGAACGCGCGGGCGTCGCCCAGCATGATCATTTCGCTGGGATGGATGACCATCGCTTCGGTCACCAAGCCATGATAGAATCCGCCGTTGACGTCTCCGCCCAGGCCAAGCTGCGGGTTGTTGTTGAGGTTCAATCCCCAGTCGTTGTAGGCCAGGGAAAAGCGCGAGTTGACGGTGATGCCGTAGGGATCCCAGACGTTGTTGGGGGCCATGGCGCCGAGGGTCTTGTTGACGGAGATGTCCCACGCGGCGTCGGGGCGGGCCGCCGGGCAGTAGTAGATGGCGCGGTTGGTGCCGCCCAGTTGGCTGAAGAGCCGGATCGGCCAGATCGCGTACGGCTGCGGCACCACCGAATAACAACCGGGATAGCCCTTGTTGTCCTGGACGTACATGACGGTCGCGATCCCAATCTGGCGCAGGTTGTTGATGCAATTGATTTGTTTAGCCTTGGATTTCGCCTTGGCCAGCGCGGGCAGCAGCAGGCCCGCCAGAATGGCAATGATGGCGATGACGACGAGCAGTTCGATCAGGGTGAACCCCTTTCGGCGGCGGGCGAGGCGAGCGCGCCGGCCCGGCCGCTTGATTTCGCCGCGGAGATCGGTGCGAAGCGGAAGCTCATGCTCGGTTTCCATAGTGCTCTTAACAAACGTCGTTCCCGACGCGCCGTCAAGTCCGAAGCCGGCACTTTCGTCCGCCGTCCCCGCCGGGGAAGATTCACCGCTGGTGGGTGGGATGGCGCCCGCGATTTTTCCGCCGGCGTGAATCTCCGGCCTCCGCGCTCCGTCAGAATAAGAAGCCAATCATGAAGCGTCTGCTTTTCTCCCTCGTTGTCCTCATGGCCGTCACGGGCTGCCCGGCCGCAACGGGCGTGGAGCCGGCCAACCCCAAGGCCAACGACCAGGCCCGGGCCATTTTGAACTACTTCTACACGCTGGCCAGCCGGTCCGACAAGCGGGTCTTGTCGGGCCAGTTCACCGACTTCGGGCGCGGCGCGGGCCTGCGCCTGATGAGCGAAATCCACGAGCGGACCGGACATTGGCCGGCGATCCTGGGCGCGGACTATGCGGACTTCGGGAAGGGCAGCCTGACGTACGAGACGCCCAACCGGACCGCCCTCGAGTACTGGCACCAGGGCGGCCTGGTCACGATCAGCGCGCACCTCTACAACCCGGCGAATCCCCAGGGCGGCGGCCTGCGCGACAAGGGCGTGGACCTCGCCCGCCTGCTGGCGCCCGGCACCGAGACGCATACGCGCTGGATGCAGGAACTCGACCTGCTGGCCGCCGGTTTGCAGGAACTCAAAGCCGCCGGCGTGGTGGTCCTGTGGCGGCCCTTCCACGAGATGAATGGCGGCTGGTTCTGGTGGGGCGCGAAGGACCCGGACACGTTCATCCGGGTGTGGCGGCAGATGTTCGACTATTTCACGCAGACCAAGGCGCTGGACAACCTCCTCTGGGTCTATAGCCCGAACCACGGCGCCCAGACGGCCGCCTATTACGCCGGCGACCGGTACGTGGACTTGGTGGGCCTCGACGCCTACACCGATTTCATTGATCCCCAGCACATCAAGGGCTACGACGAAGTCGTGGCCCTGGGAAAGCCCTTCGGCTTCACGGAATTCGGCCCGCACGGATCGAGCAACCCGCCGGGGGACTACGACTACCGCCGGTTCATCGAGGGCATCACGGCGAACTTTCCCAAGGCGACGTTTTTCATGTCGTGGAACTCAAAGTGGAGCCTCGCCCAAAACCACGACACCAAGGAACTGCTCGACCATCCCTGGATCGTGAACCGGGAAGACTTGCCCCAAGGACTGGTCCGCGCCGGGAAATGACGGACGGGCGTCCGAATCCCGGCGCGAGGCGGGCGCGCTCCGGACGTTCTCTGCTCGCATTCGCCCGCCAATGGAGGCGCGAGATGACTTTCCGCCGGTCTCGCGCCGAAGTAAACTGGCCGCCAGAGAGAACCAAAAACACTCCGCATGAAAACGCCAATCTGCGCTCTGTTGTGCGGCTGGATGACCGCCGCGTCACTCGGGTTGAGTTGCTTTGCCGCTCCGGCCGCCACGCCCGGCCGGACGAAGGTCATCCTCGACACCGACATTGGCGGCGACATCGACGATGCCTGGGCGCTGGCGTTCATTCTCGCGCGCCCGGAATTCGACCTGCTGGGCGTGACAATTTGCGACGGCAACACGCCCGCCCGCGCCAAGATCGCCTGCAAACTCCTGCACCTGGCCGGGCGCGACCAGATTCCGGTGGCGGTCGGCCGCAAGACCGGGGACGGAAACGATTACCAGTTTTCCTGGGCCGAGGATTTCACGGCCGTCCAACCGATCGCGCAGTTGGCGGCGGATTTCCTGGTCGAGACGGCGCGGAAACACTCCGGCGACGTGACGCTGATCGCGGTCGGCCCGTTGCAAAACGTGGCGGACGCCCTCCGCAAAGATCCGGGCTTGGGCAGGCATTTCCAGCGCGTCGTGCTGATGAGCGGCAACATTTACTCCAGCGCCTGGAGCAAGAATCCCATCGCGGAATGGAACGTCGTCTCCTCCACCCAGGATGCGCAGGTAGTCTATGCGGCGGGGCTGCCGCTGACGATTGTGCCGCTGGACTCGACGACGCTCGTGACCTTGAAGGAAGAGGAACGCGAACGGGTCCGCGCCTACCGCTCGCCACTGACCCACGCGCTGGAATGTCTCTACCGCCTCTGGCTCGCCAGCCCGGGCAGCCGGATGACGCTCCACGACCAGATGGCGGTGGCGGAAACCGCCAGCCCCGGCGCGTTCTTCGGCAAACGCGAAACGCTGCCGCTGGTGGTGGATGACCAAGGCTTCACGCGCATTGACCGCGAGCACGGCCAGCCGGTGACGGTGTGCCTGGAGCCGAAGCGTGACGCGTTCATGGAGTTCTACCTCGGCCAGCTTACGCGTCAACACCTGGGCCAGTAAGGGCGGTCGCCGGTGCCGGCCTTTCACCGTCGCGGAGGATTCCATGAACAAAGCACCACTTACCCGTCGCCTGGTCATCGTCGAAGGCGACATCACCCGGCAGGAGGTCGAGGCGATCGTGAACGCGGCGAACACCACCTTGCTCGGCGGCGGCGGGGTGGACGGCGCGATCCACCGCGCGGCGGGGCCGGAACTGCTGGCCGAATGCCGCGCGCTGGGCGGCTGCGCGACGGGTCAGGCCAAGATCACCAAGGGCCATCGGCTGCTGGCCCGGTGGGTCATCCACACGGTCGGGCCGGTGTGGCGCGATGGCCGGCACGGGGAGGACGAGTTGCTGGCGAGCTGCTACCGCAGTTGCTTCGCGTTGGCGGAGCAGCACCACGTCAAGACCCTCGCTTTTCCGTCAATCAGCACCGGCGCGTACGGCTTCCCGATGGACCAGGCCGCCCGCGTCGCGCTGACGGAGACGAGGAAGTTTCTGGAGAAGGACAAGACCCTGGAGCAAGTACGGCTGGTCTGCTTCGGCCGGGCGGCGCTGGAGATTCACGAGGAGGCGCTGCGGGAGGCGTCGGAGGAGCGGTGAGGCACCACGCTGCTTCACTCGGCGGGCCGGCGTGAGGCGTGGCGTGAAGTGTGATCTCCGGGCCGGGCCGGGTTTGGCGGCGCTGGTCATGTTTCTGGTTTTCTCCCGTCCCGACACCCGGCCCCGCTTGGAATCGGCTTCCCATCCTTGCCGGCGCCACTAAGCTGCCGCCCATGAGACTTCGCCTGCTTCGCTGCGCCTGGTTGGTTGCAGCGGCTGCATCGGCCGCCTCCGCCGCGGACCTGCGACTCGGCATCATCGGCCTCGACACGTCCCACGTCGTCGCGTTCACCAAGCTCATCAATGATCCGAACGACCCGAACCATGTGCCCGGCGGCAAAGTGACGGTCGCCTTCAAGAGCGCCAGCGCCGACATTCCGTCCAGCATCGGGCGCGTCGAGGAATACACGCGGCGGTTGCAGACCGATTTCGGCGTGCAACTGGCCGACTCGATCCCCGCGCTGTGCGAGCAGGTGGACGCCGTGTTGCTGGAAAGCGTCGATGGCCGGCCGCATCTGGAGCAAGCCCGGCCGGTCTTCCAGGCGCGCAAGCCGGTGTTCATCGACAAGCCACTGGCCGGGACACTGCGCGACGCGATTGAGATTTTCCGCCTGGCCAAGGAGCGCCAGGTGCCGGTCTTCACGTCATCCGCCTACCGCTATTATGAAAGCCTGCAGGCGCTGAGGCAGCACGAGGTTGGCGGAATCCGCGGTGCGATTTCCTACGGCCCCGCCGAGTTGGAGCCGCACCATCCGGACTTTTTCTGGTACGGCATCCATCCCGCCGAAGCGCTGTTCACTGTCCTGGGCCCCGGTTGCGGGACGGTCGCGCGCGTCTCGACTCCGGCCACCGACGTCGTCTCCGGCAAGTGGTCCGATGGGCGCACGGGCGTGCTCTACGGCCTGCGCGACGGGGCCGCGCCGCACAAGGTCATCATCTTCGGCACCATGACCGTCGCCGAGCAGCAGGCCGGCGGTGACGATTACGCGCCGCTGGTACGCGAGATCATGAAGTTCTTCCAGACCGGCGTCGCGCCCGTGCGGCCGGCGGAAACGCTGGAACTCTACGCCTTCATGGAAGCCGCCGATGAGAGCAAGCGTCAGGGCGGCGCGCCGGTGAAACTCAGCGCCGTGCTGAAGCAGAACGGGTGGAGCGAATGAGGAGAGCAACCAACAACCCACGGCAAACGGCAAACGCCGGACGGCTGGCCCCGCGAGAGTTTCCAGCGCGGTTCCGCGTTCGAGATTGGAGGCGGGAGGTTCCCCCGCGTGAACTTCCCCGGGCCGGATCCTGAGTCGGCGCGTCAAATGCGCGCCGTCCTCCAGCGGGTCGCCGAAGCGTCCGTCACCATCGCCGGCCAGACGCGCGCCGTGATCCGGACCGGCCTGCTCGTGCTGCTCGGGATTGAGGAGACCGACACCGCCGAGGACCTCGACTGGCTCAGCGGCAAGATCGTCCGGCTGCGCATCTTCCCCGACGACCAGGGCGTGATGAACCGCTCCGTGCGGGAAATCGGCGGCGAGGTTCTCGTTGTCAGCCAGTTCACGCTCTTCGCCAGCACGAAGAAAGGCAACCGCCCCTCCTATCTTCGGGCCGCGCGCCCCGAGGTCGCCGAACCGCTCTACCAGGACTTCGTGCGGCGGCTGGCGCACGACCTCGGTCGGGCCGTGGCGACCGGCGAATTCGGGGCCGACATGAGGGTGGGCTTGGTCAACGACGGTCCCGTCACCATTCTCATCGACACCAAGACGAGGGATTGAGAAACCACCCCGCCGTGCCGGTTCGGACGGGTCGTTTGCGCCTTGGACCTTTCCTGCCGTATTGTCTGGTCATGAAACGTCGCCGAATCCCGATTCTGGCACGTCCAACCATCCTGGTCCTGGGCGTCGCGGTGGGCTGGCTGCTGCTCGGGCCGGCAACGGCGCTGGCAGGACCAAAAGTGAAATTGTCGCGGGTGCCCAACCACGGAATCCAACCCCAGGCGCTCGTGGACGGGCGCGGCGCGATCCACTTGCTATATTTCCTGGGTGATCCCTCGGGAGGCGACATTTTCTACGTGCGCCAGGAACCGGGGGAAGCCTCGTTCTCCGCGCCGGTCCGCGTCAACTCCCAGCCGGGCACCGCCATTGCCCTCGGCACGATTCGCGGGGCGCAGATGGCGCTGGGCCGGAACGGACGCGTCCACGTGACATGGAACGGCAACCGGTCCGACGGCCAACACCGCGGTCCCCCGATGTTTTACGCGCGCCTCGCCGACGCCGGCACCGGGTTCGAGCCGCAGCGGGACCTTATCACTCACGCCGCGGGCCTCGACGGCGGCGGGTCGGTGGCGGCCGACGACCGGGGCAACGTCTATGTCGTGTGGCACGCGCCGAAGGCGGCCGAGGACGAAGATGAGACGCAACGCGCCGTATTCGTGGCGCGTTCGGCCGACGAGGGCAGGACTTTTTCCCGCGAAACGCCGGCCATCCCGCAGCCGACCGGCGCCTGCGGCTGTTGCGGCCTGCGGGCGTTTGCGGACCGGCGCGGCGAGGTCTTCGTGCTCTTTCGCGCCGCGGCGGAGAAGGTAAACCGGGACGAAATCCTCCTGGCCTCGCGCGACCGCGGCGCGAGCTTTGAAATCATCAACTCCGATCCCTGGAAAGTCACCACTTGCCCGATGAGCAGCGCGTGGCTGTCCGAAAGCCCGGACCGCGTGCTGGCGGCTTGGGAAACCAACGCGAAAATATTTCTCGCCCGCGTCCATCCCGAAACACTCAAGCTGTCAGGCGTGACGTCGCCCGAAACGCAGGCGAGTTGCCAGCACCCCGTGGCCGCGAGCGACGCCCGCGGCGAGGTCTTGCTCGCCTGGACCGAAGGCACCGGCTGGGAAAAAGGCGGCGCCGCAGCGTGGCAGCTTTA
>JAJXZI010000245.1 GCA_021780115.1 bacterium | reverse complement strand
GAGCAGCCGTTACCGCTGTTCCCACACCGAATTCCGAAAAACTCATCCACGAAAAAAAGGCGGAACTGAAAATTTGCCCGAAATTCAACAGACTGCTAGGCCCCCGCTACACCTCCAGTACCTGCTGGTACTCCGGGACAATTACTTCCGCTTTCGGCTTCATCTGCCGCAGCGTCTCGGCGAAGGCGAGGGACTGCGCCGCTTCGCCGTGGATGACGGCGATTTTCTTGATCGCCCCATCCAGCGCCTCCACGTAACGGCGCAGTTCATTCTTGTCCGCGTGGCCGGAGAAGGCGTCGATGGAAGCGATCTGGGCGCGGACTTCCTGCGGCTCGCCGAAGATGTTGACGGGATTGCGGCCGGCCAGGATTTGCGCGCCCAGGGTGTGCTCGGCGCAGTAGCCGATGAACAGGACAAGGTTGTCCGGGTTGCCGAGGTGGTTCCTGAGGTGATGCCGGATGCGGCCCGCCTCGCACATGCCCGAAGCGCTGATGAGGATTGCCGGGCCGGGGAGGTCGTTCAGCTTCATCGAGTGCGCCACCTCGCGGATGTAGGTGAGGTTCTCCATGCCGAAGGGGTTTTCCTTCTCGCGGAGAAAACGGTAGATGGTGTCGTTGAAGCATTCCGGGTGGAGACGATACACCTCGGTGGCGTTCACGCTGAGCGGCGAGTCCACGAAAATCGGCACGCGCGGCAGCCGGCCGGCGTCGGCGAGTTGATGCAGGGTCCAGACGATCTGCTGCGTGCGCCCGACCGAGAACGCCGGGATGATGACCTTGGCCTTCTGCCCCAGCACGCCGCACACGAGTTGGCAGATGTGGTCGTCGGCGTCGGTCTTGAGCGAATGCTCGCGGGCGCCGTAGGTGCTTTCGATCTGAAGAAAATCCACGCCGTCGATCGGGTCCGGATCGCGGAGGATGTCGTCGGCGCCCCGGCCCACGTCGCCGCTGAACAGGTAACGGAAGGCCCGCCCGTTCTCACGGAGGTCCAGCACGACCTGCGCCGAGCCGAGGATGTGGCCCGCGTCGCGGAAGGTCACCGTCACGCCGTCGGTCACGGGGATCGGTCGGTCGTAGTTGAGCGCGACGAACTGGCGGACGGCCTGCTCGGCGTCGGTGGCCGTGTACAACGGCTCGACCGGCGGCAGGCCCCGCTGGGCGCGCTTCTTCGAGACGAACGCGGCGTCATCCCTTTGAATCTGGGCCGAATCCTCCAGCATGATGCTGGCGAGGTCGCGGGTGGCGAACGTGCAGTAGATGCTGCCGGTGAAACCCTGGCGGCACAGGTTCGGGAGGTTGCCGCAATGGTCAATGTGGGCGTGGCTGAGGACGACCGCGTCCAGTTTCGCCGGGGCAAAGGGGAAATTGCGGTTGCGCTCGATGGATTCCCCGCGCCGGCCCTGGAACAAGCCGCATTCCAGCAGCACGCGCCGGCCGTTGAGTTCGAGCAGATACATCGACCCGGTGGTCGTCCGGGTGGCGCCAAGAAAGTGGACCCGCATAACGGGCGGCAGGATGCAGGGCCGGACGGGCGGAAGTCGAGCGCGCTTTCTGTGGTTTGCAGGGGGCAGGTTTTCCAGCCTCGCGGCCCCGACGCGCGGCCGCTGGAAAACCTGAAACGCGGAGAACTTGAGAACCACGGCGCGCGGACCGGGGCGGGGTCAACTGTGCCGGTAGGTGATGCGGGCCTTGCCCAGATCATAAGGCGACATCTCGACGTTGACCTTGTCGCCGACGCTGATGCGGATGAAGTTCTTCCGCATCTTGCCGGAGATGTGGGCCAGCACCTCGTGGCCACTGGGCAGAGCCACGCGAAACATCGTTCCCGGGAGGATCTGGGTGATGGCCCCGGTCAACTCAATTGGCTCTTCTTTCGCCACGCGACAGCTTCGTTGCGCCGGCTTGAATGCCATCGGTACACCGGGAAATCAACTCCTTTTGGCGTCGTGAATTCCGTCCGACACGGCCCGCAGCGGAGGGCCTGCGGCGGGCCGCCGCCGGCGGGTTCGTCCCGCTTCCGCCCGCCGGTCGCCGCGTCCCGTGGCCCCAGGAAGCACTGGCCCATTTCAGAGCGTCAGCAGATATCGCGCTTGGGTCAAAAAGCTCACCCACCAGGCTAACGCCAGGCCGCCCTTCAGATAGAAATAAAGCAGGAGCGCACCGCTGGCGACGCGGATGGCCACCAGTTCCGCCAGCAGCGCCGGCGGCGGCGGACTCTTGGACGCGGCAACCTTCAAGGACATCACGAAGACCGAAAACGCGAGGGTCAGCGCCACGGCGAGGCCGCGCTTGGAAAGCAGACGCAGGAAGAACGCGAGCGGAGAATACAAAAGAAACAACTGCGTGAAGCTCAGCGCGAACAAGACCATCGCCAGCCACGACTCCAGCCCAGTGGGGTAGCCCTCGGGCGCGACTCCGCGCAGGATACGATCGAGGAGAAAATGGTTCAGCGCCGCCGCGGCGAGAGCGGCGGTGGTGGCCGCGGCCCAGAGGCCGGAGGAACGCGGCAGACGCAGTGGATCCCGGCCGGCGTACCGACCCTGCCAGGCGAACACAAACGACCACAGGAAGAAACTGCTCAGCAGGACCGTCAGTTCAAGATACCAGACGGGGAGCCGGCGCGCGTCCCACAAGACCAGTCTCGGGTAACAGGCCAGCGTCGTCAGCAGGGCCGCCGAGCCGGCCGATTTGAGGATGGCAGGTTGAACGAGAGAACGCATGCGCTACGGACCGGGCAGCGGCGCCGCCGGCGAGTGGAAAGCCAGGGTCAAAGCGCCGTTTTGGCCACCAGTGCGACGGCTTCGCGCGTCAGAGCGGTGATGCGCGCCCAATCCCGTTCCGCCACCAACCGCCGCTCGACGAGCCATGTCCCGCCCACGGCCGCCACCAACGGCAGTTTCAAATAGTCCGCCGCGTTGGCCGGCCCGATGCCGCCCAGCGGCACGAACTTCACCCCGGTGTGGAGGTAGGGACCGGCCAGCGCCCGCAGCATGGGCACGCCGCCAGCGGCCTCCGCCGGGAAAAACTTGAGCAGCTTGCAGCCGAAACCGAGGGCCCGCTCCACCTCGGACGGCGTCATCACGCCCGGCACGAAGGGCAGGCCGAGGTCGCGTGCCTTGAGGACCACGGTTTCATTCAGACCGGGCGCCACGCCGAACTGCGCGCCGGCGTCGAGTGCGGGCTGGACTTGGTGCGCGTCGAGCACGGTGCCCGCCCCCACCAGCATCGTGGGCAGCGCCTGGCGGATGCGGGCGATGCACTCCACCGCCACCGGCGTGCGAAGCGTCACCTCAATGAGACTGAGTCCGCCGGCCACCAACGCTTCCGCCAACGGGACGGCGTCCTCGGGATCATCCACGACCGCCACCGGCACGATGCGCTGTAGAACGATTCTTTGCATGGGTTGAGCAAATGCGCTGGAGCGCAGATTGCGCATTGGCCGTGGGTCACAGCAACTCGAAAGCTCAGGAAAACCGCGCGCCGCCGGCTAAGGCGCGGCAGGGTCCGACGGCGCGCGTGGCATTACGCCAAAGCAAGCAAACGCCCAAACTCTGTACCGGCGGAGGGAGTCGTGCAAGTGGTCGGGCCGCGACCGTTCAAGATGAGGGAAGAGCGCGCGAAGGCGGAAGCGAGAGAGACGAAGACGATCTTGAGCGAACCCGGCGCCTGCCGGAATATTCCACCCGTTTGGCGACGTCCGACCGCCAGCCCCAGGGTTGGCGGTTCTCTGTGCCTGGACGCGACAAACCGAACCGTGAAATTGGCATGGCCTTCGCGGCGAGGGTCGGCTATCACGCCTGCGCCAGCGCGGATGCCGCCGAAACGTCCTGAACGTTCCGGACCGGGCGGCGGAACCACTGCTGGCCTCCGACTCGATGAAACGCCCAGCTTTCTTGCAGCGGATCTGCGCTCGCCGCGAGCCGTGGGACGTGGCGGTTGTCGGCGGTGGGGCGACGGGTGTCGGCATCGCCGTGGATGCCGCCGCGCGCGGATATGCCGTGGTGCTGCTGGAGCAGAGCGACTTCGGCAAAGGCTCGTCCAGCCGCTCCACCAAGCTGGTGCATGGCGGCGTGCGTTATCTGCAGCAAGGCAACGTCTCGCTGGTGATGGAGGCCTTGAAAGAGCGCGGCCTCCTGCTCCAGAACGCCCCGCATCTGGTGCATGATCTGCCGTTCGTGGTGCCCAACTACCAATGGTGGGAGGCGCCGTTCTACGGGATCGGCCTCAAGGTGTACGATCTGCTGGCGGGCAAGTACGGCTTCGGCCCTTCGCGGCGGCTTTCCCGCGCGGAGGTGCTGGCGCGCATCCCCACGCTGCAACCGGAAGGATTGCGCGGCGGCGTGTTGTACCACGACGGACAGTTTGACGACAGCCGCTTGCTCATCAACCTGGCCCAAACCGCCGCCGAGCACGGCGCCTCTCTGCTGAATTACGCCCGGGTGCTGCGCCTGCTGAAGGACACGGAGGGGCTGGTCTGCGGCCTCGAATTTCGCGACGAGGAGACCGAACGGGAACACCGGCTGGCGGCCCGGTGCGTAATCAATGCCACCGGCCCATTCTGCGACGAGCTTCGCCGGCAGGACGATCCCAAGGCGCAATCCCTGATCGCACCGAGCCAGGGCGTTCACCTGGTGCTCGGCCGGTCGTTCCTTCCGGGCCAGTCCGCCATCATGGTGCCGCACACGCGGGACGGCCGGGTCATGTTCGCCCTTCCCTGGCAGGGTCACGTCGTGGTGGGCACGACGGACACGGCGATCACCGCCGCCAGCCTCGAACCGCGCCCGCTGGCGGGCGAGGTCGAGTTCCTGCTGGAGACGGCCGGCGCTTACCTGGCCCGGCGCCCGGCGCGCGCGGACATTCTCAGCGTGTTCACCGGCATCCGCCCGCTGGCCAAGGCCGGCGACGGCGCGAACACCGCCGCCTTGTCCCGCGACCACACTCTCACGATCTCTTCCTCGGGATTGCTGAGCATCTTTGGCGGCAAGTGGACGACCTATCGCAAGATGGCCGAGGACTGCGTCGATCACGCCATCGTGCTGGCACGACTGGAAGAAAGGCCGTGTGCCACCCACAGCCTCCGACTCCACGGCTGGCATCCACCGGCCGACGAAAGCGACCCGCTCGCCGGCTACGGTTCGGACGCGGAGCAAGTGAGACAGCTCCAGCGGGACGTTCCCGCGCTGGCCGGGCCGCTGCACGCTGCGCTCCCCATCGCCGGCGCGCAAGTCGTGTGGGCCGTGCGCCACGAGATGGCCCGCACGCTGGAAGACGTGCTGGCCCGGCGAACCCGCGCGCTGTTCCTGAACGCACGCGCCGCCCTGGCCGTGGCGCCAGCGGGGGCAGATATCATGGCGCGCGAGTTGGGCCAAAGCGAATCCTGGCAGCAACGGCAAATCCAGGAATTCAACCAGACCGCCGCCGGCTTCGTGGTGGACCATTAATCGCAAAAGTATGAATCCTCTCCTCGCTGAATTCATCGGCACGACCCTGCTTGTCACCTTCGGCAACGGTGTGGTAGCCAA
The DNA here is from genome assembly GCA_021780115.1 of bacterium. Classification (GTDB taxonomy): domain Bacteria; phylum Verrucomicrobiota; class Verrucomicrobiia; order Limisphaerales; family JAJXZI01; genus JAJXZI01. The sequence continues at coordinate 1,706 of JAJXZI010000245.1, read as the reverse complement.
CGTGGTCTTGGCGCGCACCAAGGGGCAGAACTCCGGCTGGATCGTCATCACGGCGGGCTGGGCGCTGGGCGTGTTCGTCGGCGTGTTCAGCGCACAACGGTTCAGCGGCGCGCACCTCAATCCGGCCGTGACCCTCGCCCTGGCGGCGGCGGGCAAGCTCTCCTGGGCGCAGGCGCCGGGTTATATCCTCGCGCAAATGGCCGGCGGGTTTGCCGGCGGCGCGCTGGTCTTCTTTTTCTACCGGGAGCATTTCCAGGTGACCGAGGACGCCGGCGGCAAGCTGGCCTGTTTCTGCACGGCCCCGAACATCCGCTGCGTGCGACAGGCGTTTTTTTGCGAGGCGGTGGGCACGTTCCTGCTGGTGCTCCCGGTCTTCCTGATGAGCGATGCCACCGTCCAACTCCCGGCGGCTTCCGGCGGGGTGAAGGAAATCCCCATCGGCCTGGGCACCTTGGGCGCGTTGCCGGTGGCGCTGGTCGTCTTCGCCATCGGCCTGTCGCTCGGTGGGACCACCGGCTACGCCATCAATCCGGCGCGCGACCTGGGTCCGCGTCTGGCCCACGCGTTGCTGCCGGTGCCCGGTAAACGGGACAGCGACTGGAGCTACGCCTGGGTGCCGGTGGTGGCGCCGCTGCTCGGCGGGTTGCTGGCGGCCGGCGTCGCGTCATTCGTTCACTGAGCCATAATCTGGCAATCGTGGGTGGGGCGCGGCTCCACCAAGCTGGGTTCTCCAGCAGAATGGCGCGCTGGCGCCAATCGGGAGCGGCTTGAACCTGAATGCCGCCGTTGAACCGCCGATGCACGCAGACGAATACAGAGGGGAAGGGATTATCTCTGTTCGGAGAGTTCACCTTTTTTGGGGGTGCTTTCCGAAATCCCCTGGCCTCCATCATTGATCTGCGTTGATCCGCAGCCATCTGCGGTTTCTGGGTTGAATGTTCGACGCGGCGCGGGGTTCGGGCAGGCCGGACCCTCTTGAGTAGGCACAGTTCACTGGATTCCCCCGCCGGGAAGCGCCAGTTGAAGCGCATTGAGCCAGAGGTTCCACAACGTCACCAGTAGAATCGCCAGGAAATTGGCCGCGCGATTTGACTCATAGAGGATGTTACCGAAGGCGGGGTGTGGGTCGGCTGGGTCGGCCCCTGTAAGCTCAAAAGGGGTGTTACCCAACAATGCCCCCAAAATGAGTGAAAGAACACGACAAGCAGTGCTGGCCCAAAAGCGCCCGCGTTACGCGAATGCCGGTCGGCCCCACAAGGCCAGAATCGTTGACAACTCTTCGGTTATCACCGCAAGGCCGCCCTCCGCGCCCTGCGAGCGCCGCAGGGCCTGCCTGCCCGACTGGCTCCCCGCCTACGAGGCCGATCACCGCCATCTCGACCCGGACGTGTGCCGGTCGTTGCTGGTGGCCCGTGGCGCCACGCTGGAGCGGGGGCGGGACTGCGCCGAGGTGAGCGCGGCGCCGCCGGCGCGACTGCCGGCGCAGAAAGCGGCGCTCAAACCCGAAGTCTTCCGGCAACTGTACCGCGACTTCGCCGCGCAGAATCCCAAGTGGAACGAGATCCCGTCCCGCGCCGGCCAGGTCTATCAATGGGATGCGACCAGCACTTATATCCAAGAGCCGCCGTTCTTCGTCAATTTCTCCAAACGCCCCAGCGCCATCAACGAGATCAAGGGCGCCCGGGCGCTCGCCCTGTTCGGCGACA
>JAJXZI010000131.1 GCA_021780115.1 bacterium | reverse complement strand
GCATTGTCTGCAATGGCTACGACGCGGCCCCGTCCATCCTGACCTCCAAGGATGACGACGTCTATGGAGAGACGGACTACGGGCAGAATGGCACGAGCACCCACTGCCCTGGTCCGGTGGCCAACCCGGCCATCTGGGATTATTACATCACCACCAATGTGAGCCTGATCGGGATGAAGATCCGCTGGGCGCAGACGGCCATTGAGTTTGATGGCTCGGGCGACCCGTACTGCAACGGCTACCCGGATTGTTGCGGCGAGACCAACTCCGTCACCGAGTGCTCGCTGGAGTTTTGCCAAACCGGCATCCTGGTCAAAGAGTGTGTCGCCAGCATTGCCAACTCGGCCATGTGCAGCGTCGCCACCCCGACGGCGTCGGAGTGGACCTGCCAGTGGTGTCCGACCTTCTTCGGGAGCCTGATCGACGCTTGCAACAGCTCCGAGAATGGCATGACCTACCTTTGGGAATATCAATGGTTTAGCCACCTGGGTGTTGACCCCAGCGACGATCCGGATAAAGACGGCTTCAGCAACCTCTTGGAATACCTCTTGGGCGGCAACCCGACGGCCAGCATTGATAGTTACACTGGACTCCCCGTGGGCCGTCACTTCGACACCGCAACGCCGCTGGGCCTGGCGACCCCGGCCGGGCATCTGATCACCTTTACCCTCGCCGGCAGCAGCCCGTGCAACACCCCGCTCGGTTTCCGGTATGGCGGTGGTGCCCCGGATGGCGGCCCCTATCTCCAGCCTCCTCAGCACGGCAGCCTTTCTGGCACCTTGCCCACGCTCACCTACACCCCGACTGATCCCACCTATGTGGGCCAAGATGCATTCCAAATCACGGCGGGTGACTCAGTGCCGGCCTGGGTGACAATTGACGTGGTTTCCGGCCCGGTCCTCTTGGTCACGGGGAATTATGGGGCGTGCAACTTCGACCCTCCCATTCAAACCTTCGCGTTAAACGACGGGACCCTCTTGAACTCGTTTCTCCCGGCGGCCTCGGTCCGCCCCGACAACATGGCCAACGGCCGCGGACTAGCGATTCAGGCTGGAGAGATATACTATACGGAAGTAATCAACGTTTGGGACGGCATTAGTGAGTGTTGGACCGGCTTCTGGGGGAGCGATGGCATCCACGTCTGCAATTACGGCACGGATGGGTCAGGCGCCGCGACGGATAATCGGGTTTTGCAGAATCCAGACCAGCGGCTGAATCCGGAAGGAACCCACGGTGCCGGCATCCAGGCTTTGGCGTTCTACGGCGGTTACCTCTATGCCATGACGGGCTATCCGAATCAATCGCCCTTAGTCTATAAACTCGACCCGTCCAGCGGAGCGGTACAGCAAGGGTGGCCAATCGCGATCACAGGTAAGGCTGCTGATGACTGCGACGGGTTCGTTGTTCTTCCAAGCGGGAAATTCCTCATCAATCGCGGTGACGCAAGTGTTTATTTTGATGAGTACGATGGCGCGGGTAATCTGGTTACAAGTTTTCATACGATTGACCTCAGCACCAGCGGCGCCCAAAGCGCTCGGGGCGCCACGCTGGCACCGGATGGAAATTCTCTCTGGTTTTTTATAAACGCCGGCAATTGTTCGATACCTGTTGGTGGCGGCTCTTGCCAAGCGGTTGTCAAGACCGATTTGGACGGTAATAACCGGCTGCTATATGCCCTACCACTATCAGCTTATGACACCGAGAACATCGCCGTCGTAGCTCCATGAGATATGATCGAAAGCGACTGGATCGGATAATGTTTTTGGCGAATTTACGGTTATGAACCCAAAGATTATCACTGGCTTGATTTCGGTCTCACTTGGGGCGGTTGCTTGTCTTGGCCAAGGCACGTTTCAAAACCTCGACTTTGAAGCCGCGAAACTTGTCTTCCTCGTTCCTGGAGAGCCATTCATTGCGACTTCGAATGCCCTGCCTGGTTGGACCGCGACCTATGGGAGCAGCGAACTGACTGCGGTCCCATACGGTCCGGCCGGTATTATGGGGCTAGTTGGTAAATCCGATTTCGGCGGGGCCATCGACGGGAATTTCAGCGCATCGATATCCGGCGGGGCGATCAGCCAGACCGGGCTGGTCCCCGCGGACGCGCGGTCCCTCCAGTTCAAGGTGAGGTCCAGCGGCGCGGCCCCGAACGAAGGCGTCGAAGTTTGGCTGGGCGGAGAGAGTCTGCCCTTGGTGGGTCTCGCCGCGCCGCGAGGTTATTTTTTGGTTGGGGCGGACATCTCCAGTTTCGCTGGTCAAACGGAGACTTTGAGTTTCTCCGGCGGCTCGCTCGCGCTGGATGACATCGCGTTTTCGCCGCAAATCGTGCCCGAGCCGGGCGGCGCGGCGTTGTTTCTCCTTGGCGTTGGGATGCTGACGTCTGTTCGCCGGCGGGGCTGCTCCCCGCCGAGGCGCGCCAGCGGCGCCGCCGCAGCGTGCTGACCCAGACAGGCAATCGTTGTATTTGTATGCGGGGAACGACGATTCGTGTTGCACCGGCAACAACGATTGCGGCGCGCCGCGCTTCCCGCGAAACTTTTCGTTGACACTGGGGCGGCGTCGTTAAAATCGGCACCATCTTCTATGAACACAACTTCCTCAACCGGGTCGGCGGGCGTCCTCACCTCCTCCGCTTTGGCGTGGTCGCTCTGGATTTTCGCGCTGGCGGGCTTCACGTCGGAGCGGGCCGGGGCGGCCGGGGCGCTGCTCTGGCAAATCGGCCAACCTGACGGCAACAATGCCGAGTTCGCCCTGGCCCCGGGCGGCTACGAGAAATACGGCGCCGACGGCTTTTTCGTCGTCGGCGAGTCCAACGCCAAGCGCGACTGGCCCTACGTGCAGCCGGGGCCGGGCGACGCCTGGGCCGGCAGCCGCGAGCATACGTTCACCATCCTCTTCGGCCTCAAGACCGCGCCCACGGCCGGCGAGTGCCGGCTGCAATTCCACCTGCTCGACACGCATTACAGCAACCCGCCCAAGTTGCGCATCCAAATCAACGGCCGCAGCTTCGAGCAAAGCCTGCCCAATGGCGCCACGGATGACTCGATCCGCGGCCAACCCGGCCAAGGCCGTCCGTCCAAGTTTGACACGGTCTTCCCGGCGGACCTGTTGCGGGCCGGCGACAACGACGTCCAGATCACCACGCTGAGCGGGAGTTGGTTGCTCTACGACTGGGTCGGGCTGGAGACGCCGGCCGGGGCCGGGTTGGGGCCCGTCTCGTCGCATACCGTGGTCGCCGACGTGCAGCCGATCCGCGCGCTCCAGAAAAAGGACGGCAAAATGAGCCAACCGGTGCTCGTGACGTTGCGCCATTTCGGGGAAGTCGAGGATGCCACCGTTCACCTGGAAGGCGCCGAACCGCGCCCGCTTCGCCTGGCGCGCGGCGAGTTGACGCTGGAGTTTGCCCTGCCGGCCGGGGAACGGGAAACCACGCGCACCCTCACCGTGGAAGCCGGCGGCCAGACGATCGCCACCCGCAGTGTGACGCTCAAACCGGTGCGCCAGCTCACCGTCTATGTCCTGCCGCATTCGCACACGGACATCGGCTACACCGAAATCCAGACCAACATTGAGAAGAAGCAGGTCAACAACCTGCTGGAAGGCATCGCCGCCGCGCGCCGGACCGCCCGTTACCCGGTGGGCGCGCGGTTTGTCTGGAACGTCGAGGTGCTCTGGGCCGCGGATCTTTACCTGCATCGGCTCGACGAGTCGCAACGCGCGGAGTTCTTCGACGCGGTGAAGCGCGGCCAGGTGGGCCTGAACGGGATGTTTCTGAATGAGTTGACCGGGCTGTGCCGGCCCGAGGAGTTGCTTCAGCTTTTCCGCTTCGCCACCAAATTATCGCAGGAAACCGGCGTGCCGGTGGACTCCGCGATGATCAGCGACGTGCCCGGCTACACCTGGGGCACGGTCCCGGCGATGGCGCAGGCGGGCATCAAGTATTTCTCCGTCGCGCCGAATTACTTCGACCGCATCGGCGACATCCTGGTCCAATGGGAGAACAAGCCGTTCTGGTGGGCTTCGCCGTCGGGGCGCGAGCGCGTCCTGGTGTGGATTCCCTACATGGGTTACGCGATGTCGCACCTGATCCACCACTTCACGCCCCAATTCGTGGACGACTACCAGGGCGTGCTGGAAAAGGAGAAATATCCCTACGACATCGCCTACGTCCGGTGGAGCGGCCACGGCGACAACGCGGTGCCCGACCCGGAGATTTGCGAGTTCATCAAGGATTGGAACACGAAATACGCCTGGCCGAAGTTCGTCATCGCCCGCACCAGCGACGCCTTCCGCGCCTTCGAGCAGCGCTACAGCGACCGGCTGCCGGTGGTGCGCGGGGACTGGACCCCGTATTGGGAAGACGGCGCCGGCTCGTCGGCGCGGGAAACGGCGCTGAACCGCAACACCGCCGACCGTCTCGTGCAGGCCGACGCGCTGTTCGCCCTGAACGATCCGAAGATGTTCCCGGCGGCGGACTTCGCGGCCGCGTGGCGCCACACGCTGCTTTACTCGGAACACACCTGGGGCGCCGATTGCAGCGTCTCCGCGCCTGAGAGCCAGAAAACGAAGGAGCAGTGGGCGATCAAGAAATCCTACGCCGACCAGGCGGACCAGCAATCGCGCGAGTTGCTGGGAAAGGCGATGAATGTGGCGGCGACGGGCGATCCCCTCTCCCCCGCCGGGGGCGAGGGTGCCCGAAGGGCGGGCGAGGGGGCGGCACGCGCGGTCGATGTTTTCAACACCACCTCCTGGCCGCGCACCGAACTGGTCCTGTTGTCAAAGGAGCTATCTTCCGTCGGCGACCGCGTGACCGATGACGCCGGCAAACTGGTACCTTCACAACGCTTGAGCAGCGGAGAACTGGCATTTCTGGCCAGTGACGTGCCGCCATTCGGGTCGCGACGGTACACCGTATCGACCGGCGAAAATTACTACGACAAGCGAAATAAAACAGTCACGGCTTGGGCAAGCGCGGATTCGCTTCACAACGGTTTAATTCATCTCCGGCTCGATCCGACCACCGGCGGCATCGTCGAACTGAGCGCCGACTTCATCCGCGGCAATCTCGCCGACACCTCCGGCGGCGAATCGCTCAACGAGTTCCTGTTCCTGCCCGGCGAGGATTTGAAAAACCTCCAGCGCAACGGCCCGGCCACCATCACCGTCAAAGAGCGCGGCCCGCTGGTGGCGTCGCTGCTCGTCGCGTCCGCCGCCCCGTCCTGCAACCAGCTCTCGCGCGAGGTCCGCGTCGTGGCCGGGTTCGACTACGTCGAGTTGATCGACACCGTGGACAAGAAGCGGGCCGCGATTCCCGCCACTCCCGGCGACTGGCAATTCGCGCAGAAAGGCGGCAAGGAGAGCATCAACTTCGCCTTCCCGTTCAACGTGCCCGACGGCGACGTGTCGCTGGACATCCCGCTGGGCTGGGAGCGCCCCGACCTGGACCAGATTCCCAGCGCGTGCAAGAACTGGTTCCCCGTGGGCCGTTGGGCCGACGTCTCGAATGCCCGCCAGGGCGTCACGCTCGTCACCCTCGACGCGCCCCTGCTGGAAGTCGGCGGCATCACCGCCAATCTGACCGGCTCGCAGCACAACCCCGATCTCTGGCGCAAGAAAGTCGGGCGCACACAGCGGCTCTACGTCTGGGCCATGAACAACCACTGGCACACCAACTATCGCGCCTACCAGGAAGGGCCGGTCACCTTCCGCTTTGTGCTGCGCCCGCACCGGCGCCCGGACCCGGCCGAGGCGAGCCGGTTCGCCACCGGTTTCAGCCAGCCGCTGCTGCCCGCGCCGGCCCGCGGCCGCCAGCCCTCCCGCGCCCCGCGCCTGACGGTCACGCCGCAAGACGTGCTCGTGACCTGCCTCAAGCCCAGTGATGACGGTCAGGCATGGATCGTCCGCCTCTTCGGCGCCAGCGGCAAAGATGAGCGGGTGAAGCTGACCTGGGCCGGGCCGGCGCCGCGTCAACTCTCGCTGAGCGATACCAGCGAAAAAGCCGGCCCGCCGATCACCGGCGCCGTGAGCGTGCCCGCTTGGGATCTTGTCACCCTTCGGGCTGAGTTGCCGTCCCATTGAACGGATGGTGAAGACTCCATGCACTGCATCTTGCGATGGAATATGAAGACACTAAAGCCACTCGCCCTCATCGCGGTTGTCGCCTTGCTCTCGACGCTTGACGCACGCTCACAGGGAACAATCGTGTTCAACAACCTCGCGAACCAGGACGCTTCTCCGGGCGCAACAAGCGGCGGGCTGGTGTTCTTGGCGCCCGTCATGGATACGCGGGATGCAGTCCTGATGAGCGAGGACATAAACCTCCAGCTTTGGGGCGGCCCGAACGCACAAATGTTGCAGCCCATCCATACGTGGCTTCTCAGCGATAATTCCGCCAAGGGCATCATCGTGGAGGGAGGCCATTTTGCGGACCCGAGCGGTGGCGTCTATGCGATTCCCGGCGTCCAAGCGGGTACTCCGGCTATGCTTGCAGTTGACGCTTGGCTGGGCAACTATGACAGCCTTGCGGCCGCAGCAGCGGCAAACGAAGGGTTAACTATTGGCCACACAGTGCCATTCTGGAATCCCACGGGTGGCGGAGGAGCGTCGGCAAGCAGCTTGGTGGACATGCCGGCGCTGGTTGTGTACGTTCCGGAGCCTTCGTCACTGACTTTGGTCCTTGTCGGCGGCGTGGGATGGCAGCTTTCGCGCCGGGGTTTTCGAACAAGGGCCGTTGGCACCACGCCGTCGAGGGTGTGATAGTCCACGCCCGCTGATCGCGTTGAGCACGAGCACCGGCGCCCGGACCCGGCCGAGGCGAGCCGGTTCGCCACCGGCTTCAGCCAGCCGCTGCTGCCCGCGCCGGCCCGCGGCCGTCAGCCCTCCCGCGCCCCGCGCCTGACGGTCACGCCGCAAGACGTGCTCGTGACCTGCCTCAAGCCCAGTGACGACGGCCAGGCATGGATCGTCCGCCTCTTCGGCGCCAGCGGCAAAGATGAGCGGGTGAAACTGACCTGGGCCGGGCCGGCGCCGCGTCAACTCTCGCTGAGCGACACCAGCGAGAAAGCCGGCCCGCCGCTCACCGGCGCCGTGAGCGTGCCCGCTTGGGATCTTGTCACCCTTCGGGCTGAGTTGCCGTCCCATTGAACGCGGGGAAGCCGCCAAAGCGGCGCTCGCCTACGGCCTGACCCGCACCCTGAAGAACGAAATCAGCCGCTTGGCGCCGCATACCGCCGACTATTGCGGCGGGCGCGTCAACTGTGTTTGCCC
>JAJXZI010000037.1 GCA_021780115.1 bacterium | reverse complement strand
CGGTGTCCTACAGGTTGGTTTATGGTTTCTTATCAGTCACCCTCTAAACCACCTGTCCAGTTTTCCGGGAGCACCATATGCTTTGCCGAGGAGTTGTTCTTCAAACCAGCGCTTGGCGGCTTGCCAGCCGGCTTCGGCTTCGGCGCGCAGGCGGCGCGCTTCTTCCCGACGGCGGCGGGCTTCGGCAGCGATGCGTTCCTGCACGGCGGGCGCGGGGATGGGGATGACGAGGTTCACCACGTCCTCGTTGGTCAGGCGCGGGTGAGTGTTGCCGGTCATCATGTGGCGCGTCTGCGCGAGAAGGAGACTGCTGCGGAGAATGGCGGCGAGGTAATCGGGACGCAGGACGGTGGAATTCTTCGCACGCAAGACGTGAAACTCGGGCGAGCAACATCCAGCGCTTTCGGCGCGATAGACTTTGTTGAGATACGGGCGGAGGCGGGCGAAAAGCACGTCGTCCTTTTCAAACGTGGAGCACGCTCCGGCGGCCTCCTCATCGGCGGCGACGAGTTCGCCGGTGTGGCTTTGGACGTGCGCGAGGCTCAGGTAGTTCGAGCCGGGCGTTTTGATTTGCTCGCGGATGAAGGAGACGACTTCAGCGAGCGGTTGGCAGCGGAGGCGCTGGGCGTCGCGCTCCATCGCGCGCAAGGCGAGGATGCGTTCCGGGTGGAAGTAGTCGGCGTTCAAGTGGCCCTGCCGCTCGGCGTCCGTGCGGCGGATGGCGAAGACTTTGCGGTCGTCCTTGGGCGGCGGGGTGAGGCCGAGGGTGGCGAGGAGGAAGCCGTCGAGGCCCGCGAGCAGCGCGTCGGCCTCCGCCAGCTTCGCCCGTCGCTCCGCCCGCGCCGCGTCCATCGTGGTGACGAGCTCGCGTTGCACCCGGAGTGGTGGCGTAGCGACGACTAGCTTCGCGACGTTATATGCACCGAGAAACGGAACTCCGCCGCCGCCGATCAAACGGAGAATCTGCGGACGCCCGAAAGAACTCTGGAACCAATTCTGCAAATACTGCGCCGAAACTCTCGCGGGATTCGGGCGAATCACGCCGGTGTTGCCGTCAACGGCGTATCGCCCTTCGTTTTCCTTGAAGATGGCGAAGTTGATTTGCCGTATCGCTTCCCCGATGAACGGCGAGATGAGGTCTCCACAGCGGAGAAGCTTTCGTTCTGGCACGTCGCGAGCACGTTCAACGTCGGAGAAGTCGATGCCTTCATCGCCACGAATGTTTTTCACTTTGAGCACTACCGGGTCTTCGGAATCGCCCGGCTTGATTGTGACTCCTTGAAAGATGTCTTCGCAGACTGAGCTGAGCGAAAGCATCGGATACCGCTGCCGTGAAAAGTCCGGCTTGTTGACGATGTAATTTGGGTCAAGCCGCCCCGATGTTTCGCCCCGCCGGACTGCAAAGCACCGCGCTTTGCCATCCGCAGCGGGGCTTAGACGAAAAAAGGCGCGGGGTCTTTCTCGAAGGCGCGCCACTGGGCGACGAGGCCGGTGTCGGGGATGATTTCGCGGTGGCGCTCGCTCCAGTCGGGCTTCTTCGGGTTGGCGGTGCTCCACTCGTAGGTCACGCGGTAGTCGAAAAGGTCGCTGCGCTGGAGTTCCACTTTCTCCACGCCGGGCACTTCCCTTTCCACGGTTACGGCGAAGGTCTTTCGCCCGGTGGCGTCGTAGCCGATGTTTTCGGCGAGGGCCATTAAGATGGGCGCGTCGTTTTTCACCTTCTCACCGTCTTTCAAGCGGCGGAGGAAGACGAGGCTGGCCTTCACGCCGGCGTCGTAGTGGGCAAAGGCGAATTGCGGAAGCGAGACGACGGCGAGAAGCTGAAAACGCGAGAGCAGCCAATCGCGCACGCCTTGCAAGGAGGAATTCATGAGGATGCCGTCGGTCAGGACGATCGCGGTGCGTCCGGTGCCGGGCTTCAGGAACGAATGCACGCGCTCAAGGAAGAGGATTTCGGTTTTGATGCTGCGCGGTCCTTCACCGCCTTCGCGCCGCGCCTGGCGTCGCGTTCCCCTTTCTCGGATTCGTCCGGCTCGGTGGCGGTGCTGCTTTTGCCGAGGAAATTCCGCAGTTCGAATTGCTCCAGATAACCCTCGCCCTTTTCGGTACGCTTCACCACGGAACCGAACGGGGGATTGGTCAGCACGAGATCGAACTTGCCGCCCGCCAGGCCGCCGTTCTTGCCGTGGAGTTTCGGCAGGAAGTCGAGGGCGTCGTGGCCCACGATGTTCGTGTGGCCGTCGTCGTGGATGATCATGTTCATCTTCGCCACGCGGGCCAGTTCGTCGTTCACCTCAATGCCGAAAAGGTGCTTCTCGGCGAAGTCGTGCCAGTAGCCGAAATGGTCGCGGCTCTGCTTCGGGTCAGAGGCGTGCTTGGGGAAGCGCCGGTTGGCCTCGCGGCGGACGTGATCCAGCGCGTAGAGCAGGAAGCCACCCGAACCACAGGCTGGGTCGAGGACCAGGTTCTTTCGCTCTGGATTCAGAACTTCCACGGCGAAGGCGATCAGTTCGCGGGGCGTGAAGTATTGTCCGAAGTCGCCCTTGAAAAAACCGCCCATGAACTCCTCAAAGGCAACGCCCTTGGTGTCGAGTTCCGTGCGTTCGAGCGAAATGCCCTCCAGGTGCTCGACGCATTGTGCGAGAATCTTGGGGTCAACATTGATGCGGTCGGTGAACACGTCCGGCTCGCGTGCTTTTTCCGCGTCGTAGAGCTTGTGAATTCGGTCGGACAACTCGGCGGCGGTCTCGCCTTCACGGCGCTGAAAGGCGTAAGGTTTGCCGTCCTCGCGGTCGGGGTCTTTCTCGTCGCGGTGCTTGACGAAAATGATCTTGCAGAACTCACCGAAAGCGGCGATGGGGCTGCGGCGTCCGCCTTCCCAAAGCGTCTGGTGGCACTTGCGGATGGCGGCGCGCAGTTCCTCGCGCGGCACAGCGGCGAGGTCTTTGCCGGTGGTATTCTTGTAGAAGCGCCATTCGGGCGGTTTGCCGTAACGGACGGCGATGTCGGGCAAGTGGTTCTTCTCGCGCTCACCGGGCGGGAACTTGTCGAAGCGGAGCAGGCGCCGCGTGAGGCCGGCGATGACGCCGCAGAACTTGGCTTCAAGACTGGCGCGGTTGCCGCAGGCTTGCTCGATGGCTTGGGCGAACTCGGCGTCGGTGAGGTCGGCGCGCTTGCACTCGAAGACGAGATACGGCGACTTGAGTTCGTCGTCGTTGTAGATGACGACATCGGCGCGGTCGGCAGGGGTGCGGCGCGGCACCGTGACCTCCAAACGGATTCGCTCCGGGCGGTACTCGTATTTGTAGATCAACTCCGCCCAGAATTCGGCGCGGACTTTCTCTTCGGGATCGGCCCAGCGCTCCGAGTGATCGGCAGCGATGTAGTGGATGCGTTCAGTTTTGCCCTCGCCCGTGATCTCGGCATGGCCGTCCGCAATGGCCCGTTCAAGGAATGTCATACAGGGATTCCAATTCGCTCGCGTGCGAATCAGCCCTGTCTGGTGACTGTCTCCGTGGGTCTCTGGTGCCTGAAAAGAAAATGGGACGCACTTACTTGCGTCCAACCTCAGGCACCTAGGAGGGCCCACAAGAGAACGCTTTCAGCGCGCCCCGGTTGGGGGCGCGCATCGAGCGCTGTCTCTTGTGCGAAATTCCTAGGTTTCGAGGTCAACAGCAGCCGAAGCTACGCGAAATCAAAATGTGTGGTGGTCGTTAGATCATTCGTCGTTTTCTGACGGGCGGAGCGTAGCGCAGGCGGGGCGCGGCGGGCAACGGGTTTCCGGCGGCCAGATTCGACTCCTCACCCCGGCCCTCTCCGCGTTCGAGGCGGAGAGGGAGTTTTTTGTTTGGGATGGCGAACCCAGGGCGGCGTCTGCGGTGCGGACTTGCCCCAGGCTGATTTACATTGGGCTTTCAGCCCAGAAAACGTGGGCAGACGAGGACGCGCTGCCTCACTTGCGCTTCTTCCCCTTCCGATACCTCACGGTCGTCACGGCTTTCTCGGCGAGGGCTTTGGCGGGGCCGCTGGCTTGGCCGAACTGGCGCTGGAGTTCCTTGATCTGGTCGCGCAGGAGAGCGGCTTTCTCGAATTCCAGGTTGTTCGCGGCGGTGAGCATTTCTTCCTCCAGCTCGCGGAGGGTTTCGGTCACGTCGAAGTTGGCGGCGGCTTCGGCGTGGATGGTTGCGAGCCGAAAACTCGCTCAATCCAAACGAGTCACTTTCCCACGCTGAAGGCTGCTAAAAGCTTGGCACACAGGTGCCTTGTGCGGCTGAAGCGATTTCCAGTGGTTGGTCGGAAGAACGAGAACGGCCAGCGGGAGCCCCCCGAGAAGCTGCTGATATTCCAGATTCTTGTCGGCTGTGACCAAGACCTCAAAACCGCGCTCAACCAAAAGCCGCAGCAGTCGTCCATTTTTGATCCCACCCCAGCCAATGCCCGTCACGGTTTCGACTTCGTGATCCGGCAGCCAGCTCTTCAAGCGCGCAGGCACGCACTCGTCCAGCATCACGCGCATGGTTGGAGAGCCTGATTCAGCAAGGAGTTTTTCGAGAGTTCAAGCACGCGCATCGCTTGCGGCTGGGAAACGCTGGGGAAGTCCTCCAAGAACTCGGCCAGATCATCGCCCGCCTCCAGGTAGTCGAACAAAGTCTGCACGGGAACGCGTGTTCCGGCAAACACCGGTGTCCCGCTCATGATCTCCGCGTCCACGACAATGACCTGCCGCAAATTCTCAGCCGCATTCACGAGCAAACGGTAAGTCCGGGGCTGGGCGAAGACAAGCAAGTGTTTGCCGCGATTCCATCGGCAGGCGAGGACGCGCTGCCCTACTTGCGTTTCTTGCCTTTCCGGTAGCTCACGGCGGTGGCGGCTTTGACGGCGAGCGCCTTTGCCGGCCCGCTGGTCTGGCCAAATTGGCGCTTGAGTTCCTTGATCTGGTCGCGGAGGAGAGCGGCTTTCTCGAATTCCAGGTTGTTCGCGGCGGTGAGCATTTCGGCCTCCAACTCGCGGAGGGTTTCGGTCACGTCGAAGTTGGCGGCGGCTTCGTTCAGGACGGCGGCGGCTTGCTGCTTGGTCGCGTAGTCGCTGGCGAGACTTTGTTCGATCGCCCGCACCACGCTGCGCGGGGTGATGCCGTGTTCCTGGTTGTAGGCGACTTGTCGCTGGCGGCGATATTCGGAGACGGCGAGGAATTTCTGGATGCTCTGCGTCTTCACGTCGGCGTAGAGGATGACCTCGCCGTTGAGGTGGCGCGCGGCGCGTCCCGCCGTTTGGATGAGGCTGGTGGCGCTGCGGAGGTAGCCTTCCTTGTCGGCGTCGAGGATGGCAACGAGGGAAACCTCCGGCAGGTCGAGACCCTCGCGGAGGAGGTTGATGCCGACGAGCACGTCGAACTCGCCCCGGCGCAGGGCGCGCAGGATTTCGACGCGCTCGATGGCGTCAATCTCGCTGTGGAGGTAGCGGACGTTGATGCCGATGTCGCGGAGGTAATCGGTGAGTTCCTCGGCGGTGCGCTTGGTGAGGGTGGTGACGAGGACGCGCTCCTTGGCGTCGGCCCGTTTGCGGGCTTCCTCAATCAGATCGTCAATCTGGCCCTTGAGCGGCTTGAGCGTGATCTTCGGATCAATCAGCCCGGTTGGGCGGACGACGAGTTCGACGACGCCCGGTTGCGTAGCGGCGCTCGGAAGAACGCCGCTGATTTTCCCGGCTTTCTCCTGAAAGCCGCTACCAAGGCCGGTTGCGGCCTGCCTTGCCCACTCCAATTCCCTCGCCCCCGGCGTGGCGCTCACGTAGATCGTCTGGCCTTGCATCGCCTGGAATTCCTCGAAGCGCAGCGGCCGGTTGTCCAGCGCGCTCGGCAGGCGGAAACCGTAGTCCACCAGCGCGGTCTTGCGGGAGCGATCACCCTCATACATCGCGCCGATCTGCGGCACGGTGGCGTGCGATTCGTCAATGACCAGGAGGTAGTCCTTCGGGAAGAAATCGAGCAGCGTGCAGGGCCGCGAGCCGGCCGGGCGCCCGGCGATGTGCCGGGAGTAATTTTCGATGCCGGAGCAGAAGCCCATTTCCTCCATCATTTCCAGGTCGTACTCGGTGCGCTGCTTGATCCGCTGGGCTTCGAGCAGCTTGCCATGCTTTTCGAACCACGCGATGCGTTCGCCCAATTCCTCGCGGATGGCCAGCAGCGCTGGTTTCATCTTCTCGGCCGGTGTCACGAACTGTTTGCCCGGATAGACCGTCACCGCGTCGAGTTGCTCGATCTTGTGTCCGGTGAGCGGCTCGAAGCGCGTGATGCGCTCGATCTGGTCGCCGAAGAACTCGATCCGCAGCGCGTCCTCGGTGTAGGCCGGGCACAACTCCACCACGTCGCCGCGCACGCGGAACTGGCCGCGCTGGAACTCGATGTCGTTGCGGTTGTATTGGAGATCGACCAGCCGGCCGAGAAACTGCTCGCGCGTCAACTCCTGCCCGACGCGCACCGGGATCACCATCGCCTCGTAGTCCTCCTTGCTGCCGATGCCGTAGATGCAGGAGACGCTGGCCACGACCACCACGTCGCGGCGGGCGAACAGGCTGCTCATGGTCGAGAGCCGGAGCCGCTCGATCTCCTCGTTGATGGACGAGTCCTTCTCGATGAACGTGTCCGTGCGCGGGATGTAGGCCTCGGGCTGGTAATAATCGAAGTAGGAGACGAAGTATTCGACGGCGTTGCGGGGGAAGAAGCCCTTGAACTCGGCGTAAAGCTGCGCCGCCAACGTTTTGTTGTGCGAGATGACCAGCGTGGGCTGGTCCACGTTGCGGATGACGTTGGCAATGGTGAAGGTCTTGCCCGAGCCGGTGACGCCGAGGAGGACCTGATGCCGGAGCCCGGAGGCCAGCGCGTCGGTCAGCTTCGCAATCGCTTGCGGCTGGTCACCGGCGGGCTGGAAGGGGGCAACGAGTTCAAACACGCTGGTTGAAACTAAACACTCGTTCGGCAGAGTCAACGAGCGCGACGTGGAGGGGCGAGACCGATTCCCTTTTGTGGCGTCGTATATCTGGCGGCCAGCCCCCCTTCAAGAGAACTCAACCACCCGCCAGTCGGTTCAGATTCGAAGCCCCGCGTCGTGGATGTAGTGGTAGGCTTTTTGCATGTCGAGTTCCACTGTTTCGGGGCCTGACCGGACGAAAAAGAGGCTCCGGTTCCCCGACTTGAGGAATGCCGCTTGAGGTGGAGCACCCACGCCAACAAAACAGACCCGATAGCCCGGGTAGTCAGGGTCGTCGTCGATGCGGCTGGTGATGTAGTGGGCAAATTGAGCGCCGATTGAGTTGGCGATCATATTTCGCAGTCGCTGATGGAGCTTGTCCTCGGAGCCGTCACAATGTTGCAGGTCATCAGCGAGTCCCCAAGGCTGGCCGTCATCTTGAACGCCAATGAACAAGGCACCTCCCCCGGAATTCAGGAAGGCAACGATTGCTTTCAGAATCTTTGTCCGCAGTTGGTCGTCTTCGTAACTGCGCTCGCGATCCCACAGTAACGACCGTTTGAATTCCACATGCTGCCCTTCGCCTTGCTTACGCGCTTCTGTGAGCGACGGGTGGAGGTGCTGACGCTGGATTTCGTCCCGGACGAAATGGACGATTGCGATGCTTACCACCACCAGCCAAGCCAGCACTGCGACTCCGACATTGAAACGCACTTGGTCCCTGATGGCTCGATGCTCAGCGGTCACTTCCCTGGGGACAATCACGGTTGCAAGATGGCGCTGCGAGGCATCGGTGACAATCCGACTTGCCAGAACGTAAGGTTTGCCTTCCAACACAACTTCACGCTTGGACCGAAGCCCAGACAGAAAGGCGGGGTCTGCGCGCAAAGGAAGTTCACCCAAAGCTCTTTGCATCTCGCCGTTCTGGTCGAAAACTGCGAAATCAACCTCCCATTCAACTGAGTGTGACTTGAGCTTGAGTGCGTCTTGGAGCGCGTCGCCAAACTTGGCCGCATTCGCCAGCAGGACCGCGTCCGGGTCTCTGAATTTCGATGGATTCTTCAAGCTCAGCGCCACGGCACCCCCTTTGAGCCTCGTCGAGAAGATCCGCCATTGTTCTCCTTGCTCTGACACGATGGTTTGCAGACCGGTGAACGAAATATCCGATGATGCGACGACCCGGCCCAACAAACTTGGGGTTATCCCCTCGATGTCGATTACCGAGCCGTTCGTCGCCACGATGTACCACTCACTCGCAGCGACAAAAGCCTGTCGGTAGGCCACCAAATTTAGCCCGTTCGCGCCGCCGAGTTCCCCGGCGATCTCCGTCGCCCAAGTCGCTGCCTCGGCATAGGCGGACGAAAACAGTTGGTGACGGACGAAGAAGTACTGGGCGACGCCGAGAGCCGTGAACAAGATGGCGAACAGGGCAGCGGTCGCAATCGCCCTCCGCCTGATCGTCAGGACGATCTGCCCAGCTCTGAGCATTACCGGCGCATGTTCCATATCGGATGCCTGTTGGCGGCGCTCTCCACGAGGATCACGCTGCGTTGACTTGCATTTTCACACCTTCAGAAATCGCAGCCATCGCGCCGGGCGTCAACGCGGTAACGGCGGGGGAATCTGCGGTACCATTCACCGCCCACGGCCGTGCGGGCCGAGGAAAGGGTACCATCATCGGGGCGGTCGCTTCACTTCTTCAGGGCCGCCTTGGTGGCTTTCTGCAACGCGTCGAGCTCGGGTTTGAGTTCGAGTTTCACTTCGCGGCTCATGCGGTCAATGAACAAGATGCCGTGCAGGTGATCGGTCTCGTGCTGGACGGCCCGGGCCAGCAGGCCGCCGCAGTGGAATTCGATCCGTTCGCCTTTCTCGTTCATCGCCTGCACCTGCACGCTCTCCGGCCGGGTGATGTCGGCGAAGACTTCGGGAAAGCTCAGACAGCCTTCCGGGCCGGTGGCGGGCGGACCCGTCGGCGTCAACTCTGGGTTGAGGAGCACGACGGGCATGTGGCGTTCCACGCTCACCGGAGCGCCGTCCACGGCCATCGTCGAGGGCCGGTCAGTCACGCCGCGCACGTCGATGACGGTCAGTTGTAAGGCGCGGCCGACCTGCTGGGCGGCCAAGCCGATGCCCTTGGCCGCATGCATTGTTTCCAGCATGTCGGCGATGAGCTTCTGGATCGGCGGCGTGACGGCCTCAACGCGCTCGCCCTTCTGGCGCAGGACTGGATGGCCGTATTGGACGACTTCCAAAATCATCGGGTTGCCGGTGGCGGGTTACTGATGGCCGGCGGCGTGCGTTTGCCCACCGTCAACCGGCCACGCGCCAACTCTGATCTGAAACTCCTTCCTCACGCCGGCCAATTCCGCAGCATCCCGGCCAGGTCGGCCACGCCGGGGCTTTGCGCCGAGCGGACGTAGAAGCCGCTCGTCGTCACGCCGGTCAACACGCTGAGGGCGTTGTCGAAGCCGAGCAGCTTGCCGAGGCAAAAGCCGGAGTTGAAATGGTCGCCCGCGCCAGTGGTGATCTTCGGCTTGGGCGTGAACGGACCTTCCACGAGGTCCACGCCATCGCGGCTGACCGCCAGCGCGTAGGCGGTGGGATGAATGACCAGCGTGCTCACCGGGACGCGCTCGAGGATTTCCCGGCCGAGCTGGGACAGTTTGGCCGGGGAATGGTCGGCGGTGTTCAGACCGAGTGTCCGGCCGATCTCGCCGGCTTCCTTTTCGTTCAGGCCGAAGATCACCTCGAAGTGTTTCTCGAACGCGGTGATCAGTTCCAGCGCCCGCCGAATGTCCGCCGGCGTGCGCTTCTCCGGGTCGGCGAGGTCAATGAACAGTTTGCGCCGCGTCCCGCGGAGGACGGGGCAAACGTCCCGGAGGATCGCCTCCCAGATTTCGTTCATGTGGGTCAACATCGT
Source organism: bacterium (assembly GCA_021780115.1). Taxonomy (GTDB): domain Bacteria; phylum Verrucomicrobiota; class Verrucomicrobiia; order Limisphaerales; family JAJXZI01; genus JAJXZI01. The sequence continues at coordinate 19,933 of JAJXZI010000037.1, read as the reverse complement.
CCAGTTGACGAAGCCGACGAAGTCCGCGGCCTGGACCTTGGCGGTGAACGGCTCCTGGCCGTAGCGCGCCTGGACGTTGGCCCAGTTCACCTGCTTCAGCGCCTGGTGCTTGCCCAGCATGATCTTGCCGTCGTCGAACTCCAGCGCGTCGGTGTAACCCGGCTCGGCGATGGAATGAACCTCCGCGCGGCGGGCGAAATCGGCGAAGACCGGGTGCAGGTTCGGATAGCCGAGGTTGCCCAGGTAGGTCACCTGCACGCCGAAGCTGGCCAGGGCGTTGGCCATGATCGGGCCATTACCGCCGAGCTTGGTCATCTGGCTGACGAGCTCGATGTTCGTGCTCTGGCCGGCCGCGCCCGCCAGCCGCTCCGCCAGTTTGGCAATGCTGGGCAGGCGGGTGAATTTCTCCGGGCTTTCCCGCTTATCGACGACATGCAGGATTTCATCCACGAAGCCGTCGAGGCCGAGGAAAGCCTTGAGTTCCTGGACCCTCGGCCCGGCCGCGAGCAGTCGCTGGGCGCAGTGTTCGCGCAGTGCTGATGTGTTCATAAAATATCCTGAAAGTCTAAAGTCTTCGCCGCCCGAGGCGAAGCCTAATCCGCTCCCACGCCGGCAATTTGGAGGATCCGTTCCAAATCCCCGTCATTGAAGAACAGGATTTCCAGCGAGCCTTTGCCCTCCCGGTACCGGAGGTGGACCTTCGTGCCGAAGCGCTCGCGCAACCGGTTCTCGATCTCCGCCACGTGGGCATCGCCCGCCAGCGGCGTCGGGCCGTGCTTCCCGCCGGAGCCGCGCCATTGCAGGCGCGCCACCACCTTCTCGGTCTGGCGCACGTTGAGCGCTTCCTTGATCACGCGCTCCGCGATGAGTTGCTGCTGGCGCGGCTCCTCCATGCCGAGGATCACCTTGGCGTGTCCGACCGACAATCGCCCTTCGCGCAGGTAGGCTTGCAGCGCCGGCGCCAGCTTCAGCAACCGCACCGCGTTGGCAACGGCGGCGCGGCTTTTGCCGACTTTGGCCGCGACCTCCTCCTGGGTCAGGTTGAACTGCCCCACAAGTTGCGCGTAACCCTGCGCCTCTTCGATGGGATTCAGGTTCTCCCGCTGCAAGTTCTCGATCAGCGCCATCTCCAGCACGGCCCGGTCGTCGGCCTGCCGGACGATGACCGGCACGTCCGCGACTCCGGCGAGTTGGGCGGCGCGCCAGCGGCGTTCGCCCGCGATCAACTCGAGCACGCCGTCGCGCTCGCGGACGATGAGCGGCTGGACGATGCCCTGTTCCCGGATCGAGTCCGCCAGTTCGCGGAGCGTTTCCTCTGGAAAATCTTTGCGCGGCTGGAGCGGGCAAGGGCGGATGCGGTCCAGTGGCACGCGCTCAACCCGCTCGCGGGTGTCCGGCGCGGTGGCGACGGTCGCCGGCGGGGACAAGGCCGCCGAACCGCTGCCGGGCGCGGGTCCGCCCAGCAACGCGCCCAGACCGCGGCCGAGTGCTGATTTCGACATGCTGCGAGAGTGGCGAAGGGCAAGGCAGGTTGTCAACGGGAAGACGGGGTGGGCGTCGGCGTGGCTGGCCCTTCGTGCCTCAACCATCCGGCGCCGCGGCATTCGCATCGCGGGGCACGGACGGTTACGTTCCCGGCATGAGCCACAAATCAGCGCGCATCGCCCGCTTGGCCGCGCCGGTCGCCGAACGCGGCCTCGACGTCCGCTATCTGGGCTATTTTGGCTGCTTCAACCGCCAGGAGTTCTACGAGGCACACGAAGTCTTGGAAGACTTGTGGTTGGAGGACCGGCGCGGCCCGAACGGCGCTTTTTACAAGGGCCTCATCCAACTGGCCGGCGCGTTCGTTCATTTGCAGAAGGACCGCCTGCGTCCCGCCGCGGCCTTGCTCAAGCTGGCCCGCGGGAACCTGGGACACTACCCGCCCGTCCACGAACAGCTTGGCGTGGCGGCCGTCCTGACGCTGGCGGACGATTGGCTCCACCGGCTCGAAGCGGCGCACTTCACCCAGAATCCGCTCAGCGAGTCCACCGCACCGAGACTTTCCCTGCGGGTACCCGCGGGACCGCGGTAGTCGGCTGGGCCGAAAGGAAAACGCCCCCGGCCCTTGCGGCCGGGGGCGCCAACCCAAACAACCCATCCAAGCAATCACTCAAAATCCATCTCGTAGCTGTACACGTTGCCGGTGAACTTGCTCTTGATCTTGCAGTTCGATTTGTTGATGACCGCCTGCATCGGCTTGTTGTCCGTGAGCACCTCGGCGGTGAAGCCGCGGATGCCGTTGCGGCGGGCGATGCGCATCAGGTGCCGGTGCAGGAACGTGCCGATGCCGTGGTTCTGCCACTTGTCGCTCACCACAAAGGCCACTTCCGCCAGATTGGTTTTCTGGTCCAGGTAGTAGCTGCCAACGGCAATGATCTCCTCGCCGTAGGCCTCCGGCAGCGTGCCGACAATGGTCACATCGTTGCGGTGGTCGATATAGACGAAGTCCTGGATCTGGTGCCGGGTGACCCGCTTCTGGTGGCTCATGAAGCGGTAGTAAATCGTCGCCTCGGAGAGCTTGTAGAACAGGTCCCTCATGCGCGGCTCGTCGGTTGGGTGAATGGGACGGAAGTTGAGCAGCGTGCCGTTGTTAAGCAGGTAGGTGGTGCGCAACTCCTTCGGGCCGACGAGGATTTTGCCTTCCTTGTCGGCGAGCGAGGCGGAGAGGTATTTCGCCTCGATGGCATCGCGCAGGAGGTCGGCGCGGAACTTCGGGTGGGCGATGCTAATCAGCGCCAGCGCCCGTTCCTGCACGCTCTTGCCGTGCAGATAGGCCACACCGTATTCGGTGACGACGTAGAACACGCCCGCCCGGGTGGTCACGACGCCCGCGCCGGGACTGAGTTGGGTGACGATGCGCGAGACGGTGCCGCCTTTGGCGGTCGAGGGCAGCGCGATGATGGGTTTGCCGCCGCGCGACTTGGCGGCGCCGCGGTTGAAATCCACCTGCCCGCCGACGCCGGAGAAGAACTTCGAGCCGATGGAGTCGGCGCACACCTGGCCGGTCAGGTCAACCTCCAGTGCCGTGTTGACCGCCACCATCTTGGCCTGCTGCCGGATGACGGCCGGGTCGTTGACATACTCCGTCGGATGGAAGGAGAAGAGCGGATTGTTGTCGATGTAGTCGTAAATGCGCTGGGTGCCGATGGCGAAGCTGGCGACGATCTTGCCCCGGTCGGTGGTCTTGCGCGCACCGGTGATGGCGCCCGACTCGATCAAATCAATCATGCTGTCGGTGACCATCTCGGTGTGGACGCCGAGGTCCTTCTTGTCCTTGAGAAAGCCGAGCAGTGCCTGCGGGATGCGGCCGATGCCGAACTCGATAGTCGAGCCGTCCTCGACCAGCGCGGCGATGTATTCGGCAATCTGCCGGGTCACCTCGGTCACCTCGGGCAGCGGCACCTCCGGGATCGGCGCCTCGCACGGCACCAGCAGGTCGATGTCGTGGACGTGGAGGGAGCAGTCGCCCAGCGTCCGGGGCATGTTCGGGTTCACCTGCGCGATGACCAGCGAGGCGTTCTCGGTGGCGCTCTTCACGATATCGACCGACACGCCCAGGCTGCACAGGCCATCCTGGTCCGGCGGCGTGACGTGGATGAGCGCGACGTCGAGCGGGAGTTGGCCGGAATCGAACAGGCCGGGGAGGTCGGACAGGTGAATGGGCGTGTAGTCGCCCAGGCCCTCCTGGATGATGTCGCGCACGTTCTCGGCGATGAAGAAGCTGTTCACGCGGAAATACTGCGCCAGCTCCCGGTGCGCGTACGGCGCCTCGCCGAAGGTGAGCAGGTGGACGATCTCGGTGTCGGGCAGCTCGAAGGCGCGTTGGCTGAGGGCGCTCACCAGTTCCAGCGGTTCGCCGGTGCCAGTGCCGATGAAGATGCGCTGGCCGGGGCGGATGCGCTTCACGGCGTCGGTGGCCGTGAGGACTTGCGCCTTGTATTTCTCCTGCCAGTTCGGGTCGTAGGTGATGGGTTTAGTCATGAGGGGCGAAGTTTGCAGAAAGAATGAGATCGCGTTCGGCCCCGCAGCGGGTCTTCGAGCAAGGAACGGGGCGCGAGGCATCGTGACTTGCGCGCTGGAAAAAACGCGGAGGCATGCTCGGTTGCTTCAATCGGTGGTGGGACTTCAATGCCCGTTGCCGGAGGTTTGGGCCAACGTCATGCGGGCGTCCGCCACGTACGGCTGCACCCCGACGGGGCCGACAATGAACGGGTTGATGTCCAGTTCCTTGATCTCCGGGTAATCCGTGGCGAGTTGGCTGATGCGTTGCAGCGCCCCGGCGATGGCGTCCAGGTCCACGGGTGCCTGGCCGCGCGCCCCTTGGAGCAAGGCGTAGGAGCGCGTGCCTTTCAGCATCTGCATCGCCTCTTCGGCCGTGATCGGCGCGAGGTGGAACGTCACGTCCTTCATCACCTCGACGAAAATGCCGCCCAGGCCGAACATCAACATCGGTCCGAACTGCGGATCGCGCGTCATGCCCAGAATCACTTCGCGCCCGCGCTGGCCCATCTTCTCCACGAACCCGCCGCGGAGGTGGGCATTGGGGGCGCGCCGCTGGATGCGCAGCATCATCAAATCGAAAGCGTCGCGCACCTGCTCGGCGTTGGCCAGGTTGATGCGCACCCCGCCGAAGTCGGATTTGTGGATGATGTCGGGTGACGAAATCTTCAGCACCACCGGGTAGCCGATGCGCTCGGCCAACTCGACCGCTTCGTCGCCCGTCCGCGCCAGGTGACCTTCCAGGACGTTGAATTCGTAAGCGCGGAGGATTTCCTTCGCCTCGACCTCGCCAATCTGCGCCACGCCGCCGCGGAGTTGCGAGTGGATGATCCGGTCCACGCGCCGGCGATTGACCGGGAAGCGCGTCACGATCCGGGCCGGCCGCGCCCGCCAGGCGGCATAATCGCACATCGCCCGGAGCGCGCCCAGCGCGCGGTCGGGGGAGGGATAATTCGGGATGCCCAGCGCCATCAATTTTTCCTTCGCTTTCTCCACGTCGTCGCCGCCCATGAACGCGGCCAGCAAAGGCTTTTGGCCGTGATTCGCCGCGGCCAGCTTCTCGGCCAGCACCAGCGGCTGCGTCATGTTCTGCGGCGTGACGACCACGACGATGGCGTCGATGTTGGGGTCGGCTTGGGCCAGCTTGAGACTCTTCACGTAGCGCTCGGGTTCCGCGTCGCCGAGCACGTCAATCGGATTGCCGACGGACGCCGCCGCGGGCAGGAACTCGCGCAGCGCGGCTTTCGTGCCCTCGGTCGGCGCGACCATCTGCAGCCCGCGTGTCTCCGCGGCGTCGGCCGCCATGATGCCTGGTCCCCCGGCGTTGGTGATCACGGCCACGCGGTGGCCCGCCGGCAGCGGTTGGGTGGCGAATGCCAGCGCGTAGTCGAACAGTGACTCGAAATCCTCCGCGCGGATGATGCCGGAACGCTTGAACGCGGCGCCGTAAGCGATGTCGGCGCCCGCCAGGCTGCCGGTGTGCGAGGACGCGGCCTTGGCGCCCGCCGAGGTGATGCCGACCTTGAGGATGACAACCGGCTTGATATTCGCGGCTTCCTCGGCGATACGCAGGAATTTGTTGCCCTCGGTGATGCTTTCGAGGTAACCGGCGACCACCGCGGTTTCCTTGTCCTCCGCGAGCGCCTGGAGGAAGTCCGCTTCGTTCAAGTCGGCCTTGTTGCCGATGCTGAAGACTTTGGCCATGCCAAGCTTTTGCTTGGCCGCCCAGTCCAGGATCGCGACGCACAGCGCCCCGGATTGGGAGATGAGCGAAATCTTGCCCGTCGGCGGCAGCGCCGGAGCGAAGGTCGCATTCATCTTGTGGTGCGTGTTGAGCACGCCCAGGCAGTTGGGTCCCATCAGGCGCACGCCGAGCGACTGACAGAGTTGCGCGATTTCCGCTTCGAGTCTCGCCCCCTCGGGACCGACTTCCTTGAATCCGGCGGTGATGATGATGACGTGCCGTGCCCCGGCGTTGTAGGATTGCTGGATCGCGTCCTTCACGAACTTGGGCGGCACCACGATGATGCTCAGGTCCACCTTGTCGCCGCAGGCCGCGAGGTCCGGATAGCATTTGAGGCCCAGGATTTCATCGGCCTTGGGATTGACCGGGATGATTTTGCCCGCGAACCCGCTTTTGCGAAGGTTGGCGATGAAAGCGTGGCCGACCTTGGCGGTTTCGCGCGAGGCGCCAATGACCGCCACGGTCTGCGGATAAAGCAATGATTCCAGCATACGCGTTGTTCCAAGCCGCAGTGTGCCTGGTTGCGGCCAATCTACTCCACGGCGCTTGGCAATGCCTTTACATTTCTTGCGGGAAGGAAGATCCAATGGATGAACAACCACGCCAAACACGTCAGCCAGCCGGAGAATGCCCCAGCCGCCCGATCCGGGCCACCGCGGCCGAGCGTCCGATGGCGCCGTCACGCCCGGGTTCCAGCATTTGAAAGTCGTCGTGGCTTTCCGCCGGTGCCGCCAGCGCGTAGCCCCGCTGGGATGTCGGCGGCGCGTGCCGCGCCATCCGCATTGCGGCCGGGGACACGCCGGGGACTGGCCTGCCCTCCGCAGCGAGCACCAACGCCGTGTTGTGGCTGGCGAAGACTTCGGGATGCCCAGGCGGACGGAGGTCCGGTTAACCCGAAACCCGGTTCGCGCAATTCCGCTCCGCGCCGCTCGGACCGCCGCCGACGATGACGATGGCCATCGGGTGTTCCCGCCTCGCTCACCCCAGAGACGTCAGGCGATTGAGGCTTCTTGATGCCAACTCAGAGAATGATCGCCTGCTTTACCGGATCGAACTGCGCCACTTTTTTGTTCAAGAACGCCAGCATCGCCATGTTGAGCGCCGCGGTGACGTGGAAACCAAATTCCACGTCGCTGACTGGCTTCTCGCGGGTGCGGACACACTGGAGAAAGTTCTGCCAGTGCGGCGGGGTGGGATCCATCTTGCCCGCGGGAATCACCTGCTTCTGGCCCTGGCGCGGAATGACCGTGAGGCTGTCGAAGCCGGCGTTCCACTCACCCGGGTTCTGGAGCGTGATGGTGCCCTCGTCACCGCGGATCGCCGGCTCGCTGACGTAAGCGTTGGCCAGCGTGCCAGGAACCACGACGGAGAGTTTCTCCGGGTAATCGAGACACATGGTGAAGGTGTCCGGCACTTCGCGGTCGTAGGTGGTGTATTTGAAAATGCCGCCCGCGGCGACCACCAGCGACGGGAACTTCACCCCCAGCACGCTGACGAACGGCGTGAAGACGTGCGGGAACAAATCCGTGCAAGGGCCGCCGGCGTAGTCGAGGTACTTCCTCCAACTAAAGAAGCGATCCACGGTGAAGGGCACCTTCGGCGCGTCGCCCAGGAAGGCCTCCCAGTCGAGGTCGGGGCCGGGTTTCGCGTCAGGGTCGGGGATTCTCATGCGCTCGCCCCAGTCGCCGTAGCGGTAAAACCCCGCTTCGACGAGCTGCGGGCGGCCAATGGCACCCTGGCGGATCAACTCGCCAACCTGCTTCCACGCCGGGCTGGAGTTGCCCTGGTTGCCGATCTGCACGACGCGCTTGAGCTTCCCGGTCTCCTCGTAGAACTGCTTGCTCAGATTGAACTGCGACCAATGCCCCATCGGCTTCTCGCAATACACGTCCTTGCCTGCGCGGATGGCGTCGAGCGCCTGCGGCACGTGGAGACGGTCGGGCGTGGCGATGCAAACCACGTCCACGTTCGCGTCGGCCAGCAGGTCGGTGTGCTTGCGATAGGGCTTGGCCTTGGTACGGCTGACGACCTCGTCGAGGCGATAGCGGTAGGCGTCGTTGGCGGCGACGATCTGGGCGTTCGTGCCGGATTCGATGAGTTTCTGCACAAGCGCGACGTGGCTCTGGCCGCGTCCCCCGACACCGATGAAGCCGATGCCGATGCGGTCGTTGGCGCCCTGGACCTGGCCGCGCGCGACGAAGGGGAAGGTGCCCGCGGCAGCGGCGGCGGCGGCGGTCCTGGCCGTGGTGCGGATGAACTCCCGGCGCGTGACCGCGTCGGATGGCTGGGTGACGGTCTGAATGGATTTCATGGTGCGGAGCGGCGTCTGTTCCCGGAGTAAACGCCCAACCGTGGTATGATTGGCAAGCTTTTTTCGGTCACTGACCGCCCACATCCGGCTTCAGCCGCGGCATGCCCGCCCAAGATCACCGGGTCGTTGGCGGTTCGACGTGAGTGTCCGCAACGAGCGCATCACTGCGGCCAGGGCAGGCGCGGACGGGACTTCACGTCCCTGACATCCGGCCATCGCAGCCGCCCAGACGGAAGTTCCTTTCAGAGTCGGCCAAGTCTGGTCCGCCAGATCGCTGCGGGTATCGCTGGCGGACCGGGCAGGTGCAGCTCAGTACACCCCTTCGACGATCTGCTTCTCCATCGCGCCGAACGGACGGACCTCGGCCACACCATCCCAGGCGTAAGCGGCGCGCGGTTCGCGGCGGAGGGCTTCGTCGCGTTCGAGGAAGCGCGGCATGAAGAATTCCTTGGTCAGCGTGGTCAGTTCGACGCGGCCCCACGCGCCGTAGCCGACGAGTTGGTCGGTCTGATCCGGTTGGACGACGCGGAGCACGGCGCGCGGTTGCGGCGCGTAGTAAGTGACGGAGAAATGGTCCTCGGGTCGGAGCGGCACGCTGGCGGCCAGCCCCATGAGCGTGTTGCCGTAAGTCGGATAGAACCCGATGCGGTGTTCCAGGACTTCCTCCACGATGAAGCGGACGGATTGCGGCGACATCGTCGTGCCGCCGCAGAACACGCCGCGAATGCCGGCCTCGTAGAGGTTGATCCTTTCGCCGAGCGCTTCGAGGAGCTTGGGCGTGGTGAAGAGGCCGGTGATCTTCCGGTGTTGGAGCAGCGTGACGGCTTGCTCGACCACATGGTCCATGTAGGCGCGGGCCTGATCGGCCTTCTTCTCGGCAATGACCTTCTTCACCCAGCGTGGGTCGAGATCGACGAAATAACACGGGCTGCCGCGGAAGTTGGCGAGGTGCTCGATGGCGAGGCGGAGCCGCCGCGGGCCGGTGGGGCCAACCATCAACCAAGCCGCGCCGCGCGGAAAATGTTCGTCGGAGATCTTCCCGCTGAACTCCTCGTAGTCGGTCTTGTAGTCGTCCCAACCGATGCGTTGTTTGGGCATGCCGGTGGTGCCGCCGGTTTCGAAGATGTTGTAGGGCCGGCTGCGATATTGGGCCGGCACCCAGACATCCGGCGTCAAATCGCGCAGCCACTCGTCCTGGAAGTGGGGAAACTTCGCGATCAGATCGGCGAAGCACTTCACCTCGGCGCGCGGATCGAAGTGCTGCTTCGCCCAGTCGAGCCAGAACGGGCAGCCCGTTTCCGGGGAGAAATGCCAGGCGACGATTTCGCGGACGTGGGCGTCGAGCGTTTCCTGGGCGGCTTGAAGGGCGGTTGAATCAATGCTCATTTTCCGGACACGAATGTGGTGGCGGCTGGCAGGCTGGCCAAGCCCACCGGCTCCGGCACCACGACCGGATCGGCGGGAAAGTACTTCTCGATCGTCGCCCGGCTCGGCGCCCGGCTGAGCAGCGACCCGGCCACCATGCAGAGTGCTGAACCGAAGACCATCGGCACGACCGTCATGAAGCCGTTCCAGAAGCTCACGTCGCCGCGCGGGTTCAGGAACAGCACCTTGATCGCGTCTTTGCCCTGGCCGAGTTGCCAGAGGACGTCGCCGGGTTTGTGCGCGGTTTGCAGCAGGGCGAAGTAGATCAGGCACGCGGCGACAAACACCGTCGAGGCCAACGCGCCCCACTTGGTGCTGCGTCTCCAGAACAGCGCGGCGACCATCACCGGCGCCATCGCGGCGAAGCCGGAAAAGGCGTAGCGGATGGCGATCTCGAAGATGCCTTGTTTGTCTTTCAATCCCAGCGCGATCACGTAGGCGGCCACCGTGACCACGAGGATGAACGCCCGGGCGAAGTGGACGGCGGCCCGCTCGCCGTATTTCTCCCGGCCGCCGTAGTGCTGGTACACGTCCTTCGTGAACATGGTGCTCAGCGCCAGCACCTGGTGCGCGTCGGAACCCATCACGGCGGAGATGATGCCCGCGCCAAGGAGGCCCGCCAGCCACGCCGGCGCGTAATTCTCCAGCATCAGCAGCAGGACGCCGTCCGGATCGGAGACTTTGCCGAGCGCCGCGGCGCCGATCACACCCAGAAACACGCACGGCAGCCAGATCAGCAGGATGGCCAGCGGGTAGAGCACCACCGTGCGCTTGAAGGCCGTCACCTTCCGGGCCGAAAAACACATGATCGCCATGTGCGGGAACATGATCGAGGAGAGCGGAATCAAGGTGTAGCTCCAGAAGGCCCGTTCCGGCAGCCGCTCGCGGGTGACGAGGAAATGCGTCTTGGGGTCCGCGGCGAGTTTATGGATGTATTCGCCAAAGCCCCCGGGCAGATGCTGGCTGATGACCAGCACGGCGATGGCGCCGAAGGAAAGGAACAGCGTCGTTTGCAGGATGTTCACCCACACCGTGCCGCGCATCCCGCCCAGAAACACGTTGAGCGTCACCACCACCGCCACGATCGCGCAGCCGAGCCAGTACGGGATGAGCGGCGCGCGGGTGCCGCCCAAGTCCGAGAGATGGGCGAGCACGGTGCCGCCGCCCATGATGCTGATGATCATGTACGGCACGAGCATCGCGACGCTGAGCGCAAAGATCACCGTGCCGATGGTCGAGCATTCCCAACGGTCGCGGAAAAAGGAGACTTGCGTCTGGTGGCCGAAGCGCTTGCCGATGGCCCAGAGCCGCGTGCCGATGAAGAAAATCGTCAGCGGGATCACGAAGCCGGAGGACGACGCCATGAGGCCGTAAATGCCGATGCCCTGGCGGTACGCCTGGCCGGAGCTGCCGAGAATGGCAAAGGCGGTCATGTTCGTCGCGAAGATCGACAGAAAGAAGACCATCGAGCCGACGCTGCGGCTGGCCAGGAAGAAATCCTCGGTGTTCGCCTTCGACTTGCTGAGCGCGACGCTGCCGATGACGGCGATGAGAACGAGATAAAGGCAGATGACGACAATCGGGATCATTCGCGCCCCTCCGTGTTTTCGTCTGTGCGCTCTCCGCGTTCGGCTTCGACGGATTCCAAATGTTTCGGCCAGGCGAACTTGACGAGCACGACCATCATGATCGCGGCAAGGACCGAATAACCCGCGTGGTAGGCCAGGCCGACAGGGAGAAAGCCGAAGACGAGCGGTTCGGCTGCTTTCCAATTCCAGGAATCCTGGTGGAGCAGAAAGACGGCGAGAACCATCATCGTCAGGAGCGTTATCTTGGGCGATTTCATGCGTGGCAGGGCGCGCTTCCGCGTGTCGGTCGGGCTAAAACGCCCCACCTACTTGTTCAGGTTGATGTCGATTTTCTGCGCCTGGTCCGTTCCGGCACCGGCTTTCTCCGCATCGTAGAACGCGAACAGGTGCGTGTTCGACTGGACGTAAATCACCCCGTTGGCGATGACCGGCGTGCCATAGATGGCCGAGCCGACGTTGGTCGTGCTGAGGATTTTCTTCTCCTTGCTCGCCGCGAACACTATCAAGTCGCCGTCTTCATCGCCGGCATACACCTTGCCATCGGCGACCATCGTGGAGCCCCACATGTGGGCCTTCAGGTCGTGGACCCAATAGACCTTGCCGGTCTCGGCGTCGAGACAGTGCAGGTAGCCGGAGAAGTCCCCGACGAACAACAATCCATCCGGCGTGATCGAGGGCGTCGAGAGGCTGCGGTGGATTTTGTCGTAGTTCCAAATCTTGGCGGTCTGGGTGACGTCGCCGGTCTTGGTCGCGTCAATGCAACTCAGGTTGCCCACGCCCTCGCCGTGCTCGGGATCCTGGCCGACGACGGCATAGACGCGGTTCTTCCAGAAGACCGGGGTGGCGTTGATTTCGCTCGGTCCATCGGCGGCCGGATATTTGTGCGCGGCGTCGTTGACTTTGCGCTCCGGCGGATTGCAGTCGTATTTCCACACGGTCTTGAGATAGGTCGAGTCGCCTTCCTTCACGGGCTTCGCGTCGAAAGCGTAGCAGAAGCCGTCGCCGCCGCCCCAGATGATGAGTGGGCGGCCGTTCACGCTGCCGGTCGAGGGCGAGCACCAGAGGCCGTGGAAAATGTGCGGGCCGACGTGCGCGTCGTCCTCGGCCAGGAACGCGCCGGTGCGCTTGTCGAGGGCGATGAGGCTGGGCGCGTTGGGCGACGGGATGTTCGAGTGGGTCCAGTCCTGGCCGTTGGAGGTGCAGACATACACGAGGTCGCCGACGATGAGCGGCGCGCAGTCGGAGGCATTGTGCGGGAAGACGCCCAACTCGTCGATCATGTCGTAGCGCCAGAGGATGTCCGCATCCGTCGGGCCGGGTTCGATGGGCGGCGCGGGGCGCTCGGTGGGTTTGCCGCGGTCCAGGACCACGTCCTGGACCACGTATTTCGCCTCGTCCTTGTAAGGGCCGTCGTTGCCGTTGGCCATGCCGGCGGCGTCCAGGCAGAGCACCTCGCCGCGGTTGCTGACGAGATAGACACGGTTGTCCTCAACGGTGGGCGAGGAGAGAATACCGAGGTTTTCCCAGTCGTTGACCTTGCCGGAAGCCAGCTTCGGCACGACCAGGTGCCAGAGCATCTGCCCCGTTTTTTCGTCGAAGCACAACAGAATGCTGCGGTCGCCCTGGAAGCGCGGATCGCGCGGCGGATCGTTGTTGGTGCCAATGAACACCCGGCCGCCGGCGACGGTCACGTTGCCGTAGCTTTGCGAGCCGAGTTTGGCGACCCACTTGAGATTCTTGATGCCGGCGGCGTCCACCTCCTCGGTGCCGGGCTTGAGTTTGATCTCGCCGTTGCGCTGCGGGAGGAAGTGATCGGGCAGGCCGGTGGCGGGACAATACATGTTGCGGGCCGGCGCGCCGCCCCACTGGGGCCAGTCGGCGGCGGCGGCGGTGAAGGCGGTGGACGCGCCAAGCCAAACGGTGAGCAGTCTATTCATTGCGTAAAAAAGGCGAAAAACGGGGCCGTCGGTACTGCTTCGTGCTATTTCGGGTTTCGACATGCGGAGCTCCAACTCAATTGGGCGTCACCGCGATGTTGTCGATGTAAACCCGCATGTCCTGCGGCGAGAAGCCGTAGAGTCCGGGCGAGCCGCTGTGGTGGGCCGTGTTGTGCGGCACCTCCAGCGTCCAGGCGGTGGGCTCGGGATCATCGCGCTTCCATGCCTTGGCCCGCACGATGCCCGAACCGTCCGGAGCCACATCGACGCGCGCCTTGAGGCGATACCAGACGTTCGGCGACCAGTGGAAATTCGGCGGCGCGTCTTTCGGCGGCACGCGCAGCCGCTCCAGGTTCGAGTTGACCTCCAGTTTCTGGTCGTTGCCCCGGAGCACGATGAGGTAACGCTGGTTGATGATGCCGACCTCGGACATTTTGCGCCGGTTGCCATCGCTCATCACGTCGGCCTGGATGGTGTAGTTGCTCATGTCCGGCCCGCCAATGAAGACCGTGGCGCGCTGAAAAAAGCGGTTGGAAATGGTCTTCGCCAGGACTTTGGAGCCGTCTTTTTCGCGCACGTCGAACTTGAATCGCGCCCCGATCCACGGCAGCGGCGGATAGGCCCAATGCACCGCCGGGTCGCTGGCGTCTTTCTCCGGAAGGGCAATCGACTCGAAGTCCTCGTGGATGGGCAGGCTCGGCAGGACCCGCCCGCGGATGTAGCCCTTCAAGTTGCCGAGCGCGGCCTCAAAGGCGCCCGCCGAAGGCGCCGGGTCGTTCGCCGCGACCAACTCATTGTTCGCATTGAACGCGGCGTTCATCGTCGCTTTGACCTTCGCCGTCGGCGGCACGTAAGGCGCCCACTTCACCTGCTGACGGTCGGCCACGGCGCCCACCGTGAATCCGTTCGCGTCGAGTGGGCGCACCCGGAACGACGCCTTCTCGCCGCTGTGCAGCAACACCTCGGAGGGAACCACCTGGAGTTGCGCCGCCGGGCCGGGCGCGGGCCACGGCGTCTCCGGCGGGACGGCGGGCAGGTCCGGATTGTCGCCCTTTCGGCCCCAGCAATAGACGTGACGCGTGGTTTGCAAATACAGCTTGCCGTTGTAGGCCACCGGCGTGCCGAAACACCGTCCGTCCAGCGCCACGTGGCACAGCACCTCGGCCTCTTTGTCCGACGGTCGGATGATGTAGAAGCCCCCTTTGGTGCCGGCTTCCCCGCCGGCGGCCTTCTCCGCCGGATCGTCGAGGATCGGCACGTACAGCTTGCCGTCGGCGAAAAACGGACACGAATTGCGTTGCTCGATCCCCAGCTTGAATTTCCAGAAGACCTGGCCGGACTCCGCGTCCACACAGCACAAATCGCCCTGCTCGGACACCACGTAAATCCGGTCGCCGACAAGAATGGGCGAGCTGGTCGAGGTCGAGATGTCGTCGGCCCACAGTTGCACCTTGGACCGCTCGATCACGACCGGTCCGGCGGCGGGATTCGTCGGCGCGACATCGGTGATGCGCAGCGCGACCAACTGGCCCGGGTCATACGGCGTGCCACAGATGGCGATCACCTTGTTGTCGCGGTGAACCAACACCGTGGGGTTGATGCCAGCCAGGAACAACGGCACGCGCCAGAGCGGCTCGCCGGTGCGCGCATTCACGCAGACGACGCTTCCGTCGCCAGTCGCCGAGTAGAACACGCGCCGCCTCCCGAGCCACCCCAGATACGGATGCGAGAAAGAATTGTCTCGGGGCCGGTCCGCGGGGTTGGAGGCCCAAACCAACTCGCCGGTCTTCTTGTCGAAGGCGTAAAAGCGGTCCGCCGCCGGCCCTTGCGATCCCCAGTTGGACGTGATCCCGCGGGTGATGACCAGATCGCCATCCACCGCCGGCGAGGCGGTGCGGGCATTCGGGAAGGTCAACCGGCCGTACTCCTCCATGAGCGAATGCTTCCAGAGCACGGTGCCGTCGGCGGAAAAAGCGGCCAGAATGCCCTGGGTGCCCTGCATATAGACGTTGCCGGTTTCGGAATCAACCGCCGGAGCGGACGTCGCGTAGCGCAGGTAAATGGTGTCGCTGAGGAAATCGCTGTAGCCCTTCTGCCAGAGCTTCCGCCCGGTCTCCGCGTCGAAGCAGGCGATGCACTCCTGCAAGTCGGGCCCCTCGCCCACGTAGCCGAGGACGTAGAGTTTGCCGTTGGCGATGACCGGCGTGGACTGGCCCGGCAGATCGGCGGTCCACAGCGCGTCCTGGGCCGACACCTTATCCGGCAACCCCTTCTCCAGCGACGTGCCGTTCTGAAACGGCCCCCGCCAGTTTAGCCAGCCTTGCACGGCGCCGTCGGCCGGGAGAGCGATTCCCAGCAGGGCCAGGGCGATGCAGACCGCGGCGCACGTTCCCAGCGGCCCCCCCCCGGCAACTCCGCTCCCGCCTCGCGTGGCCTGCGGCGGCGTCGGCCCGCCGGGGGCGCCCGTTTTCTCTTTCAGGTTCCAGATTCGGTTCACGGCGTCACACTTTACTCTGGGTTTGTGATTTTGCAAATGGATGCTACTTATACGTATGATCTGGCCCCGATTTGCCGTCTCCGTTGCGGTTTCACGCTGTCATGGCTGACACAACCGTGCGGCGGTCCGCGGCAACGGGCCGGACGCGGCAACCTCCCGGACGAACGGACGGCGGCGCGCCACCGTCCGCCACCACCCCGCCGGCCGCCGCCCCCGGCCGAGGGGCAACTTCCTTCCGGCGTGCCGGTCCGCGCGGCCGCGGCGCCGGGTCTCGCGCGGCCCTGGATTCACCGGAACGCCGCCGTCTGCCGCCGCTGCTGCGCCGCGCCTGGTACGGCTTGAACCAGTCGTTTCGCCGCTTCACCGCCCAGGTGGGAATCACCCCGGACCAGTTCACCGTCCTCCGGATGCTGCGCGAGCACGGGCCGCTCCGACTGAGCCAAAGCGAGCTGGCCGAGCGGATGAGCAGCGACCCCAACACCATCGCCTCGCTGGTACGCCGGATGGAGCGGCAGGGGCTGATACAGCGGCTCACTCCGCCGGAGGACCGGCGCGCCTATGGCCTGGCATTGCAGCCCGCCGGTTACCGCAAGTACCGCCAGGTGCGCCGGAGGGCCTGGGCGCTGCAACGCCTCATCCTTTCGGCTTTGCCGGAGGCCGCACGCAAGAGTTTTCTGGCGCAACTCGAAATCGTGGCCAATGCCTGCTGGCAGACGGCCCAGACCGGACGTGCCGGTGTGTCGCCCGCCGGCTTGCCGCCGAAGGAGTGAGCGCGGGGCGGGGCACGGCGCGACGGAGAGAGAACCGCTCGTCAGTGCGCCGTTCGGACCCAGCGGCTGGACTTCATCTCGAAGCGGGGTAAGGCACCCCCCGGCAGGATTGCCACCGGAACCCGCAACGACAGCGCATCCTGCAGCCGCTGTTGCAGCCGCCGCCCCAAGGCGGGCACGTCGGAACACTCCGGCGCCGGTTCCACCTCCAACGACAACTCGGTCATCGAACCGCGGCCGTCGAGTCGCACGCGGTATTCGGCCACCTCCCCGCAGCCGCGCACGATTTCCTCCACGGCGCTGGGAAAGACGTTCACCCCGCGCACGACCACCATGTCATCGGTCCGGCCGAGGATGCCGCCTTCGAGCGCCAGTTCATGGCGACCGCAGGCGCAGCGGCCAGGATGGCGGGGCCGGACCAGATCGCCCGTCCGGTAGCGCAAGAGCGGCGAGCCGAGGCGGTCCAGCGTGGTGAGCACCAGTTCGCCGGTTTCGCCCGCTGGCGTCGGCGCCCCCGCCGTGGTGTCGAGGACTTCCGCCAGGTAGGCCGATTCGATGACATGCAGAACGCCCGGTTCGGCCGGGCATTCGTACGTCGCCGGCCCCACTTCCGTCATGCCGTAATGATCGAACACCCGGGCCTCGGGCCAGAGCGCGGCCAGGTGGGCGCGGGTAGAAGGCAGGCTGCCGCCCGGCTCGCCGGCGACGATGATCCGCCGCAGGCAGGATTTCGAGCGATCGAGGCCTTCCGCCTGCGCGACCTCGCCAAGATGCACCGCATAGGTCGGCGTGCAGCAGAGCACGGTGACGCGATGATCCAGCATTGCTTTCAACCGCGCCGGACTCGTCATCGAGCCGCCGGGGAAACAGAAACAACCGAGTTGCTGGGCCGATTCAATCGCCGTCCAGAACCCCAAAAACGGACCAAAGCTGAACGCGAAGAACAACCGGTCCCCGCGCCCCACTCCGGCGGCCGCGAAAATCTGCCGCCAGTTGTCCAGCAGGTGTTGCCACGAATCCGGCGTGTCGAGCCAACGTAACGGCGCGCCGGTGCTGCCGCTGGTTTGATGGCAGCGCGTGTAGCACTCGAAAGGATGGCTCAGGTCCGTTCCGTACGGCGGATGAGCAAGCTGGTCGGCGACCAATTCCCGTTTAGTCGTGAGCGGAACGTGCTCGCGGAAGTCATCGAGGCTGCGAATCGCGCCGCCGCCGGACAACTTCGCGGCATAAAACCGGTTGGCCGACGTCACGGTGTCCAGCAGCGCCGCCAGCTTGCGCCACTGGAGTCGCTCGATTTCGGGGCGGCTGAGGGAGTCCGCAGACACGGTGGCGCCGTCTTTCGCCTGGCTGTCGAGGGAAACCGGTTTGCGTCGTGAGGGAGCGCGTTGCCGGCACGCCTCCGGGATTGCTGGCGGCGCGGGGTTCACGGCCGGCCCAAAGCGCCCGACTCCGGTTGCGTCATGGCCCGCACCGCGGCCGCCCCGGGCTGGCCCGCTGCGCGCGCCGCTGCCACGTTGGGTTTGGCCGGAGCAGAGGCCGGTTTGTAAAGCGTGACCAGGCATCCGCCCACGGCGGCCAGGGCGATGCCAAGCAGGAACGGCAGCGGCAGTTTGGCCCAGCCGCCCGGCGGCGGATGCTGCACCAGCGCATAGCCGGCGTTGATCACCGGCGCGCCGCCGAAGACGATGGACATCACCACGGCCGGCGTGCCTTTGGCCCCGAAGGCCAGCAACACGCCGAAGGCGCCCACGGCCCCGACGATCCCGGCCAGCAACGACCAGCCGACGCCCTTGAGCGGGAAACTCCACGAAGCGCCCTTGACCACGAGCACCAGCAACGGCGCCAGCACGGCCGTCAGAAAGTAGGCCAGCCCGACGATGAGAAACGCCTTGTAACGGCCGTTCGCGTTGTCGTTCATGCCCGCCTGGCCGGAGTGCAGGAACACGCCGTAAACGCCCCACGAACCCACCGTGAGAAGCGAGAACACCAGCCAGGTGAGACCGGCCGGATTGGACTGATCAGAGGATGTCATGGCGTCTATAATGGCGCAAGAATCGGATTTTTCAAACCGGCAGCGCGGCGCCCGGTGGAATTTTTGGGTCCGACTTGGGTCCGACGCTCCTCTCTCCGGAAAAGCGCGGCCCCGCGGCGATGGCCGTCGAGCGCTGGTGAACCCCTGGCGCGGGCGGGAATGGACGGCGATTAAACCGGTGAAAACTCGCAACAGCAGGGGAGTCGCGGCGTATTGATCGACTAACCGGCGCCGACCTCGGACCACGCCGCCCGGCCCGGCGTGAGTCGCCATAAACCAGCCAGTAATTCGCGCTGGTGCATTTTGGCCCAGGCCATGACCATGCGGCTCTCGCGCTCCGGGACGTTGCCCTGGATGATCCGCAGGCTGGCCAGGTCCACGACCATCTCCGAGTTCCCGTGGAAGGCGTGCAACCGCGCCCCCAAAGTGCGCAGGCAGAGCAACCGAATCACTATTCCGCAGAATCTCGCAATCACTGGCATAAAATCGTCTCTCTTTCTGGTGTCCGCCCCGCGCTGGTCAGGTCATCGGGTCCGGCGTGGCGTTCATGTCTTACGACCCCGCACCGGTCCCGGGAGTTTCAACTTTCTGCCCCGCCGCCTTTGTCCGGGCCGCTCGGTTTTGCCTTTTCTTCAGCCGCGCGTGTGGTTCAGTTTCCGGTGTTCGTTATTGGCCATGATCACCACACTCAAGACCGTGCTCGCCTTGTCGCTGGCCGCCGCGCTCACTTCGGGAGCCTTCGGCGAGACTGACTTCACCTGCACCGACGCCGCTGCCCGGATGGCGCCGGTTGGCCGGCCGGATTCCCCGGACTACCGGAAATACGCCCCCAGCCGCGAGATCGATATCCGGCACCTGGCGCTCGACGTGACCCCCGATTTCCGGCAGCGCACGGTGGCCGGCCAAGTCACGCTGCGCTTCCAGCCGATTGCGAAGCCCCTCGCGGAGCTGCGCCTGGACGCCGTGGACCTCACGGTGACGAACGTGTCCGCCACGGAGAAAATCCTTGGCTGGCAGGTGACCGACGAGAAAGTGATCGTCACCTTCGATCCGCCGATCCCGGCGGACCGTGAAACGACCGTCACCATCCGGTACCACGCGCAGCCGCAACAAGGACTGTATTTCCGCACGCCGGAGATGGGCTACCGGCCCGAGGACGAGCACCTGTGGACGCAAGGCGAGGAGATCGAGGCGCGGCACTGGTATCCGTGCCCTGATGCGCCGAACGCGAAGTTCACTTCCGAGATCACCTGCCGCGTGCCGGCGGGCATGGTGGTGCTGTCGAATGGGCGAAAAGTCTCCGAGGAGCAGAGCGGCAGCCGGGTGGCCGTGCGCTGGCTCCAGGACAAGCCGCACGCCAATTATTTGATTTCCCTGCTCGCGGGCCATTTCCAGAAAGTCGAGGACCGCTACCGCGACATCCCGCTGGAGTTCTGGACGGTGCCGTCCGAGTTCAAGGAAGCCGCCCACTCGTTCGCGACGACGAAGGACACGATGGCGTTTTTTGAAAAGGAGATCGGCGTGCCGTATCCGTGGGCCAAGTACGACCAGGTGTGCGTGCAGGATTTCGTCGCCGGCGGGATGGAG
>JAJXZI010000157.1 GCA_021780115.1 bacterium | reverse complement strand
GGTTTTCCACGCATCCGGTTTCAGACATTGCCCACCCTCAAAGGTTTCAAAGACAAATTTGTTTTTCACCAAACTGCTAGGGAGGCGCTGATTCGGATTTGCATGATTCGCATCATGGTCAGGCGCTTGGCAGCTACAGGACGCCATTTCCAAAACACGCGCTCAGGCCGGAGCGAAGGTTCAAGTTGTTGCTGGAAATTTACCGCAAACATAACGCGGTTGCCGCAGAATGCCGCTGACGAAGCAAGAGGATTCGAAGCCTCCAAAAAGTGGCCGGGTTTCGCGAATGAGCCTACGGTTTGATACGGCCCCGCCAAAGGGGGTGCCCGCCTCTTTGTGTCTGCCCCGCGCAAATGGAGACTCCTTGTAGCCCCCCCGCCACGCGTCTGTTCCTTCAGGCGGGTTGAAGGGCTGGCCGTCCGACAATTCTGCGTCCGGCCGTGGCCGGCGCTCTCGCTATGCCGCCACAGCTTTGAGCACCGCCTCCGGGTGAAGCGTGGCGACGCGCAACAGCACGCGGGCCGCGCCCGTCGGTTTCTGGCGGCCCTGCTCCCAATTGTGCAACGTCTTGACGCTGATCCCCAGCATCTTCGGCAAACTTGCTCTGGGATAGCCCCAGCCGCGCCCGCTTCTTGGCCAAGCCTTTTTCCCATTCCGCTCGCCGCGCCCGTCGGTACGCTTCCGGGTCCAGTTGCCGGCGCATGATCTTGCCGTCCGGGCCGCGCGTCACTTCCCAGACGCGGGAAGGTGCCGCCTCGCCCCGGCGCACCGCTCCCGCTTGGCGGACCGCTTCGCACAGTTCTGCAAATCGTTTTTTTATGTCAGGTACTCCTGGACCAGCTTCCGCAGGTGTTGGACCTCGGCGGCGGATAGGTTCTCTTTTTCGTTCTTCGCGTAAATGTCCAGCAAGAGAATCCGGTTGCGGGCCACGATCCAGTAGTAAATGATCTGTGCCCCGCCGCTCTTGCCGTGGCCTTTCGCCGCCACACGCACTTTCCGCAATCCGCCGGATCTGGGAATCACCTTCCCCGCGTCAGGCCGCACCATCAGCAACACCTCCAGGCGGGCGAATTTGGGGTTGAGAGGTGTTCGCCCGGCGCCACCTCACCCGGGGATGGTGGCGCTGACGGTCTAGCTCCAGGGGCCTTTGGCGCCTCGGGTGCTGACCCGCGCAGCATGTAATGGGCTTTCTTGCTGGCCTGGGCGCCGTCGTACTCCGCCAAGTAAGGGGTGTGGGTGTCCAGCGCCAGGAACGTCAGTTCGCCCGGGTCCGCCGGCGGGGTGTCGCCGATCTTCACCCACTTCGGCGCCCATCGTCCCGGCGGGCTTGGCCTTGCTCTTGGGCGTCTGCTCGTCCTTGAAACTGATGACGTGGGCCAGACGCCGGCTGGTGTCCACAGTGGCCAGCGGGCGGCTGATGGGCGCGCCGGCCGGGGTGCGCGTCTCGGCGCGCACGGGAATCCCCAGGCCGGCGCGCTGGGCGTCGGTCACGGCCGGGTGGGTCTGGATTTGCTGGGTGAGCGCGCGCAGGGCCGTTTCGAAGGCGGCGCGGGTGTTTTGTCCTTGTTCTGGGCGGCGGCCTTGGCGGCGACGTGCGCGGCGTAGGCCGCCGTCCAGACGGCCTGGGCGTTGGTCAGAGGCGTCACGTCGCCGGGCACGAGGCCCAGGGAAGCGGTGTTGGTCGCGGCGTAACTGAGGTAGTTTTTCTGCCAGGGATCGAAGTCGGCGTCACTGTGAGGAATCCAGTCGGTAGCCATGGTTCAGTTGTGGGTTAAGGGTTGTGGGTTGTGGAGGGGAAGGGATGAAGGATGAAGGATGAAAACGATGAAGGCCGGTCCTGCTGGCTGTAAAGAGGCGCAACGAAACCCGAGAAGAGCCGCAAGTCATGCCGTAATATGCTATCCTTGAATGGCTTGCTTTCTCCGGCGGGCGTGGCCGCAGTTGTCTTCGTGAAACGCTCCGACAGGATTGGAGACTTCTCCGAGGGGACTGGAGAGTTCTCTGGTGGAACCGGAGAGCTCCGCTGGATGCCGTGGAAGTTCTCTGACGTGGCGGGCGTGATCTCCAGGTTGGTGGCGGAACTCCGCCACTCAACGGCGGAGCACTGCGAATGGTTTTCGCGACTCGCCCAGCCGGCTGGGGAACTCCTCCATGCACGTGCCGGGCACCGTGTGGCCGGGTGGAAATTCATCGCGCCGCCGGACGCCGCCACCCGACCCGTACATAACTTACAAGAGAGAGATTCCCGCTCTGGCCCCGGCGCTGACTACTGGCGCGCCGTTTCACACTTGCCTCAACCGCAAGCGCATCATGCGCCGAAAGCGCCCTAATCTTTCATCATTTTTCTTGCGGTTTTTCCTGAGGTTCCGTCTGGAGAGACGGCCAATTCACGAAGCCGGCGAAACGATTGTGGTGCCAGCTGTCCGTTCAGCGAAAAAGGCTCCCTTTTCAGATGGAAGGGAAAGTTTGCGGAGCATCATCTGTTTCGAGAGGCCAAGCTACGCCCAATCAGAGATTGCGGCCGACTCGTGAATTCGCCGTGGGCAAGCTCCGGCCGGGCGTCAGGGACCGGGGGCGTCGGCGGCCGGTGCCCCAACCCGGCGGCGTCACGCTTCCGGTGGAAGCGCGCCTGGACCTCGAAGACGAAGTTGTCGATCGTCTCCGGGTTCGCCGGGTCGCCGATCAGCGGCAACGTCAGCGCGGGCAATCCTTCCTGCTCGGCGACATGGTAGAACTGCGCCTCCGCGATTTTATTGGGCATGCACTCCAGCGGTCCCACCGAGAGCACGGCGTCGATGCGGCCCTGCCGCCACTCGTGCAGCGGGCCGCCGAGCGTCAGCACCGCTTCGCCCTCGAGGGCGTCGCGCAGATACGGCGCCGCCGCGGCCAGCGATTGGTCCGCCCGGGTGCGGGCCGGCCAGCCGAGCGCCTGGGCCAACCGCAGGTACGTCTGCTCCCGAATCGTCGCCTGGATAAAGCGGGTCAGCCGCGCCGGGAGGGCGCGCTGCCGGCCAGCGCGGCGGTTCAAGTGGTCCACGTATTCCAGCCATTCGTTCGTGGAGGCGAGGCGCACCTGGCATCCGCGCGCCTCCAATTTCTCGATAACGAAGTCATTGGCGAACGGCACGCTGCGCACGTAAATCTCGCCCACCAAAAGCACGGTGGGCTTCTCGGCTCGGCCCTTCACCGCCGCGAACTCCGCCGCGGCCTGCGTCAGCAAGGCCCCGATTCCGTAGAGCCGGCCGCTGGCCACCTGCCAGAGCGCCGTCGGCAACGCCAGGTCGCCGCGGGCCTGCGCCTCCAGTTCTCGCAGCAGGCGCGCGCTGTAGCGGTGGTAGATTTCGTTCGCCGCGCCGGGTCGCGTCTCGCCGGGCCGCACGTCCAGCAGCGCTTCGAGCAACAGGTCCGCCGCCATGAACCCGCTGAAGACCAGCACGCCGAAGCCGGCGGGCAGATCGCCGAAATAGCCGGACTCCTTGGGCGACCAGATGCGCACGCGCTCCTTCCAGCCGAGCCGCTCCAGCGTGATTCGATTGAGGACATTATACACGCCGAACCGGCACGGCCCGCAGGTGCGCGGCATCACCAGGACGAACCGCTCGTCCGTGTGCCGCGCCGGCGCGAGGCGTTCGAGCAGGGTGCCGAGCGTCATGCCCATCGGCACGCACTCCTTCCCGGAGGTGTAGCGGCGACCCAGGCGCAGGTTGGCCGCGTCCGGGGCAGGCAACGTTTCCGCCGCGTAGCCCAACCCGCGCAGGCAGGCACTGACGACGTCCGACGCCGGCCCCAGCGCCGGCACCAGGAAACGCTCGTCGCGTCTGAAGTCCGCCACCTTCAACTCCCCCAAGGCGGTGGCGCGAAAATCGTTGGCCCGGCGCGGCGCCGCGTGGTTCTGGCGGTCTTGTGCGACGCAATGTAGGAAGGCCTCGATGCGCGTCTTGGTGCCGGCGTCGCCGGCGTGGCCGTCGGTCTCGATGATGGCAAACGGCTTGCCTTCCATGATGTAACCGTAGAAGTGGAGGCTGAAGCTGTCCGGCCCGCAGGCGTAATTGCTGCAAAACAGGCTATAGACGTCGGCGCTCTGCCGCACTTGGTGCGCGGCACGCAGCATCCGCTGGCTGTAGCCCCAGTAGATGTCGTCGAACACCGGCACCCCGGCGTCCACCGGATAGCAATCCACCGGAATGCCGATGGCGCCCTGCTCGCGCAACAGCGCCGGCACGTTCGAATTCAGGACCTTGTTGTAAATGGTGTACGGCCGGCCCAGGACCACGACGGGCGCGAGGCCGCGTTCGGCGCAAAAGTCCAGCGCCCGCCGCCCGATCTCGCCGCAACGGCGGTCGAACTCGTCCTGCGCTTGCGCGGCCCGGCGATGCGCCGCGCGCCAGTGAGAGCCGTTCACGCCGAAGGCGGAGGCGACGCGCCGGCAGCTCTGGAGGAATTCCGGGGACTCCAGGTTGCCGGGACCAATATCGACCACCGGCGAAACGAGCCGGCCGGCCAGTTTTTGCCGCAAGTCCCAGCGCAGCACGTCCGGGCTGCCCTGCACGATGGGGCACACCTTGGCGTCGGCCTCGCCGGCGCTGCGCGGCGTGGAGCGCAGCATCGGGACAAACAGGAAATCACACGGCGCGCCCGCCATCTGGCTGGCCAGGCCGTGGAACAATTGCATCGGCGCGCAGAAGGGGATGTTCGCCGACTGGATGCCGCGTTTGAGCGCCGTCTGGTCCGCGCCGCTCGGACGGACGAGGGCGAAGCCCAGCGCGTGCAGGAACGTGGCGAAGAACGGGAACAGGCCTTTGAGCATGAACTCGTCGGAAAGGGCCACGCGCCGGCGGACAGTTGCTTCGCCCCCGGCCTCGTCCCTCGCCCTCGGCGCCGGCCCCGGCAGCGAGGACGAGGGAGGAGGACAATCCGACTCTGCGGCGAAGCAGTCCGCCGTCAGTTCGTTGACCAACTCCTCGCGCTCGCGGAACGGATCGGGCGCCAGGTCGGGGAGCTTTCGCTTCCGGGTGCCCTTGTCGTGGAGCGAGCAGCCGCCACCCCAGGTGAACCGTTGCCGCTGCTCCGCCACCACCGTGCGGAGGCTGTCGATGCGGCATTTGTTGCCCGCGCCGCCGCAGCCGGTGTTCGCCTTGCAGATGAACGTCTCCTTCTGCTCGATGCGTGCGCCGAGAAACCGCGCCGGATCGAGCGCCGGCCCGCTGGGCCACGGCAATTCGCGCCGCGTCAGCAAGGCGATGCCCAGCGCGCCGACGGTGCCGGGGTTGGGCGGGACGATGACTTGGCTGCCGGTCTGCCGGGCCACGGCGGCCGCCAGCGCGTCGGCGGCAAACGGCATGCCCTGGCAGAAAATCACCTGGCCTACCGAGCGGTTGCCTTTCACGCGGTGGAGGTAGTTCTGGATGATTGAATCATACAGACCGGCGATGATCGCGCGCTGATCGACGCCGGCGGCGACCGCTTCGTCGATGATCTCCGCCATGAAGACCGAGCAGTGCTGGCCGAGCGACACACCGCCGCGCGCGGCGACCGCCTCGCCGCCGAGGTGCGCCACGTCGCGGATGCCGGCGAACTTGCGGCCCTGTTCCTCGATGAACGAGCCGGTGCCGGCGCTGCAGGCCTCGTTCATCGCCGCGTCCATCACGCGGCCTTCGGCGAGCCGGATGTACTTCGCGTCCTGGCCGCCAATCTCGAAAATCGTATCGACCCGCGCATCGAAATGCAGCGCGCCCTCGGCGTGCGCCGCGATCTCGTTGAGGATGAACACGGCGTCCTTGCCGTAGCAGGTGGCCAGGAGCGAGCCGACGATTTCCCGGCCACTGCCCGTCACCCCCAGTCCGCGGACCGGATCGGGCGCCGGGTACTCCTGCCCGAACTGCCGCAGCAAGGCCTGCGCGGCCCCGACCGGATCGCCCGCCGTGCGGACGTAGCCCTCCCACGCGACCCGCTGCGACTCCGCGTCCAGGGCCACCAGCTTCGAGCCGGTCGAGCCGATGTCGAAGCCGAGCAGCAGGTCGAGCGGCTTGCCGTTGCGCGTGGCCGGGGGCGTCGGGGCCAGGCGCCGCACGAGGCGCAGCGAGTCGGCCAGCGCCGCGACGTGTTCCATTTGGGCCTCCACCGGCGGACGCACCAACTCGCCCAGCGCCGGCACGGGCCGAGCGTCTTCGGCGGCGATGACGGCCGCGCCCAGCGCCTCGAAGAACAGCGCATCCTCGCCGGCCAGCGGCCGCAACGCCATGCCCTGCTTGGCGAGCGCGGCGCCGAAGGTCCGCTGGATGCGGCGCGAGCGGCTGACGCCGCCGATCAGAACGACGCCGGGCGGATGGAGGCCCGGCTTGAGGAGGACCAGGACGTTTTCACAGACCGCGTCGAACAACCCGGCCAGAATCTGAGCGCGCTGCCCGCCTTTGTTGGCAAGGTGCGTCATGTCCGTCTTGAGGATGACGGGGCAGCGACCGGAGAGCGGCGCGGCTTGCTCCACGTCGGCGCACAGTTCGCTCGCCGCGCCGATGCTCAGGGAGAAGCGCTCGACCAGTTGGCGGAGGAAGTTGCCGGTGCCCTGCGAACAACGGCTGTTTTCCCGAAAAACCTCGAGGCCGTTCGCACGGAGTTCGAGGACCGAGAACCCGTGGCTGCCAATGGAAACGATCGTGGCGGGCGCGTCCCCGCACAGGAACCGGTAACCCCGCGCCTGGGCCTGCTTCGTGGGGATCCGCGGGAGGTTGACCTGCCGGCCCATGCGCCCGCACACCGCTGCTCCCTCGACGTCGTCCCATTTCCAGGCGGGCAGCACATCAAGTAACCGGCGGCTGGGTTCCTTGCCGTGTTCAAGGAGTTGGCGGCGGACGCAGTGCAGCGCGCCGCTCTGGCGGCGCAGTTCGACGATCTTGAGGGTCTCGGCGCCGATGTCGATGCCCAGGAACCGGCCCGAACGCCCACGTCCGGAACATGGGGGAGGCAGGTCGGGTGAAGTTGTTCGCACTGCGCCTCCCGGTATCATCACGGCCGCCTTCATACGCAACTGATTCTATCAGACGGCGCGACGCAGGTGAATCGAAAAATATGGGTATTCAATTGACTCCACCGACCCCAACTGATTGTGGGTGCAAAGGTTTGCCTCCGGCGATCATCTTGTAGGGCTTCGGATCGCCTGCGACCGCTTGCTCCATCAAGCGATAGAACAGCTTGCCTCGTGAAGCGGACGTGCGGCGATTGAAACGGAAGGTGAATTCGTCCAGGTAGTAATCCAACTGGTCTGGGCCAAACGAACCCTGATG
>JAJXZI010000118.1 GCA_021780115.1 bacterium | reverse complement strand
GCAACGTTCGGCAAAAGCGAGCGCGGTCTCGACCGCGGCCATGTCGCCCTGGAGGCGGAGCATCAGGTTCTCGTTGCCGCTGGTTTCGAAACCGAGCAGGCGCACGTCGGCGGCATTGACGACCTGGTCAGCGATGACCGCCGCGAGGCTCAGGAAAGGAATCTCCGCGAAACCCACGGCCATGCAGGGCGCTTTCATTGCCTGGTCGAACCCCGCGGCGTGCGGAGTCGCTCCATGACCTCACGCACGATTCCCTCCACCTCAACGCCGCCCGCCGGTGGTACCGTTCGCTTTGGCCCTGCCGCGCGCGTGGTTGGCGCTGCTTCTCTGCCGCCCGGCCGGCGACACGCGCCGGCGGCCTCGGAAAATCCGCAGTCTGCAAGAAGGCACGCGATCTTCGAGCGGATGTCTTCGAGATCCGACTGTTCGCCCGGCGAGAGTAACTGACGCGTCGTGCCCAGCTGGAACCCGCGCAGCGACATCCCCGCCCGAAAGCCTTCCGGGAAATTCGTGCCGTAGAGCATCGCGTTGATCAGATCGAGCAGCTTGAATTGGATGCGTTTGGCCTCGTCCCAGTGCCCGGCGAGAAACTCCTGATAGAGCTTCATGATGACTTCCGGCACCACGCCGCTCGTGGCAATCGTCCCACCGTCGCCGCCTATGAGCAGTGATGGGAGCAGAATCTCCTCGCAGCCAATCATGCAACTGAAGTCCGGCCGCTGCGGCTTGATGGCGTGCAGTGTGTTCAGGAAGCGCGGAAAATCGCGGCTGCTGTCCTTGATGCCCACGATGCGCGGACAGTCCATCGCCAACCGCGTGACCACCGGCACGCTGATCTCGTTCGAGAATTGCGGAATGTTGTAGAGCAGTATGTCAATGGGCGAACGCTTCGCCACTTCGCGGAAGAAATGCTCGATACTCTCCTGGCTCACTTTGTAGTAGTAGGGGCCGGTGATGGACACGGCGCAGCAGCCGAGGTCGGCGTAGGTCCGGCAGGCCTCGAGGACCATCGTCAGGTTCGACTCCGCCGCGCCGGCGAGAATGGGCACCCGTCCGCGGTTTTCCTCGGCCACGATTTTGATGACGCGCTGGCGCTCCTCGAAACTCAGCCGGATGAACTCGCCGGTGCTGCCGTTGGGATAAAGACCACTGACGCCCCTCTCGATGAGCCAGTTGATCATCCGGCGGAGTTCGTCTTCGTTGATTGAGCCGTCCTCGTTAAAAGGAACCAGGTTGGGTGTCAAAATGCCGCGAATCATGGGAACAGAATAAATGGCGAATGGCGAACGACGAAGGGAGAAAAAACGCACGCTGCTGGCAGTAACTTGCGAACGGGTCTTGTCTTACGGTGTTCGCGCCACTTGCAGGATTGGGCCATCTCCTGGAATTGCCTCCCTGCCTACCGGCTGTGGGTGCCTGGTTCATTCCAATGGCACGGACACCTCAGCCGAATTCCACGCCCTGGCGCGCAAACGTACGGGGTGGGCGCGGTCTTCTGGTTGCCTCTGGTGAAAGAGGGACACGTCCACCTCTCTCGTCCCGCCCGCCAACAAAGTGAAAAAACTGTCGGCGACGTGGCACCGCATCGTGTCTGCAGAATCGGTATCGAGCTTGACGAACAATGCCGGGACCTTGCCGCGGTTTCGCACTGTGGCCCGGCAGGTTCGCGCGAACGAACCGCTCCGGTCCGGCTCCGTTCCCGGGCTGACCGACAATTCCAGTTCCGCGGCGGGCGCGGTCAGCAATGGGCGCAGGCAACCGCGCGGCACGGCCTGCTCCGGCGTGACGGGCATCGGCCCACGCACGGCTGCCGCCTGGGCCGCTGCCACCTGATTCGTCGGCAGCGGAAGAGCTTCGTACACTTCAATCTCATCCATGCGCGTGCCTGCGCCTTGGGTGATGTCGATCCGAATCCAGCGCGCCCGGACCGGCTCGAAGTCGAACGTCTTGGTGCCCTGCAACGGTTCGCCTTTGAAGGTGGCCACGGTCTGCCACGTCGGCGAGCGCGAATCCTCCGCATAGTCCAGCGCCGCCAGCACGCGGAACTCCGTCGCGCCGCGATCTGTGAACCGCCGCGTGTGATCGTTGCCCACGCAGACGCGTGAGATGGAGTAGGCCGCGGCCAAATCAATCTGCGCCCACGACGGGCGTTCGCCTTCGATCCAACTCGCTTCATTGCCATACCAGCCGTCGTTGAGATGTGCCACCTGATGGATGGCGTAGCCGGGAATGACCGACGAGGCGGCGGCCTTGGTCCCCGCCAGCAGCGCCAGGTTGCGCCGGCCGTCCGGCGACACGGCGGGGACCTGCAACGCGGCGGACGCTTCCGCCGGGTTCTCGCTGACGACGCCGAAAGTGTAAGTCTGCGTGGACAATTCCTTTCCCTCGGAGTCGCGCAGTTGTAGTTGGACCAGCACCACGCTGCCGGCAGATTCCTTCGGCGCTTTGAATTCGAATGTTCCTGCGGTGGTCGTAGCCTCCGGGCCGACCTCCAACCGCCAGTCCGCGTGATCATATTCGCGGCCTCGAATATCCACCACCGTCGCGCTCAACCGGCAAGCCATCAGCGGCCCGGTGCGGTCGCTAGTGACATAGAGCTTGAGCGGAAAACGAGTATCCGGGTGGCAGACGAGCGATGAGTACTCGGCGCTCACGTCCACCGGGGCGTAGGAGTTGCGCGTGTAGTAATAGGCCATCTTGGGCTGGCCGAAGTACTCCACCACGCAGCCGTGCGCCGCGTTTGGCCACGGCTCGTTGTAGGTCCAGAACGTGCAGGCGCTGCGGTGCCATTCGTGCCGACGCATGGATTGGTCCGCGTAACGCAGCCCTTCGGCCTGTACAAACTGGCTGCAGCGCACCGTGGCCGCCAGATCGGGCAACTCGCCGAACAGGTGAAGATACTGGGCCGGGGCCAGCCAGTTGTCGGCGCCGAATGCGGCAAAGGCTTTGTGCCAGATCCAATAACGGTCCGACGAGTGGATGGGCCAGAGATGTTCGGCGGGCATGATGTGCTGGAGGGTGTCCACCGAGGCGGCGCCGCTCGCACCGTACTCGGTCCATTCGAGTGGATTGTCGGGACCGACAGTCAGTGGATAGCCGGTGTTGTATGTCGCGTAGTGCGTGGCCCAATCATAGGCGTACGGGCCATGGCGCTGGGCGATACATTCGGGATCAGGATCGTGAAACGGGCGCGTCGGATCCAGTTCGTTGCACAGGCGTCGGAGTTGGGCCATTTGCCGGCTGTTCTGCGCGTTGCGATACCACTCGTTGCCGCCGCCGTAACGGACGATGCAGGGATGATTGATCAGGAGCGGCAACACCCCGCGCGTTTCCTGGGCGGCGAGGGCGAGGGCTTCGTCGGTTTCCGGCAGCCGCGCGCCGGCGTTCGGAAACTCCTGAAACAACATGATGCCGTACCGGTCGCAAAGGTCGAAAAACACCGGCTTGTCAATCACGCCGCCGCCCCAGACACGAAAGAGATTGAAGTTCGCTTGGGCGGCCAGCCGAATCAGGTGTTCGTAGAATGGCTGGCGCGGCCGGCCATAGAGCAGATCACAGGGGAGCCAGTTGCCGCCGCGCGCGAAGATGCGACGCCCGTTGATTTGGATCAGGTATTGGCGTTCCGGTGGCGGCTGGGGCAGTTTGTGGCTCACAGCTTGGTCGGTCGTGTAGTCGAGATAGACAAAGTTGTCGGGCGCCTCGGGGTTGGGCAGCATTTGCAGATCACGAATCCCGAAAGTGGTGGTCGTCCGATCCAGTTCTTTGCCCCCGCTGGCGGGTCGAGCGATCACAGTCAACGCATAAAGGTGTTGCGGGCCGTAGCCGTTCGGCCACCACAAGCGCGGCTTGGGCACGGTCATCTGCAAAGCCACGCGCGGGCCGGACGATGCCAGGTCCACGATCTGCGTCATGCGGGTCGGCGGATCAGGCGCAGTCAGGCAGCGGACTTGGCAGGTGAACTCCAGGCGCGGGTGCTGCGGGCTGTCCACCTGCATTTGAATGAGCAACTTCGCGCGGTCGAAGGGCGCGGAGAGCCTGGGCTGCACCGTGAGATTCGCGAGCCGCGCGCCGTCGGTCACGATCAACCGCACGTCCTGCCAGAGCCCCATCGTGATGATCTTGGCCCCCCAATCCCACCCGGCGTTGGTCTGGGATTTCCAGCACGGATAGGCCTTGCGTATCGCCTGCATCACGGGCCACTCGCCGGCCCCGCGGGCGATGGCTGCGCGCACGCTGGCCGGGGCGGGATGGATGAGCACCGTCAAGACATTGGTCGCGCTAGGGCGCAAGGTCTTCGCCACTTCGAATTCAAACGGAGTGAACTGTCCCTCGTGGCGGCCGAGGAAGTGTCCGTTCAACCAAACCTCCGCGAGGTAATCAGCCGCGTCGAAGCGAAGCCAGAACCGTCTTCCTTGCGCGCCTGCTGGCACGGTGAAGCTCTTCTGATACCACCATTCATGGCCGGCCACCCAGCCGATTTCCCTGCTGTTCATGCCGTAGTAAATCGGGGGAATTTTGCCGGCGCGTTCCAAGTCCCAGTGTACGTCTCCCGGCACCACTGCGGCCAAAGCCCGCGCGGCGGGATAGCCTTCAGCAAACGCGCGCTGCTGGATGCCTTCGCCTGGCGGGAACGAAGCGATGGTCCAATCCTCGCCGCTCAACAAGAGTTCGTGGCGACCACGAAACGAAGCCGCTCGGGCCAGCGTCGGCGCCAGGTCAACGCACAGCACACACGCAATGATCAGGGAGAGCCGTTCTAAAGTTTGGGTTGTTTTCATCGCGCCCGAAACTCCGCGACCTCCGCTGACCACGGCGCCATCCTCAGACTGACGTTGAATTGCCCGCCGCGGACTGTTCCCCACGGACTCGATCCGCTGTATGGCTTCCTTGGGTCGAGCCCCATCGTCTCGAGCGCCACGCTGCCGCCGATAATGCGCGGTTGGTCTGACAGGTTAAACGCGTTGACGACGAACGCGCCTTCGGCGGGCAGCACATGCACGTGAATCTCCTCGTTGAGGCCGAAGAACTCGCCACGTTTGTAAAAGCGGTCCAATTCGCGGTAGCGCTTCATGGCTCGTTTCTGCGCTTCGACCACCGCAGGCCGTGGGTTGGTGCCGCCAATCCCTAGGTGTCGGCAGGTCGAAGCATACCACCACAAGACCACGCAGCTTTCGTTGTCTTTGTTGAGGTTGATGTGAAGGTAGATCGGCACGTTGCAGCCGAGGTTGTAGTAGTAGAGCGCGCGGGCGCGCCCCTGTTTCAAGTCCTCCATCGGATCCCACATCAGCTCGAAGCCCCAGTTCTCGTCGTAGCTGCCGGGCAGGCCATACTTGTAATAGACCGGCGTGACGCGGGCTGGACTGCCGCCCGCGATGGGATCATGTAACTCGATGAGGACATGGGGAAATCTCTCATGGACGCGCTGGACCAGGTCGAGGTTGGCGCGGATGTGGTCCTCATAGCGATACGGAACCAGATGTCCGTGATGGGTATTCAGGCAGCCGCCGTTCCACCAGTTGCCATCAAACATCAGGAACACCACGTCATCCGCACAGTTGGCCCACAGGCGCTTCACGGCTTCGTCCCGATATTGTTGGGAACCCAGACAGAGCAAGGGGCCGAGCATTCGTCTGGCGGCCGTGGGTTGGGCGCCACGCCGCACGCGCTTCGCGAAAGACTCTGCGTCGTTTGCAGAAGCCGGCTTCGCCTCATAGACCTCGATCTCGTCGAGTCGCGGCATGTCCTGGCCGGCTTTGAGAAGTTCCACGCGAACCCAGCGCGCGGCGCTCGGCACGAAAGAGAAGGTCTTCTCCGCCTGAAGCGCCTCACCTTGGCTCTGAGCGACCGTCCGCCAACTCTGCGCATTCGAATCGGCATTGTACTCGGTCGCGACCAGGATGCGAATGTCCATGGCGGCGCGGTCGGTGTATTGCTGGGTGTGGTCGTTGCCCACGCGCACTTCACCGACTTCGTACACGCCGCCAAGGTCCACTTCCGCCCAGGCTGGCATTTTCTCGGGGATCCAACTGGCGCTGTTGCCAAACCAACCGTCGTTGAGGTGGGCGATTTGATGGATCGGCATCGCGCCTTTCATGAAGACCGACGAGGCATTGGGTTTCGCGTCGGGCAACAAAGCCAAGTTGCGCCGGCTTTCGCGCACCGCCGGCACCAGCAGGTTCAGGTTCTCATCGGCGTCTCCGGGAGCCAGCCGCGTCGCTTCTTGGGGCCATGTCTTCACCGCGCCGAGGCCCCAACTATATTGGTGTGACATCCATGTCGCCAGCGGGCAGTGCAGGGAGACCTTCAGCCCGTATTGGGACTGCATCTCCTGGACAAACTCCCGGCGCGGCCCCAGCCACTTTTCGCCCCAGAGGAACGTGCCGAAATCGGTGTCCCAGCCGGGGTCCAGGTAGAGCGCCTCGCAACTGTAGTCCCGGCCTTTCTGCGCCTCCTTCTCCAGAATGGCTTTGGTGTAGCGGTGCGGGCGATCCGTCCACGCCTCGGGCATGTCGTAGAGTTGCTCCCAATGGACGGGCGGGTTGTAGTCCTTCGGGAAATGACAGCCTTTCTCGTCGAGCATCGCGCGAAACGCATACATCGCCTCGGTATAGCCGCCCTTCATGGATTGGTAGCGAACGACGCCGAGGTCCACCGTTTGGCCCGGCGCGATGCGCGTCAAGGCGGCGGGCTCGCCGGAAATCTTGCAGGCGCCGCCGAACCGCAAGGCAGTACCGTCCGGCCCTTTTTCGGTCGAGACAACGCTGAAGAGCATATTTGCCTGGTTGAAGGCGAAGATGCCGAGCGTGGCGTCGCCGTGGATCCAAGCCCAGCCTTCCGATGGACGGTGCCGTGAGGGCACTTGTGAATACTGCTGGTCCTTGCTTACCCGCGGCTCGTAGCCGGGCTGGGTGATGAGTTGTTGGATGGAGAAATCGTTGACAAATCCCTTCGGATCGCTGGCCCGGACGCGCAACGGAACGGCCACCCAGCGGTCATGGGCGAACTCTGACAACACGTCCCCAGCCTTGTCCGTGACGCGTCGCAAAAAT
Source organism: bacterium (assembly GCA_021780115.1). Lineage (GTDB taxonomy): Bacteria > Verrucomicrobiota > Verrucomicrobiia > Limisphaerales > JAJXZI01 > JAJXZI01. Next base: position 416 of record JAJXZI010000118.1, on the reverse strand, counting down.
CCCGCTTCAAAATCGCTCAAGGCAATCAGGCCGTCCGTGTGGTTGCGCAGCACGATTCGTTCTTCCAGGAACGGGTGATGAGGTGACAGCGCAAAACGATGTTCAAGGTCCAACCCCGCCAGTCTGCCGCGAATGACCAGGGTGTTGACCGATCGGGTGATTTTCACATCCTGAAGGCCCCGGAAGGTCTCCCGGCTCTGGCCCTTGGTGGTCTGGGCGGTATAGAGATAGGGGCCATTGGCCAGGCACAGATCCAGTAATTTGTCCTGAAATCGCACCAGCACCTGCCCCCCTGCCGAGCTTACCGCCAATTGGTAAGTCGCGTTGGCCAATTGCCACACACGGGCACCGGGGGCTTCGGTCTCCGCCGCATTCACCGCCAGCAGGCCCGCCAAAAGCTGCTGGCCAACCACCGC
>JAJXZI010000057.1 GCA_021780115.1 bacterium | reverse complement strand
GTCTGCGTCATTCTCGCAGCAGACTCTCCGGCAATGCCGTCAACTCCGACGCCGACCCCTCCGGCCGCCACTCCACCCGCCCGTCCTCCAGCACCCGCACAATCACGCCATGCGTCGTCCCGCGCAGCGTCTTGACGCGGTCGCCTGCCTTGAGTTCCGCCGACTCGCATAGCCCCTCGACAATCTCGACCATCCGCTCCCGATCCAGCACGCCGGCGATGTAATGGGCCACCGCCGACATCACTTCGCGGCGGCGGGTTGTGGGTAACTCAGCAAAGAGCGCCGCCGTAATCTGGCGGCCCACATCGGCGAAGGTGTTGCCGTTGAAGAACAGGAACGGGGCGCTGCGATGGCACTGCCGCAGGAAGTCTATGGTTTCGGCGAGGGAGAGGACTTGCTGCTGCTTTTGTTCCCACTCGCCGCGGCACGCTGCTTGAGTCTCGCGATTAAAGCCGTGCTGCGCGCCTCCTCTTGCGCACGCTCCTCGGTTGAGGCCGACGACAAGCTCCCAACTCCGGTTTTTGAGAAAAGCGGCTCGGGCTTGTAACGGTGATTGTTCGCCAGAACCTCCTCCAGGATGTCCTGATCCGTCAGGTGCTCCAGCAGATCCAGCCGCAGTTTCATCGGGCATAGAATAATCCTTCCGCGCCGCCGGCTCAACCCCGCTATTGCGGCGCCGGGCCGGCCAAAGACGACGTGACCGGCACGAACAGTCCGAGGCCGAAGTGGCACGATTCGCCGAGCAAGACCGGGCCGAAGATCGGCTCGCTCAGGGTGAGTTTCACTGCGTATCCGAGTTTGTCGGTGTTCGTTCTGCCGTCGCGGACTGACTGCTTGTGATGGACCTTCACCCAGCCCGCCTTCTCGGCAGAGATTGAAAGACCATGCGAAGTTTGACCTCGGCGTGCGAGTTCGACAGCCAATTGGTCCTGCACAGAGCACCCTGCCTTCGGCTTGCCGCGCCGGTCATGGACATGTCGCGGAGGCACGTAAGGCGTCAGGCTTTCCCAGCTACAGAACGGCGAGCTTTCGAGGCCCGGAGGCGGGGGAACCAGTTTGTCCAGCGGGACGAGCGTAATGGTCCAAGGGTCGTCTTTGTAGTTCAGCGGCAATGGCAGGCTTGCGGCGTCGAAAATTGCCCGTTGCTCCAAATCGTTGAACGGTACGCTTCTCCAGACACACAGGCGGGAGGGCGCGTCGCGGGTTCCACACAACAGGAATGAGGCGTGGCGATGCCCGCTGGATGGATTGCCGTCGGGATTTCTGCCAGAGAGCAGGAATGCCTGCTCGCGCACCTCTGGCGGGGCGTCGGTCCATTTCGCTTTTGCGTTTCCCGTGAGGAGCTTCGTGAGACAGCCAAGCACCCTTACCCGGAATCTTTCCGTGATGCGAACGGTGTCTCGGTAGCGCGCGGCGACCGTGGAGCCGATGGCAAACTGGATGAGGTTTGTGGGTGGAAGTTCGGGCTTGGGGCGCTGTATTGGGCGGGTTCGCGGGCGGGCCGGGCGCTCGGCATACATCCAGCGGGAACCGGGTGGGATGTTGGTGCCGGCGACTTCGGGTGCATCGGTGGTAGCTTCGAGTTGGGCCAGGGTGGCGTCCGGCTGGAGAGCGAGGACGGGGACGGCGTTGCCGCTGCGGCGGGGTGAAAGCTTCACCGACTCCCCGAGGGAAGGCACCGCGGCGGTGCGCCGGATTTCGGTGATGGATTCCGCGCGTCCGAAGTAGGTCATGCGGGCCAGACAAGCGTCGAGGTGGGCAAGCAGTGGTGGTGTCCAATCCGGCCCGTCGAAGTGCCAGATGACAGGCGCTGCCGTGCCGTTGGAGGTGACCCAGAAGTTATCGAGCACCTTGGTGGTGTTGTAAGCCATCATGCCCGGCTCTGAGGCGCTGGCGGGCACGCGCTTGAACTCCGCTGGGTGGTATTGCCGCAAGCCGGGGCCGCGCCATGAGGAAGGCGGGAGATACCATTCGACTTGGCTGGTGGCAAAGGCCCGCACCACCTCCTCGCGCAGCTTGGCGTGAGCCTCGGTGGAGTCGGCGATTTCCCGGTCCAGTTGATAAGAACGAGCGAGCATGGCGCGGACAAGCCGCCACGGGCTGGGCGGCCATTCGCCATGCGGATCGTCGTAGGGGAAGACTTTCCACGGAGTCGCGTGAAATCGCCCCAACGGGAACGTCTGTTCGAGGATGAGTTGCATGGCTTACTCGGCTGCGTCTTCGGCAGCTTCGCCTTCACTGGCATCTTCCTCTTCATCGTCTTTGCCAGTTTTGAAGAGTTCTCCAGACGGCCAATAGACTTTGGTGATTCGCTTGTCCTTCTGAACCGCAGTCAATTCACCTTTCTCGTTTTGCTCCTGCCAAAGCAAATCGCCTTTCGCGACCAAGTCCTTCAAACCATCTCCCAGCTTTTCGGGAGCAAGGTCATCGTTACTTCTCCCGCCGAGTTGGACGACTTTCGAGCACTTGAGGTCGCACCCGCTGCGGAAGCGGTAGGGACCGGAAAGAAGCCGTCCAATTTTCCAAAGGGCCAGTTCCAGCAGGAACAGCTTTTGGTCATCGGTCAGACCCAGGAACTCTTTCTTCGCGCCCTCTTCCTTCTTTGTCACATCCCGCCCGAAGGAGCGAATGAGCGAGAGGTCTATCACGAATGTGGCCTGAATCTCGCGGGCCGTTTCTTTGTCCACGGAGAAGATGGGCTGGCCGGAAGTGGTCTTGCCGAGCTTGTCGAACTTCACGCCGGAGAGTCCGACCCGGTCAGCGCCGAAGGCTTCGTGGTGGGCGGTCAACACACGCGACAGCTTGATGCCCATCGCGGGGAAAAGGATGCCGTGGACGAGCGAGTTCGGGTCAAAGCGGAAGATGGTGCGGAAGACGTTCCACCAGTCACCGGGGAGCGGGTGGGTCTTCTTGCCGAGGTCTTGGATGCCGAAGCTGTCGCGGAGAACGGATGCAAAGGTGTCCGCTGAGACTGCGCCGTTGGCTACGACCTTGCCTTTGTCATCAAGGAAGTAGCTGGATGCGAGGCGGTGGCCTTCGGAGAGCGAAGTGACGACCAACCGGGTTGGTGTCGCGCCTCCCGTGGTGCCGGGCGCATCCGTCACGCACTCCAAGTAAGGCATCCCGACAAGGTCGGGATGAAGTTCAAGCGTTTGCGCGCTGGCAAGGGAGACAGCTTCGAGGTGGTTTGCCATGCTGGCGGCGCTGTCCACGACGCAGACTTTCTCCTTGGACCCGTCGGGGCGCGGCGCGTCGTAGATGACGTGGCCGATGTCGGGGAATCCGGCGGGCTGGAACAGGTCGCCGGTGACGGGAACCAGTGTGGCCTGTAGGACGAGGCGGTGAGTGTTGGCGTCCGCCAACAGGGCGGTGGTGTCTAGTGTGCTCATATGTTGTTGTTTTGTTTTCGTGGTGAAAGCCAGCGGCGGCTGAGGGCCGGAACCGGACGGTTCAGGCCATCGAAAGTGTCTTCGGTGATTCCCCGTCGCTGGGTGGGAATCAGCAGGGCGGCGAGGAGGCGCTGCGGGTCTTCGCAGGCGAAATCGTGGGAATGCAGTTTGGCCGGTTCGATGCCGGCAGCACGGTAGGCGTTCCGTGCGAGTTGTGCGGCAGCGGTGACGTCGCCGCGTGCGAGTTGCGCGGTGATTCCGGGCAAGTGGCCGGTCTTGGCGGCTTCGCGTTTGCTGCCTGCGGGCAGCAGGGCGCTCAAGAGCCACGACTGAAACAGCGGTTTGAACAAGACAAAGAGCGTGAGGCTTCCCGAAAGGATGTCGGGCGGGTTTGCGTGCCCGAGCAACTTGCCCACGCAGGCGACGCTGTCCTTGCTCCACTCGAAGAGGCTGAAGCGCATCATCCATCGCTCGACTTCGGCATCGTCCAAAGCGCCAGACAACCATGCCTCGATGTCGCCAAGTCCGACGCGATACCAAGAGCCGAACGGCGGCTCGGCGGAGGGCTCTAATTCAATCAAGCGACGCTGCAGAACAGCGCCGAGATTGGCGGTCAGGGTGCCTGCGCCCCACACGCGGCGGAAGGGCACTTCCTCCAGCATGCTGCAAAACGGCCCGCGCATCTGCACGCCGAGCCAGTATGGCAGGAGCAGCGCGGCATCGTCCTTCTTCGCCTTCTTAGTCCGCTTGGCAGCCCAGAGCGTCGCCAGCGCCAGCCCGATGCGAGCTTCCTCGCAGACATCACCCCCATTCTCGTCGAGGAGCGATGCAGCCCACGCGCCGGGGAGTTGCTGGAAGCGGATGGGAGGGCGCGGAGGACTCGCCGATTTGCTGCGCCGGTGAGCGCGATTCCTGTCCGCCTGTTTCAGCGAGCCAACCATTGCATCCACGGTTGCGCGGACAGCCTCTGGCGACGGCTTTTCGGCGAAAGCCACGAGCGCCTCGTCCAGCGGGCCGCGTAGTCCGGCGTAAATCCAGCGTTTGCCCTTCTTGCGGTCGCCGGGGAGCGAATCGCGGAGGTTCAGCATCCTGGTCAGGGCGACGGCGGTGGCGGCTTCCGCTTTGCCAGCCACGGGGACGACGGACGCGAGGCGCGACTCGAACGTGTTTTCGCTCGTGGTGCGGAGCAGCAGGAAGCGGCGGAACTCCCGAATCCCGGCATCCACGCCGCGCTGGAGAATTGCGGCGGCGAAAGCGGGTGGTGTGGTGGCGCCTTTACCGTTCACCTCCGCTCTGCCGCGCTGAAAGAGCGCGATGACTTCGGGGAGGCTCATCGGCTGTTCCCAAACCGGCAACCAGAGTTCGCCGAGATTCTTCCCTGCCTCTCCTGCCGCGGTCGGAGCCGCGCCGGTGGTGACGAAGGGGAAGGCTCCCGTCGCCCGCCTCGCGCTGCCCAAGCGCCGCGAGGGGCTGCCTTGAAACAGTCCGAAAGCTTCGCACGCGAGTGCCATCGCCCAGGGAGAAAGCTGCCCCTCGCGGAATGGCTTCGCGGTGCCGCTGTTGAAGGCTTTGTTCGCCGCGCCGAACCAGCAGCCAGAGTTAAAGTCGGCGAGGCAAATACCCGGCTCGCCGCGCAGAAAGGCCCCCAAGTCCGCGTTCAGCATTTCGCGCTTCCAACCGCGCGGAGGTTTTTCGATGGCGGCAGTCGCCTTGGCCCATCCGCTCGAGAAGTCACGTTTGCCTGCGTTTCCACCGGTGCCGAACAGCGGATTGAAGCTGAGCCGGGCGGCGGGCGCGATATGCGACTGTAGCAGCGACAACGATGCTTCGTCGGCCTCGCGGGCGCGCCAAAGCGCGGTGCTGCGTCCGCTCTTGGCCTTGGTGTCTGCCTTCTGATGTTTGTCCCAACCTTTCTGGTAGGTGCTCCACTCGCCGTGCTCACCGATAGCCGAGATGTAGGTGAGCAACTCGTCTTCCGTCGCTGGTCCGCCAGCGAGGTAAAAAACACTGCCCCGCCAGCCGCCACGAACCGACTTCCAGCGCCGGGAACAGAGCGTGAGTAAACCCAAAGCAGCCAGCCCGAGGCCGAGGCTGTCGAGATGCAAGCCGGGCAGCGGAATGACTGCCAGTTTGGATGGTGTTGCAGGCGTTGCGTTAGACATGGCGGACTTGGCTTGGGTTTTGGCTGGCCTGAATGTCGGCGGCGCAGATGAGGGATTCGAGATAGGCCAAGGCGAATGGGCCGAGCAGGCGCGGCTCCGTGGCGGCACGCAGGGCGTTCGGCGGCGGGGATTCTTGCGGGCGCAGCTCCCAACCACCCAGCAGGTCGGCCACGAAGGCGGTCCAACCGGGTGAGGCGGGAGTGAATGTGAGGCCGTCTTCCGAAAACTCGCCGCCGGTGCCGACGGCGGCGCAGGAGAAGTCCATCGGCATTCCGCCATTCCACGGGAGGATGGCCGGCTCCTTCGGCACACCGCAGATGTCCTCGCCATCATCGCCCCGGGCGTAGAGGGCGGTGCGGACTTTGCCGTGGTGGCAGGCGATGAGGAAAACCGCCAGGCCGGGCCATCCGGGGCGGTCCGCAAAGTAGTGCGACCATGCAGCGAGTGCGGAAGCAGCTTCGTGGCGGATGCAGGGCTTGTTTGGCGATGGGCGAGGAAGGCACTTGAATGAAGGCGCCTTTGCCCAGAGTTGAGCAGTCATTTCGCCTGTAGTTGGCAGCGCCGCCTGCCAGATGGAGTGAGATTTGCCGATGTCGTGCCATTCGGCTGCGGTGACGACCGCGGTCTGGATGGCAGAGTCGAGTTGTAGCGCTTTGGTGATGCGTGAGGCGGCTACCTTGGCGTCGGCGAGGTGAGTTTCGAGCGTGACCCATTCGGCATGCTCGGATGCGGCATCGCCCTCGAAGGTGTCGCTGAAGCGCCCGGGCGGCGGGGCTGTATCGAGCTTGTCGGCTGACTGGCCTGTCCAGCCGAGGCTCGCCGAATAGCCGCCCGCCGCGCGCGGGAGCATGACCACCATGCCGGGGCAGATCTCGCTGGCCCAAGTGGATGACCAAGTCTCTGAGCGTTCGTCCCAGACCAGCGCCCTGCCTCTGCCGCTGAGGAAGTCGTCACGAAAGCGATGAATGGCGACGGCACAGCCTTCCCCGACATCAAACGCGGGGCCGGTGAGGTCAGCGGTTTTGCCCGGGCCTTTCTTCGCGTCGAACTCGCGCCAGAAAACCGTCACGTCGGCATTCTTGTCATCGCCGCGAACCCACGGGCTCACATCGGTGAAGCCGCCGAACAAATCCGGCTCACTGGAAAAAAGGCCGTGGACGTCCATCGCACGCGGGAATGGCTCCTCCTTGGGTTTGAGCGCCGCATCCATCGCAGCCGCGCAGGAATCGCGGAGTTGGTCCAGCGCGGCTTTTGCCCGGATTTTTGGCTCGGCTTCGTAAATTGCGGCGAGCTTGATGAGCAGTTTCAGCGAGGCTTCGAGGTCTTTCGCATCGTAGGGGCCGATTGGCTGGCCTTTGCCTTTCCTGCCTTCGTCCGGCCACTGGAAAACGAACGCCTTGGCTTTGCCATCGGCGCGACCATCACGGTTTAGGCGACCAAACCGCTGGAGCGCCGAAGGCCACGGTGCCGCCTCCAGCCACAAACGACGCGCTGAAATATCCACGCCAGCTTCGACAACTTGCGTGGAGATGCAGATCAGCCCCGGCGAGTCTGGAAGCGTGTCATCGCCGGAGCCTTGGTTGTGGGCTTTGCGCTTTTGCTCAAAAGCGAGCAGTCGCTTCGTGTGCTTGTCACGGTCGCCGCGGCGGAAGCGCGAGGTCAGCAAAACTGCGTTCTCTCCGCCAAGCAACCGGTAGAGCTGCTGCGCGGCTTTGACCGAGTTGCAGACAACGAGGGAGAGCGTGCCGGGCGTGTGGTCGGCGCGGATTGCCGCAGCCAGTGCTTCATCAAATGTCGGCGCAGGCGGACTCTTCTTTTTGGCTTTGGTCTTGGCTTCGGAACCTCTCCAAAAGCTCACAGGGCGAGTTGGATTGAGCCGTGCCACTGCCTTCGGTTCATCGCCAACTTCGAGAACGGGCAGGGTGGTGAG
>JAJXZI010000299.1 GCA_021780115.1 bacterium | reverse complement strand
ACGCGGAACATCTCGCCGGCGCCTTCGCAGTCGCTGGCGGTGATGATCGGCGTGTGGACATAGACGAAATCGCGCTCCTGAAAAAACTGATGCACGGCGAACGCCAGCTTGCTGCGCGTGCGGAACACCGCGCCGAACAGGTTCGAGCGCGGGCGCAGGTGGGCGATGGCGCGCAGGAATTCCAGCGAATGCCCCTTTTTCTGCAAAGGATACGTCGGGTCGGCCGCGCCGATGAGGCGAACGCTCCGGGCTTGCAATTCCCACTTCTGCCCGGCGGCGGGCGAGGCGACGAGGCGGCCTTCCACAATCGCCGAGGAGCCGGTCGTAAACTTCGCCAGGTCGGCGTACCCGGCCGTGTTCGCGTCCGCGATGGCCTGGAGGCTGGCGAAGCATGAGCCGTCGTTGAGTTCGAGGAAGGAGAAGCCTTTCGCGTCACGCCGGGTGCGGACCCAACCCGCAACGGTGAGGGCGTCGCGCGGTTCCGTGGACGCGAGGACGTGTTTGATCAGGGTGCGCATGAAATCCGCGGGAAGTCTTTGCGATGCCGCGGACCCGTCAACCAAAAAGGCGAACCGGTGGCGACGCGTCCGTCCCGCCCGGCTGAGCCCGGCGTGGGGTGTGCGCGGTAGGTTTTGCCCGAGCGCCTTCGGTTACTTCATCCGCAGCACCTGCTCAAGGAACGCCAGCTTGTCGGCAGCCTCCTCGATGAGCTTGGTGGTGGGCTTGCCGGCGCCGTGGCCCGCGCGCGTCTCGATGCGGATGAGCACCGGATGGGCGCACGACTGCGCGGCCTGCATCGTGGCGGCAAATTTGAAGCTGTGCGCCGGCACCACCCGGTCGTCGTGGTCGGCGGTGGTGATCAGGGTCGGCGGATAACAGACGCCCTTGCGGATGTGGTGCAGCGGCGAGTAAGCGGCGAGGGCCCGGAATTGTTCCGGGTTTTCCGGCGAGCCGTAGTCGCTCTCCCACGCCCAGCCGATGGTGAATTTATTGAAGCGCAGCATGTCCATGACGCCCACGGCGGGCAGGCAGGCGCCGAAGAGGTCCGGCCGCTGGGTCTCGCACGCGCCGACGAGCAATCCGCCGTTGCTCCCCCCGGAGATGGCGAGCCGCTTCGGCGAGGTGTAGCGTTCGGGCGGATCATATTTGCCCGCCGCCGATCCGCCCGGGGTGGCCTCGGCTCCGGGACGCGCCTTCCCCGGCCCGCGGCCACAAAGCCATTCGGCGGCGGCGATGAAGTCGTCGAAGACGTTTTGTTTGTGCGCCTTCATGCCGGCCTCGTGCCAGGGTTCGCCGTATTCGCCGCCGCCGCGGATGTTCGCCACGGCATACACGCCGCCCCGTTCGAGCCACGCGAGGTTCGGCACCGAAAAGGCCGGCGTGATGCTGATGTCAAAGCCGCCGTAGCCGTAGAGCAGCGTCGGATTCTGGCCGTCGGGCCTCAACCCCTTGCGGCGGGTGATGAACATCGGCACCCGCGTGCCGTCCTTGCTGCGGTAAAACACCTGGCGCGTTTCGTAGTCGTCCGGAAGGAAATCCACTTTCGGTTCGCGCCAGAGCGTGCTGGTCCCGGTGGTGAAGTCGTACCGATAGACCCGGCCGGGCACGGTGAAACTGGTGAAGGAGTAGAACGTCTCCGTGTCGCGGCGCTTGCCGCCGAAGCCGCCCGCGCTGCCGATGCCGGGCAGCGAAATCTCCCCGGCGGGCTGGCCGTCGAGCGCGAACAGTCGCACCACGCTGCGGGCGTCCTTGAGGTAACTGGCGACGAACTTCCCACCGATGGTGCCGACGCCTTTGAGCGCGTCCTCCGACTGCGGAATCAGCTCCTTCCAATTCGCCCGCTGGGGCGCGGTGGTGTCGATGGCGATGACCCGCCCGCGCGGCGCCTCAAGGTCGGTCTGGAACCAGAACACCGGGCCGCCGTTGTCGATGAACGCTTACTGGGCGTCGAAGTCGTTCAACAACTCGACGGCCTTCGCGTCGGGCTGCGTCAAATCCCGGTAGAAAACGCGGTTCTTCCGGTCGGTGCCCTGCGAGACGGTGATGATGAGGTAGTGGCCGTCGTCGGTGACGTCGCCGCTGAAGCCCCAGTCCTTGTGGTCGGGCCGCTCGTACGTCAGCCGGTCCTCGGATTGGGGCGTGCCGAGCCGGTGGTAATACAGTTTTTGGAAATAGTTGACCTTCGTCAGCTTCGTCGCCTCGGTCGGCGCGTCGTAGCGACTGTAGAAAAATCCTTGGCCGTCCTTGGTCCACGAGGCGCCGCTGAACTTCACCCACTGGATGCGGTCCGGCCGGTCCTGGCCGGTCCGCACGTCGCGGACCTTCCACTCCTGCCAGTCCGACCCGGCGGTGGCCAGGCCGTAGGCCAGGAGATTGCCGTCGTCGCTGACCGCTTGGCCGGACAAGGCCACCGTGCCGTCCGGCGAGAGCGTGTTCGGGTCGAGCAACACCCGCGGCTTAGCGGCCAGCGATTCCATCGTGTAGAGCACCGACTGGTTCTGGAGACCATCGTTCTTGCTGAAGAAATAGCGACGGCCGTGTTTGGAGGGCGCGCCGTAACGCTCATAATTCCAGAGCTTGGTGAGCCGCTCCCGGAGGGCGGTTCGCTGCGGAATGCGGTCGAGGAAAGCAAAAGTGACCTGGTTCTCCGCCGCAACCCAGGCCTTGGTCTCCGGCGCGTTGTCGTCCTCCAGCCAACGATACGGATCGGGCACCGCGCCGCTGGCGTAATGGTCCAACTGGTTCGTGGTGCGCGCGACGGGGTAGGGAAGCCGGGGCGAAGTGTGGACGCAACTCGCGAGCGAGGCGGCGATCGTGGTGAAAGCGGCAAACCGAGTCAGCCAGCGCATGGCCGCACGATGCCGTCGTGCGCTGAACGGGTCAATTCGATTCCGGCTCCGTTTCGCCTCCGTCGCTCCCCCCAGGATGGCCGGCCAGACCGCCGGCAAGGAATTGAGATGCGCCCGCCCAGCAGCCGCACCCTGGTTTTACTTGACCTCGCAGGCGGAAAACTGAATCCTGATTCACCTTCAACAAGTTTCTATGAAACGAACCCTTGCTCCTTTCGTCAGCCTTTGCCTTCTGGCGGGCGCCGCCGCCGCCGATCCGGCTTTGACGATTTACAATCAGGACTTCGCCGTCGTCCGGGACGCCGTTCCCCTCGAACTCAAGCCGGGCGTCAACGAGGTCCGTTTCGCCGGCGCGACCGCTCACCTGGAGCCCAGTTCGGTGGTCTTGCGCGACCCCTCCGGCCGGCACCCGCTCCAGATCCTGGAGCAGAACTTCCGTGCCGACCCGATTTCGCAGGAATTGTTGCTCTCGTTGAACGAAGGCAAGACGATCCAGTTCGAGGTGGTGGACCCGGTGGGGGGCCAGACCCGGCGAGAACTCGTCACCGGCAAAATCATCCGCAGCGGTTACGTGCCGCACACCGCCGCGATGGGACGTTACGGGCCGGCCTATGCCATGACGCAAAGCGCGCTCGCTGACGGCGGCGGCACGGCCCAGCCGATCATCGAGGTGGACGGCAAACTGCGCTTCAGTCTGCCCGGCCGACCCCTGTTCCCGGCGCTGGGCGATGACACCATCCTCAAGCCCACGCTGCTGTGGATCCTGGAAACCGACCAAGCCGCCCGGTTCGACGCCGAGTTGAGCTACGTCACGGGCGGGATGCGCTGGAATGCCGATTACAACCTGGTCTTCCCCGAGCGGGGCGACACGCTGGACTTGATCGGCTGGGTGACGCTGGACAATCAAAGCGGCAAGTCGTTCCCGCACGCTCGCATCAAACTCATGGCCGGCGACGTGAACAAGATCCAAAACGCCGTCGACCCTTACAGCCGACGTTACACCCTCAGCGGGTTGGGGGGCGGCATCGCCGCCCCGCCGGTTTCGGAGAAGGCATTTGACGAATACCACCTGTACACGTTGGAGCGGCCGACCACCCTACTCGACCGCGAAACCAAGCAGGTCGAGTTCGTCTGCGCCCCGGGCGTGAAATCAACGGCCTTCTACGTTTACGATGGCGCCAAGATCAACGACTGGCTCCCGACGGGCGTTCGCACTGATTCCGAGTACGGCACCCAGTGCAACAAGAAGGTCGCGGTGCAGCGCGAGTTCACCAACTCGGTGGCCAACCACCTGGGCCTGCCGCTGCCCAAAGGCCGGGTGCGTCTCTATCGGCGCAACACCGACGGCCAGATGGAGTTCATCGGCGAAAACGAAATGGACCACACGCCGCGGGATGAAGTCGTCCGCCTCTCGACCGGCAACGCCTTTGACCTGGTCGGCGAACGCAAGCGGACCGAGTTCCACGTTAACCTCAGCGGCAACGGGACGTTTGTTGATCCCAACACCGGCCTGCCGGTGGCTTCCGGCCCGACGACCAACGCGCTTCCCGGACAGTGGATTGACGAGGGCTTCGAAATCACCGTGCGCAACCACAAAGCGGAGCCGGTCACGGTGCGCGTGGTGGAGCACCTCTACCGCGGGAGCAACTGGCAAATCACCAAGCAATCCCATTCATGCCAGAAGACCGACGCCCAGACGGTCGAGTTTCCCATCCAAATCCCACCCGACGCGCAGCAAACCGTCCGCTACACCGTGCATTATTCGTGGTAGCCTCGGGAACGGACCCATCGGCGAGCCCGTTCTCCAAGCCGCTGAACGGACTCGTGGATGCCGGAGATCAACGAAGGCTGACGGGAATCCAAGACTCGCGTCAGTGTCGCCGGAGATGTTTTGAACCCCAGGAATGTCGGCTGGGCGTGCCTACCGGAACGCTTCCCACTCCGGCTCGTTGGCGAAGACCCAGCGGTAATACTCCGTCTCCTTGAGCAGGCTGCCCGCGGCCTCGTCCACCACGACCGTGCAGCGCGGGTGCAACTGCATCGCCGTCGCCGAGATCATGCTCGTGATCGGACCTTCCACCGCCTTGGCGACAATCGGCGCCTTGTCAAATCCGGTCGCCAGCAGCAGACAGCGGCGGCATTCGAGAATCGTGCCGACGCCCATGGTGATCGCGCGCCGCGGCATTTGCTCCGGTCCGCCGAAGAACGCCGCGTTCTGCTCGATCGTCGTCGGGGTGAGCGCCTTCACGCGGGTCCGTGAGCGCAGCGCCGAGAGCGGTTCGTTGAAGCCGATGTGGCCGGCCTTGCCGAGGCCGAGCAGTTGCAAGTCAATGCCGCCGGCGTCCGCGATGGCCCGCTCGTAGGCGGCGCATTCGGCGCTGAGGTCGGCGGCCCGGCCGTCGGGCAGGCGCGTGTTGCGCAGGTCCAGATTCACCTGATGGAAGAGCCGCTCGTTCATGTAAAAGCGGTAAGAGTGCGGGTCCTCCGGCGCCAGGCCCACGTATTCGTCGAGGTTGAAGGTGCGGCAGCGGGAGAAATCCAGCGCCTCGTCACGGTGCAACTTCACCAGCAGGCGATAGACCGCCTCCATCGTCTGGCCGGTGGCGAGGCCGAGGACGAGGTCCGGCTTCGCCCGAATTTCCCGGGCGATGATCCGGGCCACCAGCCGGGCCGCGTTGTGCCGATCCGGTTGAAGGATGACTTCCACGGCGCGCAATTAAGCACGAATCGGTTCCGAGGGACACGAAGAAAACGGCGCGGCAATTCAGGTTGTCTTGATCGTCGCGCATGGTGTCATTCATCAAGACTCAAGCCGCTTTAACGCGCAACGCGAGAACCCGGCGTGGCGGACGCCGCAACCAAGTCCAGATAGGGGGGAGGCTCCCGCCGAACCCTCGATTGATCCTACATTCCGCAGTTGAAGCAGGTGCGCGAGGGGGATTGCGCGGGCAAGTCGTTGCGGCTAAACCGCCGGCATGAACTCATCCCAAGACGCGGTGCTTCCCCCCGGCCGGTGAAGGCGTCTTCACCTTTCCGACCTGCGGCGGCAACGTGCGGCTCTGTCCGACCAAGGATGCCCTCACGCCCTTCGGGGGGGCTTGGTGCCGTGGGCGGCGTTCCAAGAAGCAGTGCGGGCTGATCGAGGCGCTGGCGGCCACCTGTCCGGTTAGGCGCGCCCGTCCCAACGCCGCGCCGGGGTATGACGTGCTGACCAGCTTCGGGGTGTTGCCCGTGGCGGAGGTAAGCTTGCGTCTGCCCGACTGGAGTGGTGCCCAGCGGGGTGGTCGTGGGCCGGCGTTGTCTGGGCGAAGTGAGCAAAGGCGGTGGCGGGCACTTTCTGAGACTAGGCGCAGCACGAGTTCGAAGCGTATGTGACAAGTCTGCCGCTGGGCGACGTCAACGCCTGGCAGATCATTGAGAGGTATCGGCAGCGGGCGGACACGGAGACCGTGTTCGACGAACTCAAACACCAGTGGGGGCTGGAGGGCTTCTGCTACCGGAAACGCAATGCCACGGCGCTGGCCGCCCGTCTCGGGTTGTTGTTCTACAACCTGTGGCATTCGTTTCTGCGCCTGCTCGAACCGGACTGGCACGTGGAGAGCGCGGGCGGGCGGCGCTGGTTTCTGTTAATCGCGGCCCGGTTGGTGCAAAGCGGGCGACAGAAGACGCTGCAAATCAGCGTCCGCGGGAAATGGCGGGAGCAATTGCGGGCCAGCTAGGAGCGGGTGTGCGCATGGTTGGCAGCCACTGCGCCGCCGTTGAAATCCGGGACGTTGACCGAGCCGTGCCCGCCGCGCATCGGCGTTGCGAGCGCATGAAAATTCACCCTCCAATTGCGGAATGTAGATTTACAACGGCTTTCCCGCGCTGTCGTGGCGGAACTGCGCGCCGTCGAGCGGCGTCGGGCTTGCGCCCTCAAAATCCCTGGTGCTCGGTGCGCGCGATGATTTCCTCCGGCAACTCCTGCGACAGGTCGCAGAAGCAGGCGCTGTCGCCGGCCACGCGGACAATGAGGTCGCGGCGGGCGACACCTTGCACGGAGTTGATGCCTTCGCTCCGCGTGAGGCGGCGGGGCGTTCGTTGGGCGTCGCGCTGGGGAAGAACAACCTGCGTTTGAAGCAAGGGCCAACGCGCCTAAACTCTCTGCATGACTGCAACGATGGAACAAGTTCTGAAGGACGCGCTGGCGTTGCCGGTGGATTTCCGGCTCTCGCTCGCGGAACGCCTGGTGGAGAGCGTCAACGCGGTTCCCGATCCGGAGATCGAGCAGCGGCAGCTTGCCGAAGTGCATCGTCGTATGGCGGAAGTCCAGTCGAAGCGCGTCGAACTCATTCCCGGCGAAGCGGCGTTGCGCGAGGTGCTTGAAGCGGTGGCTGATGGTCCATGGCAAAGTCTATGTCGAACAAGGCCTCAAGCAGTATGAAGAAAAAGTCGCGCAAACCGAACAACGCCTGCTCCAGAAAATGGCGCGCAAGTACAGCTTGGTCCTCCAGCCAAAAGCCGCCTGAGTGGTTGTGGTTCATGGACAGAGGAAGGCGAAAAACTCCGGGTAGAGGCTCAAGGCGATTCGCTTGTCCCCATTGCTTTGTCCGAACCGCTTGGTTCGGCGGGCTTTTCACTCAGGGCTTCGCAGGAGCGTCGCCCTACCGGT
>JAJXZI010000258.1 GCA_021780115.1 bacterium | reverse complement strand
CAAGCCACCTTCGGAATTGCCGCACAAGGGACTACACCGTTGAGCTACGAGTGGTCACTCAACGGAACAGAGATTGAGGGCGGAACGAATCCCACGCTTGTTTTGACGAATGTCCAGCCTTCAGAGGCCGGAACCTGTTCCGTGGTGGTGAGCAACAGGTTTGGGACTCTGTTTGGTACGGCCTCCCGACTGTCCGTCGTGCCGGTAGCCGTGTGGGGTGTTCTCGACCAAAATGCCGTTCCTTCAAATTTGACGAACGTGGGGGCGGTGGCGGCCGGTTACGGGGGAGGCCTGGCACTGACGCCTGACAATACCGTTGTTGCCTGGGGCGGCCTGACTACTCTTCCGCCCAACCTCACCAATGTCGTGGCACTCGCCAGCGGAATTGCATTCAACGAGGCCTTGCGAACGGACGGCACAGTCACGGCCTGGGGCAACCGCGATGCTGCTGAACCCAACGTTCCCAAGGCCCTGACCAACGCGGTAGCCGTCGCCGCGCGCTATTCCCACAGCCTTGCCCTGACGGCGGAAGGCAGGGTGGTTGCGTGGGACACAAGCTCTGGCATCCAGACTCCGACCCCACCGGACTGGACGAACCTGGTTGCAGTTGCCGCCGGCGGTTACCACAGTCTTGCGCTGAAGGCCGATGGAACCGTCGTTGCTTGGGGGGACAACCGTTATGGCCAGACCAACATTCCTCCAGACTTGACGAACATCATCGCGATCGCTGCAGGGGACTGGCACAACCTAGCCCTGAAAGCGGATGGGACTGTCATTGGTTTCGGGTACGACGCTTACGGCCAATCTAGCCCGCCGGCGGGGTTGACCAACGCAGTTGCAATCGCCTGCGGTAACTTCCACAGTCTGGCGCTGAAGGCCGATGGCACTGTCGTAGCTTGGGGAGACGGCACTGAAGACACCGGGCGTTATCCAGAACTTGGACAAGCCATAGTCCCGCCGGGTTTGAAGAACGTGATGGCGATTGCGGGCGGCGACTACGCGAGTCTGGCACTGGTGAGAACCGCTTCGCCGGTGTTCCACGTCGCAATGGCAAATCCAACCTGGACTCCCAACGGCTTCTCCGTCTCCGTCCCGACGCAGAGCGGGCGCGTCTATCGGCTCGAATACAAGAACTCGTTGGCGGACGGCAACTGGACGGCCCTGCCGCTGGTCGCCGGCAACGGCGGTGTGCGCACGCTGAGCGATCCCACCGCCGCCGGCGCGCAGCGGTTCTACCGGGTCCGGCAGTGGTGAGGGCGGGAAAACCCGCTGACTCATGGCAGCGCGAACTCCGCAGGGCGGCGGGGCGAACGCTCAGTTCTTCAGCAATTCCTCGGCGATCTGCACCGCGTTGAGCGCGGCGCCTTTGAGGAGTTGGTCGCCGGAGACCCAGAAGCACAGGCCGTTGTCCAGCGCGCAGTCCTTCCGCAGCCGGCCCACGGCGCAGTTGTAGCGGTCGCTCTGGTAGAGCGGCAGCGGGTACTCGAACTTCGCCGGGTCGTCCACGACGTCCAGACCGGGCGCCCGCTGCAGCACGGCGCGGGCGGCCTCGACGGTCACCGGTTGCTCGAACTCGGCGCTCACCGCGACCGAGTGGGCGCGATAAACCGGCACGCGGACGCACGTCACGCTGGCGCGGAACGCCGGGTGGTGCATGATTTTCCGGCCCTCGTTCTCCATCTTCATCTCCTCCTTCGTGTAGCCGTTGGGCAGGAAGGCGTCCACGTGCGGCAGGACGTTGAAGGCGATCTGGTGCGGATAGACCTCGCGCGTCACCGGCTGGCCTTTGACGATCTGGTCCACCTGGCGCTCCAATTCGGCGATGGCCTTGGCGCCGGTGCCGGAGACGGCCTGGTAACTCGAGGCGAAGATGCGCCGGCAGCCGAACGCGGCGTGCAGCGGGTAAAGCGCCATGAGCGTGATGGCCGTGGTGCAATTCGGGTTGGCGAGGATGCCCCGGTGCCCCTTCACGTCGGCGGCGTTGATCTCCGGGATGACCAGCGGCACCGCGTCGTCCATGCGGAAGGCGCTGGAGTTGTCCACGACCACGCAGCCGGTCCGGGCGGCGAGCGGCGCAAATTGCTTCGCGATGCCGCCGCCGGCGCTGAACAAGGCCAGCTCGATGCCCGCGAAGGAGTCCGGGGTCAGCTCCTGGACGGTGACCTCGGCGCCGCGGAACTTGAGTTTCTTGCCCACCGAGCGGGCGGACGCGAGCAGCGTCAGCTTCCCGACCGGGAAGTGGCGCCGCTCCAGGGTCTTGATCATCTCGACGCCGACGGCACCCGTCGCGCCGACCACAGCGACATGCGGACTTTGGTTCATAAACGGTCGCCCATGATACGTCCGCTCCCCGTGGTGTCAACGCGCCGGCGGGGAGCGGAGTCGCTGTGCCGGCACGACGTTCCCCCAAAGTCGAGCGCCAGCGGTGTGGGCCGCTGGCGCTCTCCGGTCCGCTTACTCCTTGGAAGGACCGGTGGTTGCTGGCACTCGCTTTAAGGAGGCGAAGTTCCCCGTTCCCGAAACTGGTTCCGTTCTCGCGGCTCACTCATCGGGGCCGTCGTGGGCGTCGGGGCCGGCGGAGATGTTGATGAGCGCCGGGCTGGAAACGCCTTGCACGCCGTACTGGTCGGTGGCCACGGCGCGCACCCAATAGACCCCGCGCGGCACGTTGTGCCACACCACCGTGTAGGGACTGTTCGTCACCACCCCCAGGAAATGCTCGCCGGCCCAGAAACTCACTTTCTGGACGGCGTCATCCGCGTCGGTGGCCTGGGCCTGGAGGGGGATGTCCTGATGCGCCACGAAATTCATCCCGTTGGTCGGGCCGAGCAGGGTGACGACCGGCGGCGCGTTGGAGACGGTGAACCGGGCGGCGGCCCAGGCGCTGAGACCGGAGGCGTCCGTGGCGCGGACCCAGACCGTGTGCCGGCCCGGAGGCACGTTGCTCCACGTCACCGAATACGGGCCATTGGTCAGCACCTGCTGGAAATGCTCGTCGCCGATGAACTCCACCTTGACCACGGCATCGTCGCTGTCCGTCACGTTGGCCTGGATGTTCACGTTTGCCGGCTGGGTGAAGACTTCGCCGTTGGTCGGACTGAGCAGCGTGACCACGGGCGGGGCATTGGGGGGCGCGTTGGAAACCGTGATGTTGACCGGGGCCGAGAGGGTCGAGAGGCCCAACTGGTCCTCGGCGCGGGCGAACAAGGCATAACGCCCTGCGTGAGCGTTGCTCCACACCAGGCTGTACGGGCTCTGGGTGTTGGTGGACCGGCCCAGGAAGTCGTCGTTCGCGTAGAAACTCACGCTGCGGATGGGCGCATCCGCGTCGCTGGCATCAGCCTGGAGCAGGATGACGGCCGGGCCGGCGAAGACGCTGCCATTGGTGGGGCTGATCAACGTGACGGTCGGCGGCTGGCTGTCGAGCGTGTCGTCAATGATGGTGACGGTCGCCCGTCGGTCGTCCCCGACCTGATAAGCGGCGTTCGTCCCCAGCGTCAGCACGACGGTCTTGTTGCCGCGGTTCACCAAGTCAGTGATGGGCTGAACCGGAATGTCCACGGCCTGCGCACCGACCGGGATCGTCATCACGTTCGTGATCAGCGCGTAGTCCACCCCGTTGGAGGCGGTGCCGGAGATGCTCAGGAACACCGTGAGGTCCGCGGTCGTGGCGCCGGAGCGCGCCAGCGTGAAGGCGCCCGAACTGACGCCCTCCAAGGCGGTGGGGTCCGGTGCCAAGATGACTACTTTGGGCGGATCGGCCGACGGCGGACTTTGAGCGCGCACACCGACGCTCCACGCCAGGGCACAGGTCACCAAGCTGAGAGTTTTCCAATCGAAGAATCGCTTTACGTTCATAGTTGCACCTCGTTCATGTTGTTGTTCCCGTTTTCAGTGTCATTCCCGGATTCGCGTTTATTTCCGAATCTTGTCTGCCGCGGGAGGCGGGTAGCAGGAGGTGCGCCAGCCGATCCGCGTCTTCCGCGCCCCCGCTATCGGGCGGGTGTCTGCCTTGGAAGATCGCGGATGACGAAGCCATTCTCCTTGTGATCCCTGCCGCAGATGGGTGCGGCGCGCGGCGGCGCGAAAATCCGCCGTGGCGCCAGACTTGCCCGGACCTGCCGGGGCTTGTGGGTGCAATTCCCCAAGCGCGTGGGGACTGCACCCCAGCCGCGCGGTTCAGCGGGCCCTTCACTGGGCGCGGCCCGCGGCGCGAGCGCGCTCGCGGCTGAAAGCGGGTGTCGGGGCGCTGCCGGAGGGGGCACTTTCTTCTATTGCCTCTCCGGTTGGCCGTCATTTGGGAGGCTGCGGGTCACAGACCCGCGCTCCGGAACGCGCCTCGGCGAGACGCAGCATCCCATTCGGCAAGCAACCGGACAGGCGAACGTTCTTCAGGAGGGATTGCTTCGAGCCTCACCCCGCCGGTCCGCCGACGGTCGAGATAAAAATCTCGCCGAAAAATGCTCAAGTTTTGCCCATTTCGCCCGATGAGGGAATTGCAGCCGGTGAAAAACTGGCTGGAACAACAAGATAACTATGACTGTCTCAAACATGGGTTCGACAACGAACACCTATCCAACCTCCTCGACGGACGGCTTCGGCCAGCTTTTCAAGGACTTCAAAGGCATCGGCAGCGCCATTCAATCGGGCGACCTGACAACGGCCCAAAGCGCCCTGACCACCTTTCAGAACGATTTGCAGGGCAACACCACGAACAATCCCCTGAGCCAGCTCTTCAGCAACAACAGCCAGCTCGGCAACGATCTCACCGCGCTCCAAACCGCGCTGCAATCGAACAATCCCTCCGGGGCGCAAACCGCCTTCAAAACGCTGGTCCAGGACATGCAAAATGCGATGAAGACGCAAGGCGCGCATCGCCACCAGCATCACCGGCGCGTGGACAACGACGGGGACAACGATGGCTCCGGCTCCGCCGCGGCTTCCACGGACAGCGCCACGGACGCGACAACCGGCGCCAGCACGAGCACGGGAAGCACGCTGAACGTGCAGGCCTGATTGCGGGAAACCACTTCCCCACCGGCGGGTCGCGAGGCCCGCCGGTTTCGTCGTGTACGGACCGGGTAGCGGTTCCCCGGCGGCGTGAGCGGCACCTGCCCGCTCCCCAAGGAGAATGCCCACAAGGGTCGGCTGCCCGCCCGGCTTGCGGGACGGCGGGGGTGTCAAGTATGGTCCCGGCGGCGAACATGAACGAACCAGCCTTCCCCTACGACGTCTTCCTCAGCCACAGCGCGAAGGACAAGGCCGTGGCGCGGCCGCTGGCGGAGCGGTTGCTGGTGGCCGTGCGCAAGCACCTGAAGGCGTGGTTCGATGAATGGGTGCTCAAGCCCGGCGACAGCATCCCGGCGAAGATCGAGGCAGGGCTGGAGCATTCCCGCGTGCTGGTGCTCTGCCTGTCGGCCCAGGCGTTCGGCTCGGGCTGGGCGCAGTTGGAGGCCGGCACGTGTGGGAGAGGCAACTGGTGGGAGCAGCGACTCGCCGTTCGCGACCCGCTGAACCGGGAGCGCCGCTTCATTCCCCTGCGGCTAGACGACTCCCCCAACTGCCGGATTTGGCCGGATCAAAACGCGCATTGCAACCCCACGGATGTTGGGCCATAACACCTTCATGCAATATCGAATCCGCCTGATTCAATCGGAAGAAGGATGGGCGGTCAGTTGCCCGTCGCTGCCCGGCTGCCATTCCCAGGGCGAAACGCGGGAGGAGGCCGTGGAGAACATCAAGAGCGCCATTCAGGAGTGGCTGAAAGTTGAAGCCGAGGAATCCGGGGTGTCGAAGGTGGAAGAGGATCTGGTCGTCGTCTGAGCCATGCCCAAGCTCCCAGGCATCAGCCGCGCGACGGCTGTGCGGGTCTTCACCAAGCTGGGGTTCCGCATCGCCCACGAAGGCAAGCACACGGTGATGTCCAACGGCCGGGCGCGTCTGACCATCCCTCGCCACAACTCCATCAACCCCTTCACGATGGCTGGCATCGCCAAGGACGCCGGACTGACGCCGGAGCAGTTCCGCGAGTTGATGTGAACTGCCATGAGCGCCGAAGCCTTACCCTACGACGTCTTTCTCAGCCACAGCGCACAGGACAAGGCGGTGGTGCGCCCGCTGGCGGAGCGGTTGCGGCAGGACGGGCGGCAAGGAAAGGCAGAATGTAGAAGGCAGAAGGCAGAATTTCTTCATTCTGCATTCATCCTTCATCCTTTCCTGTGCGACCCGCCGAACCAGGAGCGCCGCTTCCTTCCCCTGCGGCTCGACGACGCCCCCACCAAAGGCTCCCTGGCGCAATTCCCCTATGCAAACTGATACCACTGGCTTGAAACCGCCGGAGAAGCTCTCGCAGACGGTTTACTGTCTTTCGATCGATCTAGTGGGATCAACTGAGAAGGGCTTGGATCTGCGCAGTTGGGAAGCCGACAAATTCAATCTAGCACTCGTCGAGCAGATTCAACCTCACATCAAGGAACTCCAGCTTGACCATGCGGTAGTTAAGTTTACGGGAGATGGTTGGCTCGTCATGTCGCCTACCGCTGCCTCCCAGTTGTGTTGCCTAGCCCTCATATTTCGCGGTGCTTTTCAGCAGGAGATGGCGCAACTGACTGGGCTTCCGATTGAGAGGATTCCTCGAATCCGAGCGACGTTGTGCGGTGGGCGTGACCGGGAAGTGAGCATCCCAACTGGCCAGAAAGATTACGTCGGCGATAGTGCGCGACGTGCAGTGCGCGCTTCCACCTTGTGCAAAGACGGCGAGGTGCTTGTCAGCACGGCTGTCCGCGATTGGATTCTTCGTGATTTTGAGGTTGAAGGAAAGAACGTCAGCGCCGAGCGCCCGCTACCCAAGAAATGGGAAGAGGACATCGCTCTCCATGTGCTGACTGGCTTGAAACCGGGATTGGAGGGCGGAGGAAGTGCGCCGGCCGAGTTCGTTTACACGCTAGGCAAGGTTGGGAAACGCGCAGAAGCCGTTGCGGCTGTCGTCGCTTTGGCGGAGCGATTCGAGGTGCTTCCCGACACGAGGCCCATTGAAGAATGGAGGCCGGGAGAGCCGAAGAAGGTGGGTACTGCTGCGGCACAATCTGGGAAGGAACATCCGCCAAGACCGGTATTTCCTGCCCTTGAGTGGAATCGTGTGCTGAACAGCCTTCCCGATTACGGGACGGCACAGACACTGGTCCAGACGCTTCGCCGCAAACACATCCCTCGCGATGTCGCGACCTATACGATTTTGGTGAAAAAAGCGCCGGACGTCGCCGAAGCTAAGAACGTCCTGCGACAGATGACAGAAGATGGCTTTTCGCCAAACGAAGTCACCTACAACACGCTGGTCAACAAGACCGACGACTACGCGGAAGCGGCGCGGCTGGTCGCGGAGATGAAGGCCGCCGGGATTGCGCCCGACCTCGTCACCTACTCCACGCTGGTCAACAAGACCGACGACTACGCGGAAGCGGCGCGGCTGGTCGCGGAGATGAAGGCCGCCGGGATTGCGCCCGACCTCGTCACCTA
>JAJXZI010000202.1 GCA_021780115.1 bacterium | reverse complement strand
TGCTATGCACCAGCCACCGCGGCACAGCTCGTCGAGACGCTTTCGTGAGAGGCCAGGTAGGACTTAATGCGCTCGGCGAGCCATTGCGCCACGGGCGGAGTAACCGCGTTGCCAAGGGCGTGATAGCGTAACGAATCAATGTCCTCTATGTCGTGGAATCCGGGGTGTGGAACCGTCCAGTTCTTAGGGAACCCCATAACCCCTTCGCATTCTCTCGGCGTCAGTCGGCGTACGCGCCCGTCCTTGGGGTAACATACGTAGGTACGGCTCCAATCAGTTCCGGTGTGCCGGGCAGAACAGGCGTAGAGGCAGTAAGCGATTGCCTGGGTTACGGGGCCTGTTTTGCGAGGATGTCCAACGATTGTCTTAAAGGGGGAAAGAGAGGTCTTCCCATTTGTTGTGCTCGGCGCAGCATCCCTTTGGCTGCGTTCGGGCTCAAAAAGTATTGCTGAGGGGCCTCGCGGGTCTCGATGACACCCGACAACGTAGACGCGCTGGCGCGACTGGGGGACTCCGAAGTTTTTGCTGTTAAGAGTACGCCATCCAACAGCATACCCGAGTTCGGCCAGCGTGGAGAGAACGATGCCGAAGTCTCTTCCTTGGTGTGAGCTGAGGAGACCCGGCACGTTTTCGATAACAAGAACTCGGGGGCGGTTTTCTCCAACCAGTCGAGCAAACTCATAAAAGAGGCTAGACTGGCGTCCTCGAAGCCCGTCTCTTTTGCCCATTCGCGCAAGAGAGACGTCTTGGCATGGGAAGCCTCCGACCCAGACGTCGGAAAGAGGAATAGCTGCACCTGACACCTCCTTGATATCTTTCGCACGGGGCGCGTCGGGCCAGTGCTTGGAGAGTATATCCGAGCAGAAGCGGTTCAGCTCGCACTGGAAGGTGACGGCAAAGCCCGCACGTTGGAACCCAAGATCAAACCCACCAATGCCCGAGAAGAGTGAGGCTACAGTCAGTCGTTCAGCGGGAACATCCCTGCGCACAGGGGCAGGAAGCGCACGTGCGAACGACGAAATTCGCTCTATGTCCTGCTCGCGAAAAAGTCGCCAACCGTGACGGTTGCGAGGGACCTCTTCTACCTTGCCCTCAAGTAGCCAGCGTTTCAGGGTGATTGGCGCAACCCCTACCCGCCCAGCAGCCTCCTTCAACGAGTACACGTCGCCTGCCACAACCAAAACCTTCCTCAACCCAGAGCCGTATCAACCCGTATCAGAAGTTTCCAGCCACTCCCTTATAGGTTCATGACGTGCGCTGTCAAGATTCCCGATCACTGCGCTCAATGGAGGCGACGACCAATTGCTGCGTTTACAAAAAGCCGAGCGTGCTAA
Organism: bacterium; assembly: GCA_021780115.1. Lineage (GTDB taxonomy): Bacteria > Verrucomicrobiota > Verrucomicrobiia > Limisphaerales > JAJXZI01 > JAJXZI01. Next base: position 6,258 of record JAJXZI010000202.1, on the reverse strand, counting down.
GCCGAATCGCCATCGCTTGTTCGCTCACATTAAAATGATCGTGGGCCTGGCGGTCGGGTACTGTCCTAGTTCGGGGCTGAGTGTCCTAAGTTGAAGCGGCGGGTGTCCTAGTTCGGTTTTGGCATTTTGCGCTGTTCCGTGATGAGCTTTCGACAACGTGCCTCGATCGCCTTAATGGGTGGCGCTGCGGGCAACTCTTCCGGCATTGGGCCACCAAGATCAGCAATAGCCTGTCGGACCACCTTGCCGACACGTTCGTTGATCTCAATGGCCAAGCGCTCGGTGCGTGCCGCATCTCGCACGAGCTTCTTACTCGTCTGGGTGTAGTGAAACCCATTAGCCATCAGTTCCTCCAAGCCCATCCGATCGTGTAGATTCTCGGCTTGAGGTATGCCTTTCTTTTCTTTTATGTCGCGAACCCCCATGCCGTAAAGCGCCATCTTACCGTGGTGGTGGAAAACCGCGTACTTCTGAACGCCAGCGTCCTTAGCGGCTTTGTTTAGCTCCTTAAACGCCTCTGATACTTTCCCGCGCATCTGGAGGCGCTGCATATCCGCAGAATGTTGTTGGTCCTGGAGTTCTTGCCGGCGCGCTTGGATAGCAAAGTACGTTTTAGCCGCTGCGATCTCCACTTTGCTGGAGTCGCCGCTGAGTGCGATCAGATAGCAGGCGTAACGAGTAAGTATCCACTCCTCGGTCTGGCGCGTGGCGCCCTTGCCGAGTTCGGCCATCTTCACCGTTTGGTGAAAATGACGGCGCGGGTCCTTTCCGCTGTTACGGCACGCCTCTATCGCTCGCGAAATCAGCGGCAAAAACTTGTCCCAAGTCGAATAGTTAAGGACCCTTTGGATGTCCCGCCCGCGCCATACTTCAATGCCCGAACTGTAGGTACCCTGGCAAGCATCCAGACGCTTGGCAAAAGTCGCGTAAGCGGGAACTCCGAGCGAAATCTCCCCTTCCATAACCCCTCCAGTCAGTGCGGCGCTCCGCACGAAATGTCTCAGTTACGCCTTTTATCGCACTTTGATTTGCGCTACAAGGACGCCATGGCGCTACGCGACGAACTGGTGAAGCGAATCGAGCGTAAACAGGCGGATATTACGGAGCTGGAGATCCAGATCCGAGAGGCGAGGGCTTACTTGCAGGGGTTGCAGGACATGCTTCGCCTTGTCCCCAAGGAGCATCCGGCGCCAGGGGAAGCCGACCAGAGCAACCTACGACCTGATTCGGCCGCCGCGAAGGCTCGTGATGCAATCAAAGCCGCGGGGCGACCAATTCATATTTCCGCGATTCTAAAGGCCATGGGCAAGCCAATTGATGCGGCTCATCGTCACTCAGTCAGCGGTGGCCTTTCAGCGTACGTTCGCAAGGGCCTTATATTTACCCGGCCGGCGCCGAATACATTTGGCTTGCTGGAGTTTGGCGAAACGTCAGCCAGTCAGGTCGGTAACGAGCCCCCTGACGACTTCGGCATTGACGAGGACGAATCCTTATCCTCATCGGACACCAGCTCGTAGCGTTACGGACCCTCAAGGTGGAGGTGGTGGGGATGAGAAGAGCTATAGCCCCGGCGCCCATGCCTACCGGCGTGCGGGGCAATAACCGGTAAGGCGCCGCTCCCTGCGCCCCGGCAGGAACCGGGAGCGTGCGCCGTGGTGGGCTCCCTTACGGGGAACTGGTCTATTTCTTAGCCTGTTTGCGCGGGCGATTCCAATAGGGGCTCTTGCACTTCGGACACACGCGCGGCTCCTCGTCCGGATCGCGCGGAACCCATTCGTGACTGCAGCGCTCGCACCGTAAACCCCAGACTGTCAGCTTCACCTTGGCCATACGTACGAAGGGATATACCACGGGAGAATATAAATGCAAGTAAGATACAGGAAGGTATTGACTTGGGTGTACCTACGGAATAATATACTTGGTAGGTACAGAGATGGAACGCACCGCCAACAGAAACCCCGCCAAAGGTTGCAGCCTCGGGCGGGGTTCCATCCCCACGCAACGTGAGTCACGCGAGGCCCTTCGCAGGGAGCTAAAGCGTAGCACGTTCGCCGTGGGCCTTACAGGAGCCCGCAAATGAACGTGCTGCCAACTGAGAAGCAAATCACTATCGTTGCTGCCCTGACTGAGGGCTGCTCCATTCGCGCTATCGAGCGCCTGACCGAAGTACACCGGGACACCATCATGTCCTTGGGGGTTCGGGTAGGCCAGGGGTGCGCCCGACTGCATGACCGACTGTTCCGCGAGCTGCCGACGCAGCTGCTCCAGCTCGACGAAATCTGGTCCTTCATCGGAGCCAAGCAGGCGCACCGCAAACCCGGCCATCCGGGCTACTTCGGTGACTGCTACACTTGGACGGCATTGGACGCCGTGCACAAGGCTATCGTGAGCTATCATGTCGGCACCCGGTCCTGGGATGACTGCCGCGCCTTCATCTGGGATCTGCGCGAGCGCCTGACGCAGCAAGTGCAGATCACGTCTGACGGCTATGCACCGTACGCCCCGACGATCCGCGCCGCCTTCGGCTGGAACGTCGACTATGCCCAGCTGCAGAAGGTGTACGAAGAAGACCTGGAGGGTGAAAGACGCGACGCCGCGCACAGATACTCGCCAGGGCGAGTTGTTCGCGTCGAAAAGGAAATCGTCTTCGGGGCGCCGGAGGAAGCACAGATTTCGACCAGCTTCGTGGAACGCTCGAATCTGACCATCCGCATGCAGCAGCGCCGCTGGACCCGGCTCACCAATGCCTTCTCGCGCAAGCCGGAGAATCACCGTGCGGCCATGTCCCTATTCGTGGCGTGGTACAACCTGTGCCGGGTTCACGAAACGCTGCGCTGTACACCGGCCATGTCGTTGGGGGTCACGAATCACATCTGGACGATTGGCGAGTTGATCGACGCGGCACTGAGTGAGCCCAAGCCGGCCCCGACCATGCCCGTTCCGCCGGCTCCGGTGCGGCCAGCTCCGCGAGGGTTCCAGCTTAGAGTTATTCCCGGCGGGAAACTCTCTTCAAGGACGGCTCGGTGATATATGAGCCGCAATGGACACACTGACCGAGCGCGAGCGCAGCGCCATCATGGCGCGCATTCGCGCGAAGGACACGCGGCCGGAGATGGCCGTGCGCCGCATGACGCACTCAATGGGCTATCGCTACCGGCTGCACCGCCGGGATCTGCCCGGCGCGCCCGATCTGGTGTTTCCCTCGCGCCGCAAAGTGATCTTCGTACACGGCTGCTTTTGGCATCGTCACCCCGGTTGCCCAAACACGCGCACCCCGAAATCGCGTCTCGGCTTTTGGGTGCCGAAGTTGGAGGAAAACAGGCGCCGGGACTTGCGCAATCGACGGCGCCTTTATTCTTTACGGTGGAGGGTTCTTGTAGTATGGGAGTGCCAACTCGGCCACCTGGACCGAGTGGCGCGGCGGATTCGGGCATTTCTGGACGGGAGGTAGGTGGCTTGCGGTCGGTGGAGTTGTTCGTGGGGGCTGGCGGGCTCGGTCTTGGTGTCTGCCGCGCTGGATTCTCCCCGCTGCTCGTGGCCGATTGGGATCACGATTCGTGTGAAACCATCCGCGAGAACCAGCGCCGCAATGTCGCTCACGTCCGCACGTGGCCTCTTCATGAAGGCGATGTTTGCGACCTGAAGTACACGAATATTCCCGAGGGAATAGACCTGTTGGCAGGTGGTCCACCGTGCCAGCCGTTTTCAATCTGCGGCAAGCATCGTGGCTACGATGATCACCGTGACATGTTTCCCCAGGTCGCCCGCGCAGTACGGGCGTTGAAGCCCAAAGCCATATTGATCGAGAACGTCAGGGGACTCACCCGGCCGAAATTCGCGCGGTACTTCTTCTATGTCACCCTTCAACTCAAATACCCCGAGGTTACCCGTAAGGGGTCCGAGAGCTGGGAAGATCATTGTTCTCGACTGGAACGATACCACACGCGCGGCCGTCCTTCGGGGCTTTATTACCGAATCGTGCCGAAGGTCATCAACGCTGCGGATTATGGCGTTCCACAACAGCGCTGGCGCGTGGTGATCGTCGGTTTTCGATCCGATTTGAATTGCGAATGGTCGTTCCCGAGGGAAACGCACTCAAGCGATGCACTGTTATTCGATCAGTGGGTAAGCGGCGAATATTGGGAACGTCACCGCATTCCCAGGAGCCGCCGACCTGAACCGTCGCCACAAATTACACGGCGCGCCGCCCAGCTGCGTGACCGCATATTTTCACTTGCCGGTGATTGCCCCTGGCGAACCGTGCGTGACGCCCTCACCGACCTGCCGCAACCCCTCGACACGGAGCGGCCAGGCATTGAGAACCACCGCTTCATTCCGGGCGCGCGGACCTATGTTGGCCACACCGGTAGCCCCTATGACTGGCCGGCGAAGACGCTCAAGGCTGGCGATCATGGCGTTCCAGGCGGGGAAAACATGCTGGTCATGGATAACGGCGCCGTGCGGTACTTCTCCGTCCGCGAGGCAGCACGCCTGCAAACCTTTCCCGATGAATACGTGTTCCCGGTTGCGTGGAGCGAAAGTATGCGCCAGATCGGCAACGCGGTTCCGGTCACGCTGGCCGAGTTGATGGCCAGAGACATTTGCGCGCACCTGCAGCCGGTGGCAACGGGCCGGGATGGCGCCCGAGCAGCCGTATAATCCGCTTGATAAGAGACGCCTTGGCGAGAGCGTGGCCAAGGCTCTTTTGGAGCGGGGAGTGGTGCCGTTGCGACCCATCGCTCCATTCGACGGAGCCGGGATTTACACCATTTACTACCACGGCGATTTTAAAGGCTACGCGGACGTCGCGGACCAAAAGAAACCGATCTATGTCGGCAAGGCCGATCCGCCTGGCGCCCGGCGCGGTCGTGTCGGGCTAGACGAACCAGCGGGGCAAGTCCTTTACCGGCGGCTCCAGGAGCACGCCGATTCGATCAGGCAAGTCAATCTGCGGCTTGAGGACTTCGGATGCCGCTACTTGGTTGTGGACGACATCTGGATTCCCCTTGCCGAATCTGTGCTCATTAGGATGTACCAACCGCTCTGGAACCAGGTGATAGCCGGCTTCGGCAATCATGATCCCGGAAGCGGCCGGAAAGACCAAGAACGTTCAGCCTGGGACACGATCCATCCTGGAAGACCGTGGGCTTTCAAGTTGCCGCCGAACAGCAATGCCGACGCGCTTATTGTGAAATGGGGAGGCGGTCAAACCCCAGCTATCGCTGAAGAGACCCCGCTAGCCGCCGAAGACCGAGTGTCCTAGTTTCTCGCCCCGAGTGTCCTAAGTAGGACAGTACCGGCGGTCGAGGATGGCACGGGCTGTGGCCAGGTTGCTGTGCGCGCGCCGGAGCCACTCATGTGGACCGGTCGGGTCGCGGTTGTTAGGCGGCATAGACCTCGCGACCTTCACGCAGGGCTGGCTCGATGATGGTCCCGACCTTATTGCTGAAGGCGCGGACATCTTCCGGCGTGACCACGATGACATCGACCGGGATACCGAGCCCGAAGAACGCCTGGTGGATCTGTTGCGCCAGTCGGCGGCGGTGCGCGACGCGCGACTTGATCACCAAGAGGTCGACATCGCTATCGAAACCCATGTCGTCTCGGGCTGCGGAGCCAAAGAGCACGATGCGGTCCGGCCGGGCCACCGCCACGACACGCCGGACGATCTCGTCGAGGAGGGTCGCAGGCAGTTGTCGGTTCGTCGGGCTCACGTCATGCATGGTACACAAATCCCGGCCGGTGTCGAAGCCGCGGCTCTCTGCATGTTCATCATCCATCCTTCATCGCTCATCCGTTTCCGGCCGTCTTCCCCGCACCCGTCGGCACGTTGATCGCCAATGACTCCGGGCCGTCGTAAAAGACCTGCGTGCACACTACTTCCCCCTCCTCACCGGCCGCTTGCGCCCCTCGCTGTACCCATGCTCGTAACCCGCACGAAAATGCTCTGTCTGCTGCGGCGGGGGCACCTGCCCTTCGCCGAGCATCGCGTCTCTCCAGCCGGATTGGTATCCGGCACGAAAATCAGCGTCGTTTATTGCTTTGCTTGTGGGCACTTCTACACCTCCGGCATTTCGTTCCATGTTCGCCCGTCCAGCTGGGGCATCTTGGCCAACTTCCCGTCGACCTTTGCCTGCTGTGCATTCCAGGCGAACTCACTTGGAAGGGACACGATTTTCTGAAGGCGGCGGAAGACGATTCGGTGTGGAGGAGTGCCCGTTCGCGCGTCCTGAAGGCCGGAACCTCCTTTACGTTCGA
>JAJXZI010000100.1 GCA_021780115.1 bacterium | reverse complement strand
CCGAGCACTTCCGGCCCCGTCGGGTCTCCGCGTCCTTCCCGTTGGCTGCCGCGTTGTGCCTGCTGGCGCTGGCGGCTGGCGTGCGCGCCGCCGAGGACGAGCCGCGCCGGCCCTTTGCGGAATGGGCCGACCTGCCGCAGCCGGGGCAACTGGTGGTCGGCGCGCTCTACGAACAGTCCGAGGCCTACCACGTCTGGGAGCAGGGCAACAACCGGATGGCCGCCAATTACCGGGCTGGCGGCGAGAATTACGGTGTTGATGTCCGCCAGGGCTACTTCACGCTGGATTACGGCATCACCAAGAAGTGGGCGGCCGACGTGAACTTCGGCGGCACCACCGTCGGTTGGCGGCCGTTTGACAACGGCACGATCCAGAAGACCACCGGGCTGATGGACAGCGCGCTTGGTGTCCGGTATCAGATTTTCAACGAGGCGACCGCGCCGTCGCCGTGGCTGCCCACGCTGACCTTCCGCGCCGGAGCGATCTTGCCCGGCTCCTACGACCGGCACATCGCCTTCGCCCCCGGCAACCACGGCGTGGCCATCGAGCCTTCCCTCCTGCTCCGCAAACACGTCGGCTGGACGGGCCTGGGCGTGTGGGGCGACGCGCTCTATCGCTGGGAACACACGCTCGGCGCCGACCAATACATCGTGGCGGCGGGACTGTTTCAGCAGATCAAGAGCTGGGAGCTCGATGTTGGCTTCCGGCACTTTCAGACCATTTCCGGCGAGAACATCGTCCTGGGTCCGGCCACGCCGGGGGTAGCAAATACTTACCAGAGCATTTACTATCCCACCGACGTGCGCGAGATTCGGGACACCCTTGAGGCGGGGTTCAGCTACACGACGTCCAAGCGGCAGATCCGTTACGCCTTCCACGCCTACAAGGTCATCGACGGGAGCAACACCGATTCAGCCCTGTGGCTGGGCGCGTCCGTGGACGTGCCGTTCACCGTCTTCCGGAAGGCGGACTAGCCCGCCGGGCGGCGCAAACCGGAGGCGTCGTCACTCGCTCGCGGACTGCATCGGGGAACCCCGGTGCCCCGCTTGACTCCTTCCCGCCGGGCTGTCAGGGTTCGTGCGCTTGGCGCAGGAAGCACCACTGACGGCGACAAGCGAATTGTTTGCTCGCGTTTCGCAATCTCCCGCTGTGCTGTCGCTGGCGCGGCGCTTGGAGGAGGGGGTGTTGTTGTCCTGCGCCGTGGTCAGTCCCGCCGCCCAGCCGTTCCTCGCCGTGGTGCTGCACCAACTCTGTCCGCACCGCCCCCTGACCGTCGTCACGGACGGAGTAAGGACGCAGGAGACTTTTGCGCAGGACCTCGAAACCTGGTTGCACGTTGCGGGTTGCCAGTTACCGGTTCCTTCCGCGTCAACCTGCAACCTGAAACTGGGCGCCGGTAAACCTCTCTTCTATCCCGCGTGGGACGTGTTGCCCCATGAGGACCGGTTGCCGCACGCCGACATCATCAGCGACCGGCTGGAGACACTGATCGCCCTCACGCCTCACGCCCCGCCTCTCACGGCCCAGAACTCACGCGGCGCGCCTCGCGCTCCCCTCATCGTCACGACCGTCGTTGCCCTGCTCCAGCGCACGTTCCCGCCGGACGAGTTGGCCCGCCGCACGCGCTCGCTGCGCCGCGGCGACCGCAGTGATCCGCTGGATCTGGTCGAGTGGCTCGAAGCGCAGGGTTACGAGCCGGAGGCACAGGTCACGCAGAAGGGCGAGATCGCGCTGCGCGGCGGCATCCTCGACGTGTATCCGCTCTCCAGCCCGTGGCCGGTGCGGCTGGAGTTCTTCGGGGACGAACTGGAATCGCTGCGGCAGTTCGATCCGGCCACGCAGGTTTCGCGGGAACAAATCGAGACGGTCGTCCTGCCGCCAGCCGGCGAGCTGGGGCTGCTGAAGCGGGAAGCCGAATCCGAGGTCCGAGGTCCGAAGTCCGAAGCCGAACGCCTGGCGACGCTAATCGATTACCTCCCGCGCGGGGCGATCTTCCTGCTCTGCGAACCGGACGCGCTGGAAGAGGCCGCCGCCGATTATGCGCGGCAGGTGCCCGAGGCCGATCCGTTCGTGATTTCCTGGGAGCGAACGCGAGGGAAGATGATCCAGCGCGCGACGACTTTGCTGGAGGTCGCCGAGGGCGAGATGACTGGCGCGGCGCGGGCAGAGTCTCGCGTCGCGACGGAAACGGCCGCGCCAAACGAAGCCTCGTTGCCCCTCCCCCCAGCCCTCGCCCTGCCGGAGAACGGGCACTCCATCCCGCGCGAAGAAGACGCCAAGGCGGCCGGCCCTCCCGCGCTTTCGCCGCCCGCCCAGAATCCGCTATCGGCCCTTGGCTCGCTCTCCTTCGCTTCGCTGGACGCTTTTCGGCCCCTCGCCGAACGCGCGCCGCAGCCGCCGGTGGCTGAAGCGCAGCGGCGCGAGTTCTTCGCGCAGCTCCATCGCTGGCTCCGCCAGGGCTACGCCGTCCATGTCTTCTGCAACAACGACGGCGAGCGGCAACGGTTCGGCGAGATTTGGGCGGAGTTGGGCTTCCGGCGCGAGTCGGGGGTCGAGGATCGAGGACCGGAGAGGGACGAAGAAACCCCGGCCCTCGACCCGCGACTTTCGACCCACCTCGGCACGTTGGCCCGTGGCTTCTTGTGCGACGACGCGAAAATCGTCGTCGTCACCGACGCGGAGATTTTCGGGCGCTACAAGGTGCCGCGCCCACGCCGGCTCAAATCGGCGCACGCGCTGGCCACGCGCTCCGCCCTGGACATTGATTTCACGGACCTGGAGGAGGGAGATCTGGTGGTCCACCTGCAGCACGGCATCGGGCGGTTTCTGGGATTGCACGTCATGCCGCCCGGCTCCGGCCGAAAGGGCCTGCCTGGTCTGAACGATGTTCCCGCCAGCGCCCGCGACGGCGGTGAGGAGTGCCTCGTCCTCGAATACGCTCCGGGCGATCCGGCCCAGCCGCCGCCGAAGCTGTACGTGCCGGTGACCGAGGCGCACCTGGTCAGCAAATACATCGGCGCGGGCAAGGCGCGCCCGCCGCTGCACACGCTGGGCGGCACGCGCTGGGTCAAGGCCAAGGCGCAGGCCGAGCGCGCCGTGCGCGACATCGCCGCCGAATTGCTCGCCCTCCAGGCCGCCCGCGAGTCGCAGCCGGGCCTCGCCTTCGCCGCCGATACGCCCTGGCAACGCGAGTTCGAGAGTGCCTTCCTCTTTGAGGAAACGCCCGACCAGATGCGCGCCATCGTCGAGGCCAAGTCCGACATGGAGAAACCCAAGCCGATGGACCGGCTCATTTGTGGCGACGTCGGTTTCGGCAAAACGGAGGTCGCCATTCGCGCCGCGTTCAAGGCGGTGATGAGCGGCAAGCAGGTCGCCGTCCTCGTCCCCACGACCGTGCTGGCGCAGCAGCACGCTAACACCTTCCGCGACCGCATGGCGGATTACCCGGTCCGCATCGAATTGCTCTCGCGCTTTCGCACCCGCCGCGAACAGCAGCGCGTTGTCCGCGACCTGGCCGGCGGCGCGGTGGACATCGTCATCGGCACGCACCGGCTGCTGCAGGACGACATCGTGTTCAAGGACCTCGGGCTGGTGGTGATTGACGAGGAGCAGCGCTTTGGCGTGCTGCACAAGGAGCAGTTCAAGATGCTGCGCAAGCTGGTGGACGTGCTCACGCTCACCGCCACGCCGATTCCGCGCACGCTCTACCTGGCCCTCACCGGCGCCCGCGACATGAGCACCATCGAGACGCCGCCGCACGACCGGTTGCCGATCGAAACCATCGTCACGCCATACGACGAGCGCGTCATCCGCGACGCCATCCAGCGCGAGTTGAATCGCGGCGGACAGGTCTATTTTCTCCACAACCGCGTGATGACGATTGACCTGATGGCCGACCGGCTGCGCCAATTGCTGCCCCAGGCGCGGATCGTCGTCGGCCACGGCCAGATGCACAGCGACGAGTTGGAGGAAGTCATGACGGCCTTCGTCAACGGCGCGGCCGACGTGCTGCTTTCGACCACGATCATCGAAAGCGGCCTCGACATCCCGAACGCCAACACGATCATCATCGACCGCGCCGACCGTTTCGGCCTGAGCGACCTCTACCAACTCCGCGGTCGCGTGGGCCGTTACAAGCACCAGGCCTATGCCTACCTCCTCCTGCCGCGTCACGCCCGGCTGCTTGCCGACGTGCGCAAGCGCATCAGCGCTATCAAGCAATACGCCACGCTCGGCAGCGGCTTCAAGGTGGCCATGCGCGACCTGGAGATCCGCGGCGCGGGCAACCTGCTCGGCGCGGAGCAAAGCGGCCACATCACGGCGGTCGGCTTCGAGTTGTATTGCCAGTTGCTCAAGCAAAGCGTCGCCGCCCTGAAAGGCGAGAAGGTCAAGCCGCGCGGCGAGGTCACCGTCAGGCTGGATTTCTTGGAACTCAATCCGGCGGAAGAAGGAAGTCGAGCGTCGGGCGTCGGGGGGCGGGCGTCCGAGCCAGAGTCAGGAGATCAACGCCCGCCGCGCGCCGCGCGGCGCGGGGCCTCCGCCGGCCTTCCGTTCCGCTACATCGCCGATTCCCGGCAGCGGATCGAGATCTACCGCAAACTGGCGCAGGCCACCGAGCGCGCCGCCTTGCCGTCCCTCAAAGGAGAGCTCCGGGACCGTTTCGGGCCGGCGCCACCGGAGGTCGAGTTGCTGCTCCTGGTGGCCGAGTTGAAGATCCTGGCCGGCGAGCGCGGCATTTCCGCCATCGAGGTGAAGGAGGACCGGCTCATGCTGACGCGCCGCGGCGACTACGTGATGCTCGGCGGCAAGTTCCCCCGGCTGACGCGCCCCAGCGCGCCGGCGCGGCTGAAGGAAATCCGGCGTCTGCTGCTGGCGTTGTGAGGAGCGGCGGGCATCCTTGCCCGGCGGACGAGGCTGGCGCTGCTCCCCGGCCATTTAACGAACATCGGAGCGCGAATGCATCGCCCGCGTCGATGCTCATCTGCGATCGTTTCTCTTTCACGGCAGGCCCGGGCGTTTGGCCGGCGATTGCCAGTCGCGATGCCAGTAGAGCTGCCAGAGGCGGTCCAGCTTCACGAGTTCGCCGTGGCCGTCGAAAAACGACGCGTTCACCGCACCCGGAAGCGGTTTGTCCCGCGGCCAATACTGCGGAACCGGATTTGGCCGCCTACCATGGCGGGGTATGATAAAATCGGACATCCAGCCGCTTCCTGTATCACGCCTGACCGGGACAAGGTCCGTAGGGGGAATATCCGAAACGAGCGGCAATTCGAAACAGTCAGTACTGTCAGCTAAGAATGGTGTGGACGCGGGATGCATGATCTCGTTCATTGTCCTGAAGGCTTGAGGCCTGATCGTCCCATTCCAAAGAACCCCGCTGGCGAGGAGCAACCAACCGTTGTAGCCGTAGCTCCCCACCGCGGCGTGGCCGAATGGTTGATGGATTTCTTGGCTCCATGCTGTTCGATAAGTCCCCCCGTAACCGTGAGGTATCGTCGGGTTGCCAATGTGGACGCAAGGCGCGCTTGGGCACAGCCAGCCTAGCTCCGGCCGACCAGTCTCATTTGTCAACCAGCGCGCAATCTCTGACCGATCTAGCCGTTGGCTCGCGTCCTCAAGGGTTGTGACAAATCTCAGGCTAATCTGCCGCTCGTTGCTCAGGCACGCCACGCCCTGCGCTTTGAGCTTGGCCCGGTTGAGTGCTGGCAAGAGCAACGCCGCCAACAGCGCAATGACGGCGATCACCACCAGCAGTTCCATCAACGTAAAACCACCGCGACCTTGGGCGCTTGGAGACTTCGCTGGGCGGGCAAGGGGCGGCCAACAAACGCTGCGTTTCATTTGCGCCTCCTCAGGGCTGGACGTTCAGTTCCTAATTGGTTCGTCGGTTTGCGGTCATCTGAGCCAGCGCCGCCCGGTGAATCGGACCGAACGGCCTTTGGCAAAGGCACCTTACCACGAAACAGCGGGATGCCAAGCGGGAGTCCCGCCGCACAGTGCCTGACGGACCGCTGCGCCCTGCGGAGAATCGCGGCCCGCGAAAGAAAATCATTTACTCCCGCGCCGCGGCTGGCACAACCAGCGGCGCAAGATGAGCCAACAGTTCAAAGAGATTCACGGGTCCGTCGTCGCGCCGCAGGGCTTCCTGGCCAGCGGCGTTTTCTGCGACATCAAACGCCTGGGCACCGGCAAAGGCTCGGCCAAAGGCCCGAAGCGCGACCTCGCGCTCATCGTTTCGGAAGTCCCCGCCTCGGTGGCCGGCCTGTTCACCACCAACCAGGTTTGCGCCGCGCCGGTGAAGGTCTGCCTCGCGCGACTCAAGCGAGGCACCGCGCAAGCGCTGGTCGTCAACTCGGGCAACGCCAACGCCTGCACCGGGCCGCAGGGTATGAAGGACGCGCTCGAAATGACCGCGCTCGTGGCGAAGCAACTCCACCTGCCCGCCGGGCGGGTCCTGGTCGGGTCCACCGGTCGCATCGGCGTGACCTTGCCGATGAAGAATGTCCGCGCCGGTATCCGCCAGGCCGCGCAGCTCCTCGGCCGTGAGGCCGCGCACGCCGCCGAAGCGGCCGAGGCCATCATGACCAGCGATACCCGGCGCAAGGAGATCGCCGTCGAGTTCAAATTGGGCGGCCGGACCGTCCGCATCGGCGGCATCGCCAAAGGCGCCGGCATGATCCAGCCCGGCCTGAGCGCGACCGGCCGGCGGCCGGCGGCCATTCCGCTGCACGCCACGATGCTCTGCTTCCTCACCACGGACGCCGCGATCGGACGCGCCCCGCTGCAGGCCGCGTTGCGGGAAGCGGGGGCGCGGAGCTTCAACCGCGTTACCGTGGATGGCGACATGAGCACGAACGACACCGTGCTCATCCTGGCGAACGGCCTGGCGGGGAATCCGAAATCCGAAATCCGAAATGCGAAATCGGTGGACGGCGTCCGCTTTCAGAGCGCGTTGAACCATGTCTGCCTGGAACTGGCGAAGATGATCGTCCGCGACGGCGAAGGCGTGACGCGCTTTGTGACCGTGCGCGTGAGTGGCGCCCAGACTTTCGCCGACGCCGACGCCGCGGCGCGGGCCGTCGCCAACAGCGCGCTGGTGAAGACCAGTTGGTGCGGCGGCGACCCGAATTGGGGCCGCATCATCGACGCCCTCGGCTACAGCCCCGCGACGGTGGTCGAGGAGAAGGTGGACATCGGCTACAGCGCGCCCGGCAGCCGGAAGGTTCTTTGGAGTTTGAAGCGCGGTCAGCCGACGAAAGCGACCTTCAAGGCGCTCTGCGCCGCGGTCGCCTCAAAGGAATTTGACCTCCACATCCGCCTGAACCTCGGCCGCGCCGGAGCGTTGATCTACGCGGCGGATTTGACCGAGGCTTACGTGGACTTCAACAAAGGCGACGTGAGCGATCCCAGTTCCCTGGGCGGTTGAGAGGGCGCTGACCCGCCCGGTCAAATCGTCACGCCGTCGTACACCGCATTGAGCGGCAGGCGGAAGTCGAGCGACGCCAGCCGCAACTCCTGTTCCGGCTGCCGCAACACCTCGGGCTGCCAATGGTTCGCGCGCCGGAAGATCGTGACTTCCATCTTGTCCTGGGCGACCAGCACATAGTCCTCC
>JAJXZI010000147.1 GCA_021780115.1 bacterium | reverse complement strand
GAACGCGTGCCGGTCAAGTGCCGCATCGACACGCCCATCGAGATCGAATACTACCACCACGGTGGCATCTTGCCGTACGTGCTGCGGCAGTTGGTGGCCGTTGGCTAGCGGGCAGGGCCGTGGTGGCAGCCGACATGACTCGATTGTGATTGCCCCGCGGCGAAGCGGGGCGGGAATTGCCGAGCGGGACGCGTCGCTGGCTTCCGGCTCACCGCTTATGCCGAACTCGGCAATCAATCTCGTCGGAAGGGCGTTTGACTTGCCGGTCGCGCTGGCGGCGAAGGCAATGCAAGCCGGGGCCATTGATCCAACAGTGAGAGTCAGTGGCAGTATCATGCCTGGGGAACTTCGCCCTTCGCTGATGAAAATGCTGAGTCCCGTCGGTCTCACGGTTGAGGTTCGCGACGAAGTCATCTTGGTGACACCCAAAAGTTAAGTAAGCATCCGCCCCAGACAGGTTGATAGCGTGTTTGTCAGCGACCTTCCGGCAAAGCCGGAGGCTTGAAGGAGGTGGAGCGACTCAAAGCCGCATGGCCCTTCGGGCGAACGTTCCACCGTCCAGTTCCAAAAGATCGCCCTATCTTCGCCAACGTTCTTGCCTCGGCCTTTGGGCACTCCTGGCCATTCCGGCCCCGTTCCATTTGCTTTCCGAAACCAACCGCGCAACCAGCGTCTCGGCAAAATGCACAGGAACATGCCCCCTTCCCCACACTCCCGGAACTGTCAAACTTTGCGAGTCCTCCGCCAGAGCCGGAGGGTTTCCCGTTGGACTAACCGACAATTTGAGGACGCCCCGTTCCGAATCAGGGAACCGAAGCCGCGGGAGCGGGTTCGGTGCCGGGTCAGCCGCCGACGGGAAGCGGGATCGCGAAAGCAGGTCTCATCCCGCGCCTTGCCGAGACGTCCTCTCGGCGAAAACGGGGTGCTCGGAGAAAGCGAGCGTTACTGCAACTCCTGGTAGGCCAGCCACAGTGCGCGAAAATACTTCATCACGCGCACCGGGTCGGCGCTCGCCGGAATCTCGGCGAGACAATAGCCGGTGAAACGGATTCCATTCAGGCGCGTCAGCAGCCGCCGGAACGGGTAGTTTTCCAGGTACAGATCGCGCATGTGGCAGGAGAAAATCTTGTCCTTCACCAAGTCGAAATTGTGGTCAAAGCCCTCGCCGGCCAGATCGCTGTCGTTGGAGTTCCAGCAGACGCCGACGTTCGGGTGGTCGGCGGCGTCCATGATCGCCTTGATGTTGGGCAGCAGCGACGTGCCGGCGCCGTGGACTTCGAGGCGGATGCAGATGCCGTGGCCGGCGCCAAATTCGCCCAGTTCGCGGAGGGCGCGGCCGATTTGTTCCAGCGTCCTCTCCTGCGGCACCTCCTTCGGCAGCCCGTTGGGGCGCACCTTCACGCCGCTGGCGCCGACGTCGTGCGCAAGGATGATGTATTCCTTGGCCGCCGCGAGGTCGCGTTTAAGCTTGGCCTGATCGGGCGTGTGGAAGTCGTACGTGCTGCCCAGCCCCATCAACTGGACGGGCGAGTCCAGGAAGCGGCGCTTCACCTCGGCGCGCTGGTCCGCGGTGAGGTTCAACTCGACCTTGTGGGCGTGTTCGGTGCGCAGTTCCACGCCCGCGAACTTCGCTGCCTCGCAATTCTTGATGATTGTCGCGATGTCCCAGTCCTGCGCCAGTTGGTAGGTCACCAAGCCGAGCTTCATCACCGGCGTCTTCACGAATGAGGCCGCGGCGGCGCGGGCGTTCGGAACCAGAGCGGCGCGGGCCAGGATCCCCAGGGTGCCGGCGCTCAGTCCGGCAGTTCGTAGGAAAGTGCGGCGAGACGTTTTCATAGAGTCGGGTGCCCACGGCGAGTTTCAATCTCGCCGGCGGCCGGCCTGCGCCGGCCCGGTTTCCTTCCACCTTTGCCGAAAAATGCCGAGAAAGTCCAGCCTGGGGCCACGACAACTCCCCGCCTGGGAAGACGGCCGCGTTAGGGGCACGACAGCCCGTCCCGTTGACAAGGGCGGTCCCGACCAACAGCTTTCCCCGGTGAGCACAGGCGAAGAAGGTTCCAGCACAAGCACGCTGGCCCGGTGGGTCACGAGGATCCCCAAAGCCCTCGCGCAACTGCTTTGGATCGGTCCCGTGCTGGGCGCGGTGGTGGTGGCGGGTATGGGCGTCTGGGTTCGCGACCGGGTGGAGCGGGCGATGACGACGGAGTTGGCGTCGCAATTGCGCACCGTCCTCAACGCGGACGTCGCGGCCCTGCAGTTGTGGTATGCGGAGAAGCAGTCCGATGCCAAATCCATCGCTGCCGACGCGCGCATCCAACAAGCCGTCTCGGATTTGATGGCGTTGGCACAACAACCGGGCATCAGCGCGACCGCGCTGGCCCAATCCGCGCCCGCCACCACGATCTGGATCCACCTCAGTCCGCTCGTGGAGAATCAGGGCTACGTGGATTACGTCGTGGTGGGAAAGGACCGCCGCATCCTGGCGTCGCTGCGTCGCGGCCTGATCGGCGGCCAGGCGCCGAAGTCCTACGACCGGTTTCTCACCGCCGCGCTGGGCGGCCGGGTGATCGTCTCGCGGCCGTTTCCCAGCGAGTTGCCCACGCGGGGGGCGATGGCCGGCGAGGCGGTCGTGCGGCCGACGATGTTCGTGGCGGCGCCCGTGCTGGCGACCAACGGGACGGTGCTGGCGGTGATCGCCTTGCGCATGCAGCCGCAGAACGAGTTCAGCCGCATGGTTTCCGTCGGGCGCATCGGCGAAACCGGGGAGGCCTACGCCTTCGACCGCCGGGGCTTGGTCCTGACCAGCAGCCGTTCCACGTTCGACCGGGAATTGCGCGGACTGCGACTCATCCCCAACCGGCGCGGCGCCACGGCGATCCTCAATCTGAAATTGCTGGATCCCGGCGTGGACCTGCGCAGCCTCAACCATCCCTGGAAGCCGCGCGGCGGCCTACCGTTGACCCGCATGGCCGCCAGTGCGACCCAGGGCGAGACCGGCTATGACGTGCGCGGCTACCGCGACTTCCGCGGCGTGCCGGTGGTCGGCGCCTGGACTTGGCTCGACGACTACGAGCTGGGGTTGGCCACGGAGGTTCCGATTGAAGAGGCCTTCCAGCCACTCTACGTGCTGCGGCGCACCTTCCTGGTGCTGATCGCCCTGCTGGTGCTCAGCGGCGCGATCACGTTTGCCTTCAGCCTTTCCGTGGAGCGGCTGCAAGCGGCCGCGCGCAACAGCGTCCTGCGGGCCCGACGGCTGGGACAGTACGTGCTGGTGCAGGAAATCGGCCGCGGGGCCAACGGCATGGTGTATAGCGCCCGCCATGCCTTGCTGCGCCGGCCGGTGGCGGTCAAGCTGCTCAGCCCGGAGACGACGAACGAAGCGACCGCCGCGGGTTTCGAGCATGAAGTGCAGATGACCAGCCAGCTCACCCATCCCAACACCGTGGCGGTGTACGATTATGGGCGGACGCCCGAAGGGGTGTTCTACTATGCGATGGAGTATCTGAGCGGCATCGACCTCGACCGGTTGGTGCGCCAGTTCGGCCCCCAGCCCGAAGGGCGCGTCATCCACCTCCTGCGGCAAGTCTGCGGCTCCCTCGCCGAAGCGCACGGCAACGGCCTGATTCACCGCGACATCAAACCGGCGAACATCCTCCTGACCTGCCGCGGCGCGATGTCCGACGTGGTCAAGGTGCTCGACTTCGGCCTGGTAAAAGCCACGCACCAAGCGCCGACCGGGGCCGCCGTCAGCGCCGTCGTGGGCACCCCGCGCTTCATGTCGCCGGAGGCGATTCGCGCGCCGCAGGATGTGGACGCCCGGAGTGATATTTTTTCGGTCGGCGCCGTCGGCTACTGGCTGTTGACCGGCCAGCCGCTGTTCGACGCGGATCAACTGGACGATCTGCTCGCGCGCCAGGCGGAGGCCGACCCGCCGACGCCGTCCGCGCGGCTCGGCCGGCCCGTGTCGGCCGACCTGGAGGCGCTCATCCTGCGCTGCCTGGCCAAGTCCCGCGCACAGCGCCTCCAAAGCGCCCGCGAACTGGACGAAGCGCTCGCGGAGTGCGCGGCGGCGGGCACCTGGACCGCCCGCGACGCCGAGCTTTGGTGGCGGGTCAACGGGATCTCGGTTGAAGCAGCTCCCGCGTCGCCCATGCCGGAGAAGACGCTGGTGATCGAACGACCGAGCGGAGACGGCGCGGCCAATGGCCAAGCCGGAGCGATGCAATAAAAACGGGGAAGTGCCTTCCGGTCCGACCAGAAATCGAAATGGAGCCGCCCATCACGCGAAGCCGAGGCGTCTCAAGCCGGGATCGGACTGAAGGTTCGGGTTGCATCTCGGACGCCGGACCATTATTACCGTGCGCGCCATTGGAAAGCGTCTCCGATCTGGGCGGCGGCAATCAGCACGTTGTCCGGCAGGAAGGCTTCGCCAACTGCACAAGTGCATGAATGAACCATCTTCAGCAGGACGGCCCCAGGCCATGTCACCAGGCAGCCCCGGCGGCACGGGAACCGCGCCGGCCCAGGCGAAGTTCCTGAAACTCATTGCCTGCGAGATTGCCTTCCGCGAAATCTGCCGCGTCGCCGCCCGCTCGCCCAACCTGCTGGACTTCGAGTTTCTGACCCAAGGCTACCACGACATCCCACGGACCGGTTGCGCCGAAATCCAGCGGCGCATCGACGCCACCCCCGCCGGCAAATACGACGCGATTTTGATCGGCTACGGCCTGTGCAGCAACATCCTTGCGGGTCTCCGCAGCCCGCACACCCCGCTGGTGGTGCCGCGCGCCCACGACTGCATCACGTTCTTTCTGGGCTCGAAGGAGCGCTACCAGGGATTCTTCCACGCGCATCCCGGCACTTACTATTACACCTCCGGCTGGCTGGAGTGTGCGCGGCGGCGCGGCGAGAAATCGCTGGCGCAGGGCAACACCTTTATGCCGGCCAACCTCAAGACCGCCGCCGACGCGACCTATCAGGCGTGGGTGGAGAAATTCGGCGAGGAACAGGCGCAGTATCTCCTCGAAGTCATGGGCGGCTGGGCGCAGAGCTACCACCACGGCACGCTGATCCAATTCGATTTCACCCAATCCCTCGGCCTGCGCGAGCAGGTCCAGCGCCTCTGCGCCGATCAGGGCTGGCAATTCGAGGAAGTCCCGGGCGACCTCGGGCTGCTGCAGCGGCTGGTGGACGGACCGTGGACCGCGGAGGAGTTCCTCGTCGTCCAGCCGGGCGAAGCCGTGGCCGCGAGCTTCGATGAGAAGATCATCAAGGCGGAAACGGCGACCGGGCTGGCAACAAGGAATTCGTCCCGCTGAACAGGCCGGAAAGCCTGTCAGTGCGCAGAAGCCGACAAGCCCAGAGGTTTATCCTGTCGCCGGGACGTTCACGACCCGGCACAAACTGTGAGGCAACTCCGGCCGGAGCTTGAGACTAGCGTTATGAGATGTCGAAACCGGACACCAACTTGACCAAGGCTCAGCCATCCCTGCAAAGTCAGGCCACACGTAACCGCCCCTTTGACCCCCTGCCTACGATGCCGCGGATGGCCCGCCCTGCAGGGGTGGCCGCGGTCTTGGTAGCAAAGTTCTTAGTAAATATGGACGTGGGGGCAGGCGAGGTAGTTGGCCGCGCCGGTGGCGAAATTCAGCTCCGCATAGGAGCCACCGCCGCGGGCGTACACATACAGGCCAACCACGTTACGGATGTAGGCCCAATCCCCACCTCCCAGGAGCGCAGCATTGTACGTATGCCGGTCGTTGTCGAACCTCTGGTTCGTATCGATGTTATCTGACCCCACATCCAGAACATTGACGGTGTTCCAACCCTTCCAATTGTATTGCCACACATTGGTCCAAATGGAAACAACTGCCCGTGCGTACTTGGAGGTGAAGAAGCCATCATCTGAGCGAACAATGTAGAAGCCCCGGAACACATTGTGGGGAACGATGCTATAGAACTTGTTCTCAGGCGGATTATACCAAAAACCCCATTCCGCCCAGACTTGGTACGAGCCGGCGCCGGACCCAAACCAGCCGGTCCCCGCCCCGGAGGCCCAATCCCAGGCATCAATGATGTTGGGATTGGGGACGTCGGTACCCGTGCCGCCAGCCAGCTTGTCCTGCTGATCCTTGGTGGAAAACACCGCGGCGTAGGCAGGGGGCAGGCTAGCGATGGGGCGAGCCACAATGGCAGCATCCAGCGCGATGTGTTGGGTGTCTTCCGGCGCCACGCTCTTGGGCAGATTGGAGTCTGCGGCGTATTTGGCCTTGATTGCCTTCAGTTCATTGGCGCGGTCGGCGTCCAGCGCCTGATGCAAGGCATTAAACTTGCCGGGGTCGATCCCGACGGATTTCAACTGCTCGAGCCCTTGGGTCAGCCTCTTGGCAGCGCCTTCATTGTACCGTCGCTTGGCGGCGACAAATTCGGCCATTTCTTTGGTCCGTTCGTCAGCAATTTCTTTGATGATCTGTTGGTGCAGTGTCTTTATGTCTTGCATATTACCCTCCTTTTGGTTCTTGCTTGGTTAGGTCTTAACCAAGCAAGCCGAAGTCTAACGCACACGAACTATCCTGTCAAAAGAATTCGTTGGCGAATTCCTTGCCGCGTTGCCTCAAATTAAATGACACCGAAGGGGGGCAAAAGCTGAGGGTATAACCATTCGTTGCCTCACGGGAAGAAGACACCGACGAGAGAGCGATGTATACGCAACGAAATACGGACCGAAACGATGAACTGGAACGCCTGCGCCGGCGGCTTACTGCGCCCGCACCCGCCAGAACGACGGCGACCCGGCCGGCAGCGGCAGCGATACCACCTGCGGATCATTCGTCAGCGTGAGCGACAAGACGGCCTGCCAGTTGGTCGCCGGCAGCGAGGCAGCTTGTTGCACTTCCTGCACGCGCCCCACGTCGCCGCTGATGCTCAGGGACAAGTTCGTCGTTCCCAAGGTGAGGCGGAGCAGAGGCGCACGCGGCGGTGGGGAGACACTGGGATCGTCGCTGAAATCCGGGATGCCGTTGCGGTTGATGTCGTTGGTGTCATCGATGGAAAGCATCCAGGTCAGGTAATCCGGCGCCGGGGTGTCTGGATCGCCGTCGGCGAACTCCAGGTACCCGTAGTAATTCGTGGGCCAGCGGACATCGCGGAGGAACAGAGCATTGGTGTACCCGAGCGTCTGCGCCGCGGCATTGGTCCACATGCCGGGCTGGAGCACCAGCAGGTTGAACCGGTTGGTGGCCACCTTCACAAACTGGACCGGCCCTTGCAGTTGGTTCGCCGCGTTGCCGGTCTGGCGCAGCGTGACGGCGCCGTTCACCGTGTTCGATCCCGGCGTGTAGGCCAGCGGGCCGGCGTACTCGATCACCTCGAACGCGGCCTGGTAATTGCCCAGGTCGCCGTAGGTGTTGTCCTTCAAGTCGAACACGCACATGCCGTCCTTCGAGCCCGCCGCGCGACTCCAGCTCGCCGTCACGGTGCCGCCGCCGATGGCGGTGGTGTAGGTGCCGGTGGTGGTGCCGCCGGCCGCGAGGGCGACCTCGAAGAAATCGTCGAAACCATTGCCGTTGGCGTCGGCGTACGGCGGCAGGTTGACGTAGATCGTCCCGTAAATGGAAACACCGCTGGAGAGTCCCAGGGCAAAGCCGCTG
>JAJXZI010000104.1:5150-31277 GCA_021780115.1 bacterium | reverse complement strand
CACCGTCGATCGGCCCAGCGTACCGTCCCAAAAGCTTGGATTGGAGGTCAAGAACCGCACGGACTTTCGCATTCATCCTCCCATTTCATCACAAACGCTTGGTTCCGGCTATGCCGGGTGAGGTCAGGCGACCGCGCCGGCGGGTCTCACGAACGCAGTCGCAATTGCTGCCGGAGAAGCACACAGCTTGGCGTTAAAGGCAGATGGAACGGTCGTAGCGTGGGGCGCTGGAGCCACCAATTCTGGCTCCTCGGACTTCTGGGATCGCGGCCAATCTTTGGTTCCGGCCGGCTTGACGAATGTCGTCGCCATTGCCGCGGGTGCCTTTTGCAGCCTGGCCTTGCGGGCCGATGGCACCGCTCTCGCCTGGGGTGACCATTACAGCGGACCCATCGAGGTTCCAACGGACTGGACGAACTTGGATGCTATCGCGGACAGCTTGGCGCTCAAGGCAGACGGAACCGTGACCGAGTGGGGCGGCCCTGCGGCACCCTCCGACTTGACCAACGTCTTGGCCATTGCGGCCGGAGGCGGCCACGATCTCGCCCTCCTTGGAAACGGTCCGACGGTGCTTCACGCGCTGGTGGCCACTCCGATCTTGACTGCCAATGGCTTCAACGTCGCTCTCCCGACCCAAAGCGGTCGCGTCTATCGGCTGGAATACAAAAGCTCGCTGGCCGAGGACAACTGGACCGCCCTGCCGCTGGTCGCCGGCAACGGCGGCGTGCGGACGCTGACCGATGCCACCGCCACCGGCGCGCAACGGTTCTACCGCGTCCGGCAGTGGTGAGACGGGCAGTCCTGCGTCCGCAGTTCCGAAGCCCGACGGGAAGTCAAAGGCCGGAAGCCAGTCCGAAGCTTCGGAGGCGCGCGAGCAGGGCAGCGAATCTCCTGTGACGGGTTACCCGCCGCGGGGCGGGTGAATAAACCCCGGTGCCGTCAGGGCCTTCCCCCACCAGTCTTTGCGGCCTGAATCCAGGCTTGGCAGGCTGCGCCGCCCGCGTTACCGTGGCCCGGTGATTGGGTTCCTGCGATTTGTGGGCTTGATGAACGCGGCGGTGTGGTTTGGCGCCGCGATTTTTTTCACCGTGGGCGTCGGGCCGGCGGTGTTCTCCCACGACATGCGGCGGCTGCTCGGCGCGAACAACTTCCCCTATTTTTCCGGGGCCATCGTGCAGGTGCTCATTGCCCGGTACTTCGATCTCCAAGTCGTCTGCGGCTTGATCGCGCTGTTCCACGCCGCGGCCGAATGGCTCTATCTGGGCCGGCCGCTCCACAAATTCTGGGCGGGGCTGCTGGCGGGGCTGCTCGCCGTCGGCCTGCTGGGGGATTTCGTGTTGCAGCCCAAGATCCAGAAGTTGCATGCCATCAAGTATGCGCCCAACCGCGCGCCGGCCACCCGCAACGCCGCCGCCCGCTCGCTGGGCCTCTGGCACGGCTTCTCCCAGACTGTGAACGTGCTGATGCTGGCCGGCTTGGGGCTGTATCTCTGGCGCGTCGCCCACCCGGTGAGCACGACCCGGTTCGTCACACCGGCCAAATTCCCCGGTTGACAACGGCCAAATTCCGTGAACCTTGTCACCAATGGCTGGAGTTGTGGAACCAACCATCCAAACTGGGAACGCGTATGATCTCAAACGAACGCCCCTCGCCTTACGGCAGCAGCCGCCCCTACGGGCCGCCCAAGCCGCACGTACCCGAGGAATCTCTTAAAGTCGAGAAGATCCAAGTCGAACGGAAAACCTTCGTCTTCGCCCTCAAGGAAAACCCGCGCGGCCGGTTCCTCCGCATCACGGAGGACGTCGGCGGGCGGCGGGACACGATCATCGTTCCTTCGACCGGACTGGATGACTTCAAAAAGATGGTGGATGAGATGGTGAAGGTTTCGGCCGAAACTCCCCCGAAGGCGATGCCTCAGTAAACGCAGTGCCGCAGGCGCGGCCCCTGCCGCCCGTGCCGAATTCGGCCTCCGCCCGTCAGGTTGCGGCACGGTTTTTTTGGGGGAGGCGGAGCCGGGGCGCATCGTTCCACAGCCCCTCCAAGTCGTAACGCTCCCGCAGATCCTGTCGCATGATATGCACGATCACGTCGAAATAATCCAGCACCAGCCACGCGGCCTGCAAGGTGCCGTCCACGGCCCGGGGGCGTAGGCCCTGATCGTCGCGCAGCGTGTCCGTGATCTCGTCCACGATGGCGCGCAAGTGCGGCTCGCTGGTGCCGGAGGCGATCACGAAGTAATCGGTGACGGTGGAGAGCTTGCGAACGTCCAGGACGACGATGTCTTCCGCCTTTTTGTTGTCCGCCAGTTCGCGGCAAAGCAGGGCCAGTCTTCTCGAATCCATCGGTGGCAATTTTCTGCTCCAACAATAGTCCCGCCGCCTCAAAGATAAAGCCTATTGTTGCGGATCGTCTCCGCCACGGCGGACGGCACCAGTTCCGTGATCGGCCGGCCCGCCCGCACCCGCTGCCGGACTTGCGAGGAGGAGACCGCCAGCGGGAACCCGGTGAGCGTCCGCCCCCGGAACGGCGGCGGGAACGCGACGGGCGCTTGGCCCGGCCGGGGGATGACGACGAATTCCACCCGCCGCGCCAGTTCCTCCGCCGCGCGCCACTGCGGCAGTTTGGCCACGTGGTCGGCGCCGATGAGGTAAACCAACTCCGCGCCCGCAAACCGCCCCGAGTAATCCCGGATGGTGTCAATTGTGTAGGAAACGCCGCCGCGGCGGACCTCCAGCTCGTCCACCTCGCAGTGACTCCAGCCCGCCAGCGCCAGCCGCAGCATTTGTAGGCGCAGCGGGGCCGGCGTCGGCCGCCGGTCCGGCTTGAAGGGCGACTGGGCGGCGGGAATAAAGAACAGGCGTGTGAGATCCAGATCTTCGTACGCCGACTGCGCCACGAGCAGGTGGCCGAGGTGGACCGGGTCAAACGAGCCGCCGAACAGGCCGAGTTTCATGTTTCCGGTGGCAAGTCTCGGGTTTTCATAGGTGAGGTCCGCCTAGCAGCATCGTCGGATGCCGTTGAATCGCTCTTCCGTCGCTTGGAGGTAGGCCGCGGTGCCCGTGGCTGGGGCGTGGTGCTGGCCGGCTTCACAAACGCAGTTGGCGGCCTGGCGCTGCGCCCGCTCGATCGCGGCCTCGCCGCTGAGTTCCTTCGCCAGGCCCAGCGCGAGCGCGGCGGTGCCGGCGGCGGTGCGCAGGTCGGGGCCGGCTTCCTTCACCGCATAGTGGGGCAACCAGACCGGCGCGGTTTCATGCAGCACGGCCGGCTTGCGGCGGGAGAGCAACAGCCACCATTCGAGCAGGCTGAGCAGCAGCACCGTCGAGACGAGCGCGAGGAAGATGCCAGCCACGACGGCATCAATAGTGTTATTGGTCCAAAGCCGGATGGCAGTTTCCAATTCCTTGGAAGCCTTCTGATAGGCGGCCGCGTCGGCAGTGTTGGTGGCCAACTTGGCGGCTTGGATGGATTTCGCCTGCACTTGCGCCTGCGCCAGGAACCCGATGCGCGGGTCCGGATGCCAGATCTTTTGCACGCCCGCCGTGAACGTCACGCTCACCAGCCACACCAGTGGAATCAGCGTGACCAACGCCAACGGTGGTCGATTTGCTTTTGCTTCGGACTTCGTCGCCGTGGTTGGACCGAGTTGCATCTTGAGAATGATCGTCGTGGCCAGGCAGAGCGCGATGGCGGCGAGCATTTGGTTGGCGATGCCAAAGAGCGGCCAGAGCGAATTGACGCCGCCCAGCGGGTCGCGCACGCCTTGCACCAGGAAGTAGCCCCAGCCACAAACCATCAACCCGCTGGCCAGCAGGTTGGGGCCGAGGCGCTTCGTGTTGGCGAGTGGTTTCCACAGGTTGCCCAGAAAATCCTGTAAGATGTACCGTCCGACCCGCGTGCCGGCGTCGAGCGTCGTCAGGATGAACAGCGCCTCGAACATGATCGCGAAGTGGTACCACAGGTCGAGCCAGCGCCCGCTCACCGCTTTGGAGAAAATCTGTGCCATGCCCACGGCCAGCGTCGCCGCGCCGCCGGTGCGGCCGAAGAGCGTCTTCTCGCCGACTTCCTGGGACAATTCCCCCATGTGCTCGACGGTGACCGGGAAGCCGACCGCCGTCACTTTGGCCGCCGTCGCCGCGGGGTCGCCTTTCACGTTCATGCTGAGATAAACGCCCGGCTCGAGCGTGCAGGCGGCGATCAGCGCCATGATGGCGACAAGCGATTCCAGGCACATCGCGCCGTAGCCGATGGGCCGGGCGTAGGTTTCGCGCGTGAGCAGCTTGGGCGTCGTGCCGCTGGCGATCAGCGTGTGAAACCCGGAAATGGACCCGCAGGCGATGGTGATGAAGCAGAAGGGAAAGACTTTCCCCGCGACCACTAGGCCACTGCCGTCCACGAAGCGACTGAGCGCGGGCATCTTCAAATCCGGGAGCACGCAAAAAATCCCCGCCGCCAGGGCGAAGATGGTGCCGAGTTTCATGAAAGTGCTGAGGTAATCGCGCGGCGCCAGCAGCAGCCAGACCGGCAGCACGCTCGCCGCCAGGCCGTACAGGATGATGACCCACGCCAACGTGAGGTCGTGAAGGCCGAGCCAGCGCGACCACTGCGGGCTTTCATAGACCAGTTTGCCGCCCCACACCGCCAGCAGCAGGCAGACGACGCCGATGGCGGAGGCTTCGAGCACTTTGCCGATGCGCCAGAACCGCAGGTAGCCGCCCATGAACAGCGCGATCGGGATCGTGGCGCCGACGGTGAAAATGCCCCACGGACTTTCGGCGAGCGCCTTCACCACGACCAGCGCCAGCACCGCCAGCAAGATGACCATGATGGCGAGGATCGCCACCAGGGCGATGTAGCCCGCCGCGGAGTTGAGTTCCTCCTTCACCATTTGGCCGAGCGATTTGCCGTCGCGTCGCAGCGAACAAAACAACACCACGAAGTCCTGCACCGCGCCGCCCAGCACCACGCCGATCAAAATCCACAACGTTCCGGGGAGATAGCCGAATTGGGCGGCCAACACTGGGCCTACCAGCGGCCCCGGCCCGGAGATCGCCGCGAAGTGGTGGCCGAAGACGATCCACTTGTTCGTCTTCACAAAATCCTTGCCATCGTCGTGGACCTCGCACGGCGTGGCGCGGCGGTCGTCGAGCGTCAGCACGCGGGCGGCGATCCACTTCGAGTAGAACCGGTAGCCGAGGGCGTAGGAACAGAGCGCGGCGAGGAGGAGGCAGGCGGAATTGATCGGCTCGCCGCGCGGCAGGGCGAGCGCGACGTACGCCCCGGCGCCGGCCAGCGCGACCAAAACCCAAAGGAAAGTGGCCGCCAGTTTCTTCATGACAACGTCACGCGTGGTGCTTCGGTTGTAGAGGAACCCAGCGGGAAAGCCCAGAACAACGTGGACGCCCACCGATGCTCTTCCCGGACCGCCAGCCGGCGGGACGCACCGAGGCAGCGAGGGGCGGCGAGCCGCGAGTTTTCGCGTCCGGCGCGTTTGGCATCCGGGTTGAACTCACTCTCTCCCGCACGGACTGCGTTCCGACCGTCTGCTCACGGCGGTTGCTCGATGGCCGACGCGCAGAAGTGCGGCCAGCCCCAACGCCAGCAGCGCCGCCGTGGACGGTTCGGGCGCTTCGACGGTGAATTGCGTGACCAGACCGGAGCTCGCGGAGCCATCGGCGACGGGCGAGCCTACCCCGGAAACGTCCGTGAAGACGCGGGAGAGGACGTCGCCGTACTGGCTGGTGGCGTCGAACTGCGTGGTCTGCCCACCGCCGAAATTGCGCACGTCCAGGAGCAGGTTGCCTTGCGCCGGGTCGTAATGGAACGGCGTCGTGAGCGTGATGGTAACGTCGAACGGGTTGGGCTTGCCCCCGCCGGAGCCCGACAAGGTCAGTGCGCCGCGGCGGTACACGACCGTGTCATCCGCGCCAACGTTGTCGGCGAAGGTCAGGCTCAGATCGCCGGGTGTCTTGGGAGTCGTGGACAGGTCGAGTTGGACGTCCGGGAGAGTGCTGGTGAACGGCCCCAGCGTGCCGTTGACGCGGAAGGAAATCGCGGTGATGTAACCGCCGCCGGGCATGAGCGTGAACTGGGAGGCGTCATAGACCTGCTGGTAGCGTTGCGACGAAAAGTTGAAGAACCCGATGTTCAACGGATAGCCGAGCGCGGCGTTGCCTTCAACGGAAGCAAGATCCCCGGGCACCGCGATGGGGAACGGATCGGACGCCACGCCAAGCCGGATCGTCATGCCAAGGATGGCCAAAAGGGCGGGGCACCACCGGCGGGTCGTTCTTCTCATGTTTTGCCAACGGAACAGACCGGTTCAGGTCTTGCGGGGATTGTCGGGACCGCGTTCGTTTGGTCAAGGAGGAAAGCCACATCCGCCGGAAAGTGGCTTCAGCGGTTGGAATCGTACCCTTCGAAGTCGTTGGATGTATCGCAAGCTGGCTAACAGTGTGGAACGCGTCCTGCATCCCTCTGCGGCTCCCGCGGCGTTCCGGAGTGATCTCGCCGGTCCGGCCGAACCGCAATCGCCGTCTTGGCGACCCAACTCAGTGCGGGCCGGTGGACGGCAGATCGGTGCCGCGCAGGTTGAGTTTCCCAACGTTGGTCAGCGCGAGCGGCTCCATGACGCCGGGCACGCGGGGGAATTTGAAGTCGTCGAGGTCGAGTTGCCGCACGCCCTCGGCCCGGACCACCGGGCGCCCATCGTCTTCGCCGCAACTGAGGCGGACGTTTTCGAGCGCGAGACGTTCGACATTCCGCGCGTAGAGGCCCCATGCCGGTAGCGGGCGCGCATCGACGCCGGGACCCCTTACCGGCGGGCGGGCCTGGTCCGTGGTTCCACGGCCGGTGAACTCCACGCTCACGTCGCGGAAGACCACGTTGGTGATCGGCGCGTCGGCCCAACTTTCCACGGACAGCGCGGCGCGGTACACCCCAGTCGCGCTCAGGCGCTCCACTGTGACACGTCCGACGGAGTTGCCGGGCTTGGTCCAGATCGTGACCGGCGAGGCGACGTCGTGCATGGTGACGTCGGAGATGAGCACATCGTCGAGCGTTCCTCGCGTCGGATCCCACGCGCCCGGCTGGAGGATGCTGCCGGAAAGCATGTTCGTTCGCCGCGCTGGTCCGGAGGTGCGATGCGGCTGCCGGCCGGGGCCGTAGAACAGGCAGTCGTGGACGATCAGCCGCGTCGCCGGGCCGATCAAGCGGAGGCCGTTGCAGGAGGAATTCACGATGCAGTCCGAGATCAGGACGTGGTCCCAGTACCGCCCCGCGATGGAGTCGTCGCCGGTGTAAAACTGGCAGCCGAGGATGGTCACGTCATGGCAGTCGTGGC
The DNA here is from genome assembly GCA_021780115.1 of bacterium. GTDB lineage: Bacteria > Verrucomicrobiota > Verrucomicrobiia > Limisphaerales > JAJXZI01 > JAJXZI01. The sequence continues at coordinate 23,938 of JAJXZI010000104.1, read as the reverse complement.
CGGGCGCGCCGCGAAAATGGACGCCGTCCCAGCCGCCGGTGATCGTGACGTTGCGCACCGCCACCTGATCGCTGACCTCGAAATAAACGGCATAGTTCGCCGCGTCCACGATGGACAGGTCGCGGATTGTGAAGCGCCGGCAGTTGACGAAGATGAGGCCGTGCGGGCCGCGCATGTGTTCCTCGCCGTTCGGATCGAAGACCTTGTTGCCGTCAATCACGCCCGGCCCCCCGATGGTGACGTCCTCCACGCTTTCGCCGACGATCAGGCCGCGGTGCCACTGGCCCCACTTGGCCTCGGGCATGAACGCGGGCGGCGTCGGCCACTGATATTCGTTGAGGTTGGTGGTGCCGACCAAGGTGGCGCCCGCGTCCAAGAAAAGCGTGACGTGGCTACGCAAATGCACTGTGCCCGAGAGGTAGCGACCGGGCGGGAACCAGACTTGTCCGCCGCCCGCCGCCGCGCAGGCGGCGATCGTGTGGTTGATCGCGGCCGTGTCGAGCGCCCGCCCGTCGCCGACGGCACCGTGGTCGCGGATGCTGAAGAGCAGGCTCGCCGACGCGGCCGACCGGGAAGACTTCGAAGGCGCCTCGGCGGCGAAACCGCGCGCGAGAAAAACGAGGGCCGCGACGACACACGCGGCGCCGGGGGGAACGGATCGAAGAATCACGACCGGGTGATCGCGCCTCGGCGCTACGGCCTGCCGGGCTGGCCGGTCGGCACGAGGATCGAATCGCCGGGCCGGAGGGTGGTGAAATCGAGGTTCGCGTTGGCGGCGAGAATATCGCGGATCGACAGGCCGTAGCGGGCCGCCAGTTGGTCAAGCGTCTCCCCAAACTCGATGATGTGGACCATGCGCAGCGGCGCCGGAGTCGGCGGCTCCGCGGGCACGCTTTGGCCGAGCGCCTGCGCGGTGGCCATCGCCTGGTCCAACTCCATCCGCTTCAACTCGATTTCCTTCTGCTGCGCCGTCAGGCTGTCGTCGGCCTGGATTTTGTTGCGCTCCTGGGCCGTCGCCTGGCCGATTTCGTAGAGTGTCTGCGCCGAGTCCGGTTGGCCGGCCTGCAGCGCGGCGGTCATGGCGTCGCGGAACCCCGGATCCTGGAGCCGCTGATATTCCGCGTAACGCTCCGGTCCCAGGGCGATCTTGATCGCCTCCTCGCGCTGCGCTTCGAGGGCGGTGCGCTGCTGGACGCTGGCGGGATCGTCGCCGCTGTAGTAGAGCTTGATTTGTTGGTCAAACGGATCCTCGGCGCGGAACAGGTTCCGGAACTCGTCCGGCGTGGCGCTGAAGTAATTCAACCGGCCCAGAGCGCCTCGCAGTTCCTGCGCATTGTCGGAGTAGCGGAGCAGGTACTCCTCGAGTTGTGGGGGCGTCAGGATTTTCGCCAATTCGTCGCGGGTGCCCTGGCGCAGCCGGGCCAGCTCGGCCGGGTCCGGTTTCTTGCCGGCGCTGCGTTGGGCGGCCAGGTAATCCTGCGCCTTCTGCTCCTGGCGCGCGACGATCTGGCGGACGGCCGCTTTGGCGTCGGCCGTCAGCAGGCCGAGCACCGGGCCGTCGAGCGCGAGGCCCTGCTGCATCCGCAGCGCCGCCAAGCTCGGCTCGGTCACCTCCCAATTCGGTCCCAGCAGGCGGGTGAGCAGGGCGCGGCGCTCGTCGTCCAGGGCGCGGAGTTTTTCCTCGGCCGCCTTGATCACTCCCTGGTCCGGCTCGCTGCGCCACCATTGCTGCTCGGCGGTGACGACTTCCGTGGCGCGCTTGAGGGCGTAGAGCTGGTTGACGTCGGCCACAATAATGTCGCGGATGGTGGACTCCGGGCAGCCGATGTCGCGCAGATTGGAGATGTAGGTCGGGTAGTCGGGCGACTCCACTTCGCGCCAGGAGAAAAACTGCCGCCGAATGACGACGTTGGTCCTCACCAGATTCGTGCCGGTGTCCGCCACCTCCGGGCCGGCGCTGTTTTTCCGGGGCGCGGACCAGGGATGGAAAACGAACAAGACCAGTGCGAGGGCCAGATTCAGCCCGAGCGACAGCAGCAGTATCGCACGCCAGCGCATGAGACTATTTAAGCGCGGAAGGACGCCGGAGCAAACCGAAAGTTCTGCGTCCCTCCCGTGCCACCGACCAGTGCAGCGCGGTTTCGCACTCGCTCTTCGTCCTCTTTGTCTCAAGATCCTGCTGAATTCGAGTGCGCCGCCGCGCCGCCAAGGCATCCGGGGCGGCCAGTATTGCCTCATTCCTCTCGCAACGCCGCCGGCGTCCTGCCCTGCTGGCGCAACGTCCGCAGGCTGAGGGCGTGATGGCGTTTGGCGAGACGCTGGCTGCGCGCATCGGTCAGCAACGGACAGTGGAAAAACGCGGGCGGCGTCAGGCCCAGGGCGCGGTAAAGCAGGAGTTGCCGGGCGGTGGAAACCAGCAGGTCCGCCCCGCGCACGACCTCGGTGATCCGCATCGCGGCGTCGTCCACCACGACGGCCAGTTGGTAGGCGGGCACGTCATCGTGGCGCCAGACCACGAAATCCCCGAAATCATGCCCTGCCACGAACGACTGCGGGCCGCAAGCGCCGTCCTCGAAGGAGATGGCTTCGCCGTCAGGAACGCGGAAGCGCCAGTTCACTTGGGTGGGCGGTAAGCCTTGGCGGGTTGCCGCTTCGGCGCGAGCGTCCTCCGACTTCCCGCTGGAAACCGCCCCCCGGTCATTCTCCTTCGGCCGGCAAGTGCCCGGGTAGAGCACCTCGTCGTCTGCCGGATGCGGCGCTCGCGCGACGGCTTGGATGTCCTTTCGCGAGCAGGTGCAGGGATAAACGAAGCCTGCGGCGCGCAGCTTCTCCAAGGTGGCCCGATAGAGCGGCCCGCGGTCGCTCTGGTTGTAAGGACCAAATGGCCCGCCGCAGTCCGGGCCTTCCTGCCATTCGAGACCGAACCACCGCAAGTCCTCCAGAAATGCCTGGACGTATTCCGGCCGGCTCCGGTGCGGATCGAGATCCTCGTTGCGGAGCACGAGGGAGCCGGCATGCGCCCGGGCGCGTTGCTGGGCAGTCCAAAAGGTGCGCGCATGGCCCAGATGCAGGTGGCCGGTCGGCGACGGCGCCAAGCGACCGCGATAGCGCGCGGCGGGGAAAGTTGGCGGCAGATCACTCACGGTGTTGACCCGCCCAATCTGGCGCAGTGGCGCGGCGCTGTCTGTCTGAATTTGTCCCGTCGAGCGCGGGGGGCCGACGGCCAGGCGGACAATCCCCGCGCCCGGCGCCCCACAACCGGGCTGGATTCGGGGCCGAGGCTTCGGCGATACTCGCCGCGTGGCTCCGGCGGAGAAAGACTCGCGTCAGTTGCTGACCTCGCTGTTGCGGGACGTTGCGCGCTCGTTTTACCTCACGATGCGCGTGCTGCCCGGCGCGATCCGCCCGCAGATCAGCCTGGCCTATCTGCTGGCCCGCACGACGGACACGATTGCGGACACCGAGATCGTGCCGGTGGCTGAGCGGTTGCAGGCGCTGGACCATTTGCGTGCCCGCATCCTCGGCCAGACCACGCCGCCGCTGGATTTCGTGAAATTCCAGAGCGACGGCTCGCTCTCACCGACGAGGGCGGCCGAGGCCGTACTCCTGTCGCGAGCTGAAGACGCGCTTGCTCTACTGACGGCCTTCACGCCGGAGGACCAGCAACTGATCCGCGAAGTGCTGGCAACGATCACCAGCGGTCAGGCGCTCGATCTGCAGCGGTTCGGCGGCGCGGAGCACTCCGCCGGAGCGGGAACCCCGAACCTCCCGGCGCTCCAAACCGACGCCGAGTTGGAGGATTACACCTACCGGGTCGCCGGCTGTGTCGGGGAGTTTTGGACCCGCCTCTGCCGGGCGCACTTGTTCCCCCGGGCGCGACTGGACGCCGCTTCGCTGCTGGCCGACGGCGTCCGCTTCGGCAAAGGACTGCAACTGGTCAACGTGTTGCGCGATCTGCCCGCGGACCTGCGGCGCGGGCGGTGTTACCTGCCGCTGGCGAAGCTATCCGCCGCGGGGTTGGCGCCGGCCGACCTGTTGGATCCCGCGAACGAGCCGAGGCTGCGCCCGCTTTACCGCGACTACCTTGCGCTTACCGAGGCCCACCTGGCCGCCGGTTGGGCCTACACCAACCGCCTGCCCGCGGGACAGGTGCGCGTACGCCTGGCGTGCGCCTGGCCGGTCCTTATCGGCCTCCGGACGCTCGACAAACTGCGGGCCGGGCGGGTGCTCGATCCCACGCAGCGGATCAAAGTCTCCCGCGCGGAGATCCGGCAAATCCTCGTGCGCTCGCTGCTGGCCTATCCGTGGCCACGCGCGTGGCGGAATCTGTTCGGCCAGACGGTGAACTGACGGGCCGCGCCCGGCTTGCTTCGGCGCCGGTTCCTCTTCGTCCTCCTGCGCGCCGGAGTTCGAAGCGCTCTTCCGAGGCAGAGAACAAAGGACCGGCACAAGGGCCGCCGGGCGATGCTCGCCTTCAACGGGACCGTGCCGGAGCCTTCTGAAAGGATTGGGAAAGCTGTTGCACCACGGCCGCTTTTCAGGTAAGCAACCACTCATGCGCTTTTCGACACACTTCCCGCTTCGCTGCGCCGCTGTGCTGGCCATGAGCTTGCCGTGTTTGGCCGCAGACGACGCTGGCGGACAGGCCCAGATGGGGACTACCGGCGTCCCCCAGGTCGAGCAGACGGCGGTGGCGCCGCGGGTGTCGCCGGCGGGTCGTAGGGCGCCGCTGCTCCTCGCCCAAGCGCAACCCTCGCCGGACTCGGCGGCCGTCGAGCGGGCGCGCGAGCAGTTGCGGCAGAAGATGTCCGAACTGGAAGCGCAGCAGGGTGGCACGACGCCGACCAATCCGGCCGCGAGCACGGTCACGCCTCCGGCGACGGCCCAGTCCGCGGTCGCCGCGGCGGCCCCGGCCGGGAGTGCGCCGTTGAGCCAGACAAAGGAAGAAGAGTTGCGTCAGGCCTTGGCGGCGGCGATGCAACAGACGCCACCCCCGGCCGACGCCACCCGCAAGGCAAAAGCCGAACTGAAGGAGCGCACCAAGGCTGAGGCCCGCCAGAAGCCGGCGCCGCCGCAAACGCAGCCCCAACCCGTCGCAGCCCAACCTGCGATGTTGGCGACCGGGCAACAGGCTACCACTCCGACCGCGGCTGCGGCGCCGCAGGCGGCTGCCCTCCCAGCGCTGCCGCCGGCGCCGTCGAACGCGCTCGCCTTTCCCCCCATTGAAGGTCCGCCCCTGCCCGTGTCCGCCGCGCAGCAACTCCGCCTTGCGGAGTTGTTGGCGCGGTACATGGCGGACAAAGTCACGCCGGAGGAATACCAGCGCGAGCGGGCGAAGATTCTCTCCGAGAAGTAAGCAAGTCGGTGGTGCGCGTCCGCCGGAGTGTCCCGGCCGGCGGGCGTTTCCGTGTCCATACCGAGCAACTCTGAGGACCGAAGCCATGCACTACTTCAGTTACGCCGGCAACCAACTCTACTGCGAAGGCGTCTCCGTGGAGGCGCTGGCGAAGAAGCACGGCACGCCGCTCTATGTGTATTCGCAAGCCACCCTGAGCCACCACTTCCAGAAGCTGGACGCCGCGCTGGCCCCGCTGGAGCACTTGCTCTGTTTCGCGGTCAAAGCCAACTCGAACCAAGCCGTCCTGCGCGCCCTGGCCGCGTTGGGCAGCGGGTTCGACATTGTCAGCGGTGGCGAGTTGCAGCGGGTCATCGCCGCCGGGGGCGAGCCCTCCAAGTGCGTGTTTGCCGGCGTGGGCAAGACCGCCGAGGAAATCGAGCTGGCGCTGGAGCGCGGCGTGTATTGCTTCAACGTCGAAAGCGAACCGGAGTTGCAGCGGATCAACCGCCTGGCGGGGCGGTTAAAGAAGACCGCGCCGGTGGCGGTGCGCGTGAACCCGAACGTGGCGGCCCAAACGCACGCCAAAATCACCACCGGCACCTACGAGAACAAATTTGGCGTCGCCTTCGAGCAGATCGAGGTCCTCTATGCCCGGGCGGCCCGGCTACCGCACCTGCGGTTGCGCGGCCTGCAAATGCACATCGGCTCGCAAATCACCGGCGTCGGCCCCTTCGAGGAGGCGGTGCGCAAGATCGTGCCGCTGGCGCACCGGTTGCGGGCGGCGCACGGCCTGGAGTTTCTGAGCATCGGCGGAGGGCTGGGGATTGTTTATCAGCCGGCGCTGGCCAGCGGCTCACCGTGGTGGTGGGAGTCGGCGGCGGCCAAAGACCTGCTCACGCCGCATCAGTACGCGGAGCGCCTGGTGCCGCTGCTCCGGCCGCTGGGCCTGCGCCTGCTCATCGAGCCGGGCCGGTTCATCGTCGGCAACGCCGGCATCCTCGTCACGCGGGTCGAGTACGTAAAACGAAACGGGAAGAAGCACTTCGTCATTGTCGATGCCGCGATGAACGACCTGATCCGGCCGGCCTTCTACGATGCCTACCACGAAATCGTGCCGGTCCGGCGCCGGCGGGCGCTGACGGTGAAGTCGGATGTCGTCGGCCCGATCTGCGAATCCGGTGATTTCTTCTGCAAGGACCGGCCACTGCCCCGGGCGGCGGAGGGCGAGTATCTGGCGCTGATGAGCGCCGGCGCCTATGGCTCCGTGATGGCGTCGAACTACAACAGCCGCAGTCTGCCTGCGGAAGTGCTCGTCAACGGCAATCGCGCGGCGGTGGTGCGCGAACGCCAGCCCGTCCAGGCGATCTGGAGCGGCGAGCAGCCGGCGCCTTGGCAGAAGTAACGTCGGTCGGAAGGTTGCCCGGAGATTCCGTTGCCGCGTCAGAACGTCAGGCGCGCAGTCACCCCGACGTGTCACCTTCTTTCACCACCGCTTTGTATCAAAACGCTGCAGGCCAAAGTCACCGCCGATCTGGAAAGGCGGTTGCGGCAATGGCGGCTGCGGTTGCCGCCCCTGTTGGAGGCCTGGCGCGCCTGGCTGGACGATACCCTCCGGCGCGAACTGAGCGAGGTGTCACAGGCGCAGCGCGGAATGTTTTGCGAGCCGTTGCGCAAGGCACGGGAACGGTGGACGCGCTCGCTCCACGCCTTTCAGGACTGGCTCGCCGAGCATGTGAAGGCCGCGCTGAGCGTGACGCTGACGCGGCGCGAGTTCGCCCTGGAAGTGCGCGAGCCGTCCGCGCCGCCTGTTTGCTTGTCTGAAGCGCCCCGCATGGCTGAGAATCTGCCCGTGACCCGATGAGCGATTTGACGCAAACCGGAGTGGGCGCCGCGGCCCAGCCAGCCGGTTCCAAACGCCGTCCCGCCCGCTGGCTCAACCGCACGGTGCTGGGCATCGGACTAGCGTCGTTGTTGAGCGACTGGTCGCATGAAATCGCCACGGCGGTCCTGCCAACCTTCCTCGCCACGATGGGGGTGGGAGCGGCGTGGCTCGGTCTCATTGAAGGACTTTCTGACGGGATCTCGAGCTTCGCCAAACTGGGTTCGGGCTATTACACGGACCGGCTTCAGCGGCGCAAACCTATTGCCGTCATTGGCTATATCGTCACCGGTTTGGGCACTGCCTCGTTCGGGTTGGCCTCGGCCGCCTGGCACATCTTGGTCGCCCGCGCCGGCGCCTGGCTGGGACGCGGCGTGCGCACGCCGGTGCGCAAGGCGCTGCTGGCGGCGGCGGTGGACCGCGAGACTTACGGACGCGCCTTTGGTTTCGAGCGGATGATGGACACTTGTGGCGCGGTGGTCGGGCCGGCCACCGCGTTCCTCTTGCTGCAAGTCTTCAACCACCACTACCCGGCGCTGTTTGCCTGCACGCTCGTCCCCAGCATGATGGCCGCCGGGTTGATTGCCTTCGCCGTGGTCGAGCAGGCGCGCCCGCCGGTGCCACATATCTCGCTCGGCGAGCGCCTGCGGATGCTGCCCCCGCGCTACCGCCGGTTTCTGATGGCGGTCGGGTTGTTCGGCGCGGGCGATTTCGCCCACACCCTGCTCATCCTGCTGGCGACGCAAAAGTTGACTCCCACGCTGGGGGCGACGAAGGCCGCCGGCCTGGCCATCGGCTTCTACGTGCTGCACAACGTCTTTTACGCCGGTTTCGCCTACGGGGCCGGCTGGCTGGCGGACCATTTTCCAAAACCGCTCGTGCTGGCGACCGGCTATGCCTTGGGGGCGCTGATGGCGCTGCTGCTGGTCGTGGCGCCGATGACACCCTGGACGCTTGGCCTGATCTTCGTGCTCGGCGGCATTTATGTGGCCATTGAGGAAACGCTGGAGGACTCGCTGTGCGCGGAATTGGTGGGGGAGGAGATCCACGGCATGGCGTTCGGTGTGCTTGCCACGGTGAACGGGGTCGGCGACTTCCTCTCGAGTGTCATCGTCGGCGCGCTCTGGAGCGGCGTGGGGAGCGCGGCGGCGTTTGGTTATAGCGCGGTGCTCTTCACGGCGGGAGCGTGGATGGTCCTCCGCGCCGGCCAGGAACCTTCCGGTTGAAGACTGAGCCTGCCCTCCGCTGGGGATTTCAATCCGGATATCCGTGCGGGTGCCGCTGGTGCCAGCGCCAGGCGGTGGTGACGATGTCTTCGAGCTTTGGATAGCGCGGTTTCCAGCCGAGTTCGCGGATCGCCTTCTCGGCGCCGGCGACGAGCTTGGGCGGATCGCCGGGGCGGGGCGGCTTCGCGACGGCCGTGATCGGTTTGCCCGTCACCTGTTCGCACATTTGGATCACTTGGCGCACGGAGTAACCGTCGCCGTTGCCGAGGTTGTAGAAGCCCTGCTTGCCCGGCGCCAGCGCCAGGATGTGCGCTTGGGCGAGGTCAATAATGTGGATGTAGTCGCGAATGCAGGTGCCGTCGGGCGTCGGATAGTCGGCGCCGTAAATCTCGCAGTGCGCCGCCTGCCCGAGCGGGACCTTGAGCACATTCGGAATCAGGTGCGTCTCGACGCGATGATGCTCGCCAAAACGCTCGCTCGCGCCGGCGGCGTTGAAGTAGCGGAAGGCGACGAACTCCAGCCCGTGGAGGCGCTGATACCACGTCAGCATCTTCTCGAACATCAACTTGCTCTCGCCGTAGGGATTGATCGGGTGCTGCGGCAAATCCTCCGTCATCGGCACGCGGTCGGGCGGTCCGTAGGTGGCGCAGGTGGAGCTGAAGACGAACTTGCGGATGCCGGCGGCGCGCGTGGCCTCCAGGAGATGCAGCCCCCAGGCGACGTTGTTGCGGAAGTATTTCTCCGGCTTGACCATTGATTCGCCGACGAGCGCATTGGCGGCGAAGTGCATCACGGCTTCGGCCTTCGACGCCTGGACGGCCCGCGTCAGCCCCGCTTCGTCGCTCAGGCAGCCGTGGACAAACTCCGCCCGCGGGTCCACCGCCGGGCGATGGCCCTCGGTGAGGTTGTCATAAACGGTGACGGCGTGGCCGGCATTGAGCAGTTCCTCAACGCAAATCGACCCGATGTAGCCCGCGCCGCCGGTGACAAAGACATTCATCGGCCCGGAGTATCGTTGGCGATGGCGGGCTGCAAAAGGGCAAAGTCAAAAACGCGTCCGCCCGATGTGTCGGAGCGGGCACGCCCCGCCGATGCGGTCGTGCTGCGGCAAATCACATCATCGCTATGACAACATTTGCCACACGGCGTCCCGCTTCCGGCGGACGATCGGCGCCCGGGCAGGGGAAGGGCGATTTTGATGTCGTCAGCGCGCCCGATTCCGCCGATAAAGAGGCCATGCAAAGCACCAGCCTCACCGGCCTGAGCCTGTTAATCGTGGAAGACGAGACGCTGTTGCGGAAGCAGATCACCGCCGCGCTCGAACGGCTGGGCGCCGATGTCACCGGCGCCGTCACCCTCCAAGCGGCGCGGCAGTTTGCCGTCGATCTGGAGTTCGATTTCGTGCTGCTCGACGTCCACCTGCCGGACGGCCTGGGCACCGCGCTGCTCCAGGAGAACGCCTTTCCCCCGGCCACCGGCGTCATCGTTATGACGGCCAACGGCGGTGCCGCCGGCGCGGTCGAGGCCCTGCGGTGGGGCGCGCTGGACTATCTGGTCAAGCCCTTCGACCCGGCGGAGCTGCCGCTGGTGATTGCCCGCGCCCGCAAGGCCCGGCAGTCGGCGCGGCGTGAGGAGCACGCCCGCGAGACAGGAGGCGCGTCGGAGTTTTTCTTCGGCGCGTCGCTGGCGGCGTTGCAGGCGCAGTTGGAAAAAATCCTGGCCGCCGACCGCCGGATGCAGGGCACGCCCGCGCCGGTGCTGATCCACGGCGAGACCGGCACCGGCAAGACGACCATCGCGCGCTGGGTCCACCAGCACGGGCCGCGCGCCGCGCAGCCGCTGGTCGAGGTCAATTGTTCCGCCCTGCCCGAAACGCTGGCGGAGTCGGAATTGTTCGGCCACGAGCGCGGCGCCTTTACGGATGCGCGCACGGCGCGGATGGGTCTATTCGAGGCGGCCCACGGCGGCACGCTGTTCCTCGACGAGTTGCCGAGCCTGCCGCTGCCGCTGCAGGCCAAGGTGCTCACCACCATCGAGGATCACAGAATCCGGCGCGTGGGCGGCACCAAGCCGATCGAGGTGGACGTGCGGCTGATCGCCGCCACCAGTTGCGACCTCAAGGAACTGGCGGCGGCCGGGAAATTTCGCGAAGACTTGTACCATCGGCTGGACTTGTTCCGGCTGCACTTGCCGCCGCTGCGGGAGCGCGGCGAAGATCTGGTCCGGCTGGCCGAGCGGTTTGTGGACGAACTTTGCCGGCGTCATCGGGTGCCGCGCCGGCCGATCGCGCCGCTCGGCCGGCAGCGGCTGGCGGCCTACCCCTGGCCGGGTAACGTGCGCGAACTGGCGCACGAACTGGAGCGGGCCATCGTGTTCGAGGACGGCACGGCGCTGCAGTTTGAACAGTTGCGCGCGGCCGACCCGAGCGGCGTGGTGGCCCGCGCGGCGGCCAACGACTGGTTCAACGAACGCTTCATTTTTCCCGCCGAAGGCTTTTCGCTGGAAGAAGCGATCAACCGCATGATCCGCCACGCGTTGAAGCAGACCGAGAGCAACGTCTCCGCGGCGGCGCGCCTGCTCGGCGTCTCGCGCGATTACCTCCGCTACCGGCTGCCGGCCGAGAAAGGGGCACGAGCCACCGGGGAATAGCCCCCAACGATCATCGGGTGAAGTCCCGGATTGGGCGCTGTGCCCCAGAGAACCGCCCGCCGAACGAGTCGCAATCGGGGCGCGAACTCCAGACGCTTTTGATGGGCAGCATCTTGCGCCCAGCGTTTCCCCCGTGGCACGCGGCTTGCCACAGCACGCTGTGAGACTGAAGCGCTGGCGGGTGTTGACCACCGCCGACAAACAGGTAATAAATAGAGCAAACCATGAAACTCGGAACCTTCATCATCGGCGCGGTGATCGGCTTCAGCCTCGTGGAAACCGGTGTGGTTTGGGCGGACCCTACGCCGGTGGTGGTGCCGCCCAACCAGGCGGATCGCGATCAGATCAAGGATTTGAAGGGCGCGCCGGCGGACGTGAAGAACCTGATTTCGAACTTCGACACGACCCGCGACAAGTACCTCGCCCAGCAGCGGGTGTTGCTGGCCAAGCTCAAAGGCGCGAACCAGGACCAGCGCAACCAGATCCGCGCCGACCTGCAGGCCAATCGCGACGCCTTCCTGGCCGAGTTGAAGAGCTTCCGCAGCCAGATCACGGATGAACTGAACGAACTCAAAGGCAAGATCAGTCACCAAGAGTTCCAACGGATCATCGATGCGGCGCACAATGCCGTCGGTGAGGGCGCACGACACAAAGGACACAAGTAAACCCGCAAGCGTACCAACCACAACACCCGCGCTGACGACGCAGCCAGGCGGCCGCAACGGCCGCTTGGCTTGCTATTGGGGCAGGCCGGGGGAAGGGTAGGCGCCGGTGAACATGGGGTTTCGGTTTATCTTGTGTGGTTTGGTGGTCCTCAGCAGCCATGCGTTGCTCGCCGCCGAGGATCTCCCGCTCATTCCCGAAGACATCCAGCTTCTGCCAGGATCGCTGCTCTGGGACAAACTCATCAGCGTTCACGCCGGCTACGGTTACAAGGACAACGTCCTGCTCAGCCCCTTCATCGCCGAGGGCAGTCCTTTTTTCGTCAGCGGGTTGGAGGTCACCCTCATGCGGCTGCCGGTGGGCGGCTGGCAGTTTGCGTTCGATCTGGAGGCCGAAGACATCCGCTATCTCCAACGGGTGGACGTTAACAAGGAGCAGACGCTCATGGCGCTCTCCCAGTTCAAGAAGTTCTTCGGCGACGGCTGGCAGTCCGGCGCGAATCTCATCTATTTCTATCAGGACCAGGTGCAGGACGTTTCGCTCGTCGAGGCCAACCTGTCCACCGCCCGCGTGCAGGGTCACAACGTCACGATGCGTCCATTCGTCCGCTGGGATTTCGCCACCAACTGGTGGGCGCAATTGGAGGCCTCCGGCACCCGCCAGCTCCTCCGGGCGCCGCTGGACAACTTCTGGGAGGCCGGGCCCCGGCTCACCCTGGCGCGCGACTATGGCCACGCCTCGGAAGTGCGGCTCAGCTACTGGCTTTTCGAGGAACTCTTCGACACCCAGAACGCCACCGACGCCTCCGGCAACGACCTGCCCGGCACCTCCCTGACCCAGCTCACCCACAATATCGAGCTCCGCTTGGACCATTACTGGGACGCCCGGCGGCACTGGTGTACGACGGCCCTGCTGGGCCTGGCGCACAACGCCGACAACGGCGCGGGCTATTTCAACTACTGGCGCTACCAGACCGGCGGACAACTCGCCTACCGCGACGACCACTGGGAAATCAAGGGCCAGATCGATCTCTCCTACTATGACTTCCCCGTGCGCACCGCCAGCACCGTGGAGCAAATCAGCCCGCCCGGCGCGTCGAAATTGCACGATGCCACCTTTGAACTGGATGTGCGCGCGGTGAGGAAGTTGACCAAACTGCTTAAAATTTACGCCGAGTTCAAACGGGATCGCTGGCTCTCCAACGAGGCCGCCGACGCCTACCTGGCCAACACCGTCAGCGGCGGCCTGGAACTGGAATTCTAGCCGGCCGGGGAATTCGGTGTTACTGTAGGCGGCTGGAAAGCGGTCCAGGACAACCACCGCGTGATGGAACAACCTTTTAAGCGGCAACGGTCGCTGCTTCGCTCCCGACGCTGGCCGGCGCTGACCTCGTGGCCAAGCCGCCGCGCGGTGCCCGGCGGGTTCCCGCATTTCGCCACGGGCTTGGTGATCGCCTTGGCGCTGGTCGTCCTGGCTGGCGCCATCGTCGGCGCCGTGCTCCGCCTCCGCCACAAAATCCGCGAAGAAATCGCCCACCACGACGGCGAAGTGCTCTACGCCGTCTCACGGATGCAACAGTTCGCCGACGAGTCCAGCGGCGATCTCGACGCTTCGCTCGCCGATCCGGCCAGCCAGTTCACTCACGTCCTCACGATTTCGCGGCTGGCGGGCGTCATCGGCATCCGCCTGTTCGCACCCGACGGCAAATTCATCAATGCCTTCCCTGCCTACATCTCCGAGGTGCCGCTTGCGCCCGCCGACCTGCCCACCCTCCGCGCCCTCCAGCCCGTCAGCCATTACCTGCCCGCGGCGCAGTTGGGCCAGTTCGATTTGCTATCGCTGGATGACCGCGCTCCGGTGCCGCTCCTGGTTGTCAACATTCCCCTGCATCCCTCGGACCGGTCGCGGTTGCTCGGCGTTGCCCAGTTTGTTATCGAAGGCTCCAGCATCGCCCGCGCCTTCGCGGCCCTGGATCGCAGCCTGTTCGTGCAGGCGACGCTCATCTTCCTTGCCGGCGGCGGGCTGCTGAGTCTGGGCCTGGTGCTGGCCTTCCGGCGTCTGGAGCGGGCCAACCGGCTGCTCGCCGAGCGCACGGCCAGCCTCCTGCGCGCCAACCAGGAACTCGCCCTCGCCGCCCGCACCTCCGCGGTCGGCGCCGTCACCGCTCACCTCATCCACGGCCTGAAGAACCCGCTCAGCGGCCTGCAAAGTCTGGTCAACAACCACCTCGATGGCACCGGCGCGGACTGGCAGGAAGCCATCGCCACGACGCGCCGGATGCAGACCCAGATCAACGATGTGGTCCGCATCCTGGGCGAACAACGCGCCGGGGTGGAGTATGAACTGTCGCTGGCCGAATTGGCGGAAGTCATCACCGCGAAGGCCGCACCCGCGGCGGCGGACGCCGGTGTCCACTTCACTGCCATCCTCGACGCGCACGCCACCCTCTCCAACCGCGAGGCCGATCTCATTGTGCTCGTCTTGGACAACCTGATCCGCAACGCCCTCCAGGCAACGCCGCGCGGGCGATCTGTGCGCCTGCATCTGACGCGGGCCGAGGACGGCGTCGCGTTCGACGTGGCCGATGAAGGACCGGGGCTGCCACCGGCGGTGCGCGAGCGGCTGTTCACCCCGTGCCGCTCGACGAAGGAAGGCGGCAGCGGCATCGGCCTGGCCATCAGCCGGCAACTCGCCGCCCACCTCGGCGGCACGCTGGAATTGCACCGCGACTCCGCCCGCGGATGCGTCTTCCGCCTGACCGTGCCGCTACAGGTGGCCGGAGAACCCGGCGCCGTCCTGACCGCGGCCGGCTGCGCACGGTCTGCTTGACCCAACGCCATCGCTTATCAGGAAGGAATCAGATGGGTGCTCTCCCAGACCGGAAACCCCCAACCCAAAAACCGAAGGAAATCCGCGGGTCGAAATCCGAAGTCGCAAGGCGCTGGCGGCGGCCGCGAACCCTGGCTGGCTGCCGAGGCACTGAAGCCGCGCCTGGACTCAGTTTGGCGGCGCGTTCGCTGAGGCCCACGTCGAGATGGTTTGGATTACGAAGATCCGAGTCCGGCGTTCCTTCGGATTTCGGATTTCGGATTTCAGATTTCTATCCGATCGCTCTGGCCGCATTCTGCCTTTTCACGTCCGGCGGCCTGCGTGCGCAGAACTGGCGTTGGTCGAATCCCTGGCCGCATGGCAACAACGTCGTCGGCTTGGCCTCCCAAAATGGCTTGGCCGTCCAGGCGTGCGACTTCGGCCAGCTTTATGTCAGCGCGGACTTTCACACCTGGATTCCCCGCGATAGCCACACGACCAACGACCTCGAGGCCGTCACGTTCTTCGGTAATCGCATCCTCGTCACCGGCGCGAATGGCACGGCGCTCTACTCTGACGACGGCGCCACTTTCGTCGCCACCAACCTAGCCACCACCGACTGGCTGGTGGGTGTCACGTCGTCGTCGAGCCTGGCCGTGGCCGTCGGGGACAACGCAGCCATCTACAGCAGTCCCGATGGCGCACGGTGGACGCGCCAGCCGTCGCCGCCCGGTGTCGGGGCCAACTGGCTGCTCGGCGTGGCTTACGGCGCCGGCGCGTTTGTCGCCGTCGGCGAGGGCCGGTACATCGCTTCCAGCGCCAACGGCACGAGTTGGACCCAGCGCAGCGCGCCGGTCGGGCTGGCGGCCTCCGAAAGCATCACCTACGTCGCTTACATCAATGCGGCGTCCGGCGGAACGAACGTCCTCACCGAGGCGGGTTTTTTGGCGGTGACCGATGGCGGCAAGGCGATCTTCAGCGCCGACGGCGCGGCGTGGCAGAAAATCAGCAGCCTGAACAGCACCAACCTGCTGTTCACCGCCACCGGCAACACCGGCACGCGCCTCCTGGCCGGCGACCAAGACGTGCATCTGGGCACCCAGACGGGCGCCTTCATCACCTGGCCCGACCAGACCGGCGCGCTCGCTCCGGCGGCGCCGCTTTGGACGTACTATTCCTCGCTGTGGGACACGAACCAACTGGACTACTGGCTGGGCGGCGCCAGCGGGATGCTGGTCCAAGGCACGCCCACCAACGCCTTGGTGAACTGGCAGACGCCCTTCGACTCGCCCCGCGATTGGCTCTGGCAGGTCACCACCGGCGCCGACCTGTACCTTGCGGTCGGGGACAACGCCCGCATCATGACCAGCCCCAACGGCGTGAATTGGACGGCTGAACTGGTCCCGTCCACCAACTCCGTTTCCGCCAGCAACACCGTTTTCTTTGCCGTCGGCGGCACCACGAATCTCCTCCTCGCCGTCGGCACCCACGGCAGCGTCGCCCTCAGCCCGAATCTCTATTATCCCGTAACGACGACCAACCTCGACGGCAGCCTGGCCACCAACATGGTCAGCTCGTTCGGTCTGATTTGGTATCCGATCCCCGCGCCCACCGCCAACGACCTGCACGGTGTGGGCGTGTTTGACAGCCGTTTCTATCTCGTCGGCGGCAGCGGCACGCTGCTTTCCAGCGCGAACGGCACCAACTGGTCCACCGTGGCCGTCCCCACCGCCACGTATCTCTCCTCCATCGAGACCTACTCCAACCAACTGGTGATCGTGGGCGACGCGGGGACCATCCTCACCAGCCCGAACGGCTCGACGTGGAGCCAGGTGGCGCCCCTCACCACGAACTGGCTCTATCGCGTCCGCAGTGTCAACGGCACGCTGGTCGCCGTCGGCGAGAAGGGCACCATTCTTCTGAGCAGCAACGCCGTCCATTGGTCGTCGGTCCCGAGCGGGACGACCGAATGGCTCAACGATCTCCAGATGGTCGGCGGCACCTGCTATGTCGTCGGCACCAGCGGCACCGTGCTCGCCAGCACGAACCTCACGACGTGGTTGAACTACGGGACCATCACGTCCAAGTCCCTCTATGGCGCGGCCAGCCAGAACGGGCAACTCGTGGTGGTGGGCCTGGAAGGCGCCATCCTGCGCAACCAGATCGTACCCGACCTGACGCCGGTGAATTTCCTCAGCTTCAACCGCGCTTCGGGCCTGGACGTTTTCCTGGTCGCGGGCCAGACCGACCAGCAGTTCACGCTCGATTCCAGCACCAATCTGGTGAACTGGACCACGGGCCCGCAGTTGGAAATCTTGAGCGGCTCCGGCACGCTGGAATTCTTCGAGGACACCGGCGTCAACGCGCCCAGCCCGATCTTTTATCGCGCCACATTGATCCATTGAACCGCGCAAGCGGCGGAAGCGCCCTCGCGGAGCCGTCGGTTCCCGGAGAATTGACCGCCTCCCCTTCCTTCGCCCAGACTGCGCGCCGTCTTTCAAATGAGCAGCGAAGTCCAGATTCAATCGTTGACCCGCCGGCCGCGGGACGTGAACCGTTTCCTCCAGGTCAGCTACCGCATTTACCGCGACGACCCGCATTGGGTGGCCCCGCTGCTGATGGATCTCAAAAAGGTCTTCACCGACGCCAACCCACTGTTCGAGCACGCGGAGATGCAGTTGTGGGTGGCGACGCGCGCCGGACGGGACATCGGGCGCATCGCCGGCATCCTGGACCACGCCTACGTCCGCACGCAGCGGGACCACGCCGCGTTCTTCGGCTTCTTCGAATGCGCGAACGACGCCACCGCCAGCCGGCGGCTGTTCCAAGCGGTCCGGGACTGGGCGAGGCAACGTGGCGCGCGCCGCGTGCTCGGCCCAATGAACCCGACGACCAACGACGAGTGCGGTCTGCTGGTGGAGGGCTTCGACGAGCCGCCGGCGTTCATGATGACCTACAATCCGCGTTACTACCTGGACCTGGTGGCGGCGGAAGGGTTCCGCAAGGCGAAGGATCTGCTGGCGTTTCACATCGACATCTTCAAGGCGCCGCTCGACCGCCTGGCGTGGATCGCGGAGAAGACCCGCAAACGCCACCCGGAACTGACTTTCACGCCGATCCGCCGCGCGACCCTGACGCGCGACCTGGCCAAGGTGAAGGAAGTCTATAACGCCGCTTGGGAAACGAACTGGGGTTTCGTGCCGATGACCGACGCGGAAATCGATTTCATGGCGGCGCGGCTCAAGCCGCTGTTGGTCGAGGGGTTGATCTGGATCGCCGAAACGACGGCGGAGCCGGTGGCCTTCATGCTGGCGCTGCCGGACTACAACGAGGCGATCCAGCCGCTGCGCGGGCGCTTGCTCACGCCGAAGATTCTCGGCTTCGTGCCGTTTCTGTTGCAGAAGAAGTACCCGAAGCGCTGTCGCGTCATCACCCTGGGCGTGAAGGAGAGGTATCGCAACCGTGGCCTCGAAGCGGTGATGCTGACGGAGGGATTCAAGACCGGCTTCAAAGTCGGCTTCCGGGACGCCGAGGCCTCGTGGATTCTCGAAGACAACGAAATGATGTGCCGTCTGATGCAGGTCTTCGGCGGCAAGGCGTACAAAACCTACCGGCTCTACGAGCGGGAGGTTTGAGCGGCCTCGAAGGTTACTCAGTCGCCGCGCCACCCAAGAGCCGCGAGCGCGTCGGCGACGCATCGCCAATCGCTCCGGTCTGCGGCGCCTGCCCGGCGAATCATCTCGCGCTCATCTGTTTTCCCGGAGGGCATCGTGCTCGTGATCGTCCTCGTCCCCGAACCGAAACGCACCGAGCGCAAGGACCAAGGACCAGGGCGAAGCTCGTCCGCGGCCTGCTCTCAGTTCCCCGATCGCCGGCAGGCGCCTTTCGCCTCCGGTTTCAGGTGGGGGGTGTGATCGAGCACCCGCGGTTGGATTCCATTTCCTGCCGACGGCGGCGAGCGCCCCGCCAAGGCAATGATATAAACCCCGGCGGGTTTTATAGCTGCGCCGCGCGCTTCCTTCAGTGATAGGTTGACACCGCATGAACCCACTGATACAAAAGAAATGTTGCTGGTGGCGGGAAGGTGCAGGCAGACCGGATCTGCGTATGAAACGATTTCACTTGTTTGTTGTTCTGGCCGCTCTGGTTCTCCCGAGTTCAACCCCGTTTTCATTGTGCGCGACCGGGGAGGACGGCGTGGCGCTGGGGATCGTCGATGACACCT
>JAJXZI010000104.1:0-5140 GCA_021780115.1 bacterium | reverse complement strand
GGACGCCGTCGAGAGGGCGCGGCGCCGACCCGGGACCCACAACCAGCGTCGCTCCACCGTGGGCCGCGAGCTGGCGGAACAGGTCCGCGACGGCACGGGCAGGCTCGCACCCAAGTATGTCATCGCCAATCGCGCGCTCGAAAGCATTGCTCAACGCATTCAGGTGTTCGCCACCAATCCCGCGGCGGGCGTGCCGCGGCCGGTCCAGGCCGGGTTGTGGATCTTCGCCGGGAACGGAGCGAGGCCGGCAATTCCGTTCGGTCCATTCGACGCGGCGTCGTTTCAATCGTGGGCGCGAAGTTTTTCCAAGCCGCAACGCGGCACGCCGTTGGGCGCCGCGGTCAGCCAGGCCGCCCGCGCCGTTCTGAATTCCCCGCTCCCCCGCAAGCATGTGCTCGTCATCACGGACGGCATGAGCAATGTCGGTCCAGACCCCGCCGGCGTGATGCCCGGTCTTCTGCGGCAGGCGCAACAGCAGCAAACCAGCTTGTCGGTCCACTTCGTGGCGTTCGATGTCGAGGCCAAAGTCTTCGACGGCGTGAAGAAGCTCGGAGCGACCGTCGTGGGGGCATCCGACGAAAACCAGCTTAACCAGCAACTGGAGTTCATCCTGGCGAAGAAGATCCTGCTGGAAGACGAGGAACCGCCGAAGAAGCAGTAGCCAAAACCAAAACCAACCCAACCTATGTTCAGAGCCATCAAGCGGGTGTTCATCTGGCTCGGCCTCATGGCCGAGAAAGCCACCGAAACCGACGCCATCAACCAGGCCGTCGTCGAGCGCGGCATCCGCGACTCCAAAACGAAGGCCGACAAGGCGCATTACGCCAACGGGCAGCTTGCCGGGCAGATCGCCTTGCTCAAGGACCAGATCAAGCGCCAGCAACGCCAGCGCGAGGATCTGCAGGGCCTGCTCCAGGCCGCCGCCGCCGCCAACGACGAGGCCAACGGCGCGCATTACGCCGACGAACTGGCGACGCTCGAAGCCGACCTCAAGGACAACCAGACCCAGTGCGACAACCTGGAGCAGCTCTACCAGCAGAACACCGAGATCATCGCCGAGAGCCTGCGGCAAATTCAGAAGTTCCAGCGCGAATTCGAGGCCACCAAAGCCAAGGTGGCCATCGGCCGCTCGCTTGAAAACCTGGCCGGCATGATGAAAAGCTCGATCACCGAGTTGCAGGGCATGATGGGCGGCGAGATGAGTCAGTCCATGCAGCAACTCCGCCAGTCCGCCGCCGCAGGCGAAGGCCAGATGCGGGCCACGCTCGACCTGGCGAAGGAAATGGGCTCCGGCATCGCTCGTCAGCAGGAGGCCCGCAAGCTGCGCGGCAAAGTGCTCTTCGACGAATACAAAAAGAAGATGGGCATGGTGCAACCGGAAGCGGCCGCCGCGGTCGCCCAGGCCGCGCCCAACCCGCCGGCGAAACAGAAGATCGCGGAGTGACCGCGCGGCGGAAAGCCGAAATCCGAATGACGAATTGGAAATGCGATGGACCTGCACGCCACCAGACCTAAGACCACCTCGCGGAAAATCCTCTGGGGAGTTGGCATCTTCGTGCTGCTATGCCTAATCGTTCTCGTCGAGTGGTGTGTAGGTGTTCGAGTTTACCGCGCCTTGTCGCCGACGGGGACCACCGCATTCAGCTCGTTTGGTGCTGGCGGATCCTATGACACCTCGGTCGGCTGGGGCGTCGGTCTGAATTGCCCCGCTTGGCGGGGACAGGCGGAATGGTTCCTTCCCAAACTTTCTGGCAAACTGAACAAGATCGAAGTTGCGATCCGCGGCAAGGATGCGCTGAGTTTGACGACCTTTTCGGTGGCGCAGGACAACCGTGGAATTCCCGGAACGATCCTGGAGACTTTCGAGCGGGTGCCTTGCCCAACCCGCTCAGGGGATTCGTTTCCGAAGCTGACCATGAAATCGGCAGTCCACCCCCTCTTGCGGGCAGGCGTCAAATACTGGGTGTGCGCCGAACCAGCCGAAGGGACGACCGGCTGCAGTTGGCTATACAGTCTGAATCCTGCCAACGGCTTTGCGTCCGAGCGTTCAAGATGGAGTTGGGAGTTCGTCGCGAGTGGTCCGCGCAGCGGGGCATTCAGCGTCAAGCTTACGCCAGTCGTTGCCCTGCAATGAACCACGACGCGCTCATCGCTCCTTTAATAACGGCGCAACAGCCGGTTTGGAAGCCGGAGCTACGCTCTCAACTGGGCACAGGAGTTACTTCGGATGTGCTCTTTCGGACTTCTTTCGGGATTGGGCACTCGTCATCGGATTTTGGCTCTCAACCATCAACTCTCAACTCTCAACTCTCAACCATCCACTAACCTATGACCACCCGTGGCAAAATTGTAGTAACCATCCTCCTCCTCGCCGTCGTTGGTTTCGGCGTTTATCGCTGGTGGGACAAAATCGCGCCTTCCGGCCAATCCCAGCGCGTTTCCGTCAATCCAGACGAGGTGAAGAAGGCGCTCGCGGCTGGCCCAACGCCCACCGCCCCTCCCGCCGCCGCCAGCGACGTCGCCAACAAGCTCCTCGCCGGCGACAAGGCCGTGTCGCTCGTGGACGGCTCGGCCATCCCGCCCGTCACCGGCGTCAGCGATTACGACAAGCCGATGCAGAACGGCAAGCTCGTCGTCCAGTTCCCCATCAACATCTGGCCCGGCTGGGCGCCGATCATCGTCGCCAACAACGGCCTGGAGCCGAACGACGGCAGCGTCTTCGCCCGCAAATATGGCTTCTACGTCAAGCTCGCCATCGTCGATGACCCGGTGAAGGCGCGCGACCTCTTCGCCAGCGGCCACAGCCACGTCCTCTGGGGGACGCTGGACATGATGGCCCTGTTCGCGCCGGAACTGGTGAAAGACTCGCGCACCGTGCCGGTCATCTGCCAGCAGATCGACTGGTCGGCCGGCGGCGATGGCATCGTGGCGCGCGGCGACATCAAAAACATCAATGATTTCCGGATGAAGGACGGCAAGCGCCGCAAGGTCGTCCTCGCGCAGAATTCGCCCAGCCATTACCTCATCATGTCGCTGCTGATTGACGCCGGCATTGACCCTGCGCAAGTCGATTTCAAATGGGCCGGCGACGCCCCCGCCGCGGCCAAGATTTTCGTCCAGGATCCGTCCTTCGACGCCTTCGTCGGCTGGTCGCCGGACATTTACACCGTGTCGGACAAGGTGCCGGGCACGCGCCTAGTGGTGACCACCGGCAGCGCGAACCACCTCGTCGCCGACGTCTGGGCCGTGCGCAACGATTTCTACCGCGACCACCCGGACATCGTCGCCAACCTCGTGCGCGGCATTTTCGAGGGCATGGACATGGTCCGCAAAGACGTGCCCGCCGCCGCGCAGACGCTCTCCAAGGCCTACAACATCCCGGTCGAGGATTGCCAGAGCATGATCGGCAAGGACGGCGGCGTGGCCGAAGGCGACGCGCACCTGACCAACTACCGCGAGAACTCGAATTTCTTCCTCGACCCGATGAACCCGTCGAACTTCGAGATCGTCTGGAACCGCGCCTCGACGATCTACCGGAAGCTGGGCGCCATCGACGCTCCGGTCGATCCGGCCAAGACGAAAGCGGCCGGCATCCTCGCCAAGATGTCCGAGGAATACAAAGACGTCCGCGACCTTTCGCAGCCGACCTTCCGGCCGGGCGCGCTGTTCAAGACCGCCGAGGCCGGTACGAGCGAAATCCTCACCAAGTCCGTCATCATCTCCTTCGAGCCGAACAGCGCGACGCTCAATCCCGAGTACGACGCGACGATCCCGGCCGTGATGGAGGAAGTCGGCAAACTGGCCGGCGCGTTTGGCAACGCCTACGTGGTGGTGGAAGGCAACACCGACGCCAGCCGCAAAGGCGTGGTGCCCGCCGACCTGGTGCGCCAACTCTCCTACGACCGCGCCGACTCGGTGCGCAAAGCCATCCTGACCAAGTACAAGTTCGACCCGAACAAGTTCAAAGTGATCGGCAACGGCTGGGACAACCCGGTCCCCGGGATGACCGACCCGAGCAACGCCGAGCACAACAAGAAGAACCGCCGCGTCGAGGTGAAGGTGTTTCCACTGGAGAAAGAGTAGGCGGGTGAGCGATTGGGATGATGCGCAAGGTTGCCTTGGCCGCGGGAAACGCGACCACTGGATGATCGCGATGGCACCCACGCACTGGCAACCACCCGGTAATGCTCGGCTGGCGGTGCCGTCGATATTGATATGGCGACGGGTCAGCCCCCGCCCCCGTCGCTCACTTAAATGTTCGGCGGTGAACGCGGTCCGCCAGTAAAGACAACGGAGCAACTGTGAGCCTCTACGACGCGACGAAGAAACTCCCCGGCTAAGAAACCGTTATGGGCTTTTACCTTCGCAAAAGTTTAAGCGTTGGCCCGTTCAGGTTTAATCTCAGCAAGTCTGGGATCGGTCTCTCCACCGGAATCAAAGGTTTCAGAATCGGGACGGGGCCAAAGGGAAACTACGTCCACATGGGTCGGGGCGGAATCTATTTCCGCCAGACACTTCCGAGTGCTTCAAGGCCCGACAGTGGCAGAGTCCTTCCGGGAATGCCAGAAGAGCAACCCTCCACCATCGAGTTCCAGGAGATTGAAAGCGGAAGCGTCAGCCAGATGGCTGACTCCTCCTCAGCCGCGTTGCTCGAAGAAATCAATTCAAAGTCGAAGAAGCCGCTTATTTGGCCGTGGGTTCTGGGCTTCAGCATTTGTCTGCTGGGTCTGATCGCCTCCGTGAACTCGCCTGTTTGGGTTTATTGCTTGCTTGTCCCGCTTTGTGCTGGCGGCCTGGTTTGGGCGGTTCACGCCGACAAAGTGCGAAAGACAGTCGTTTTGTTCTACGAACTTGAGCCGCACATTGGGCAGGCTTTTCAGAACCTTCATAACGCCTTCGACGAGTTGCGTGGCTGTTCTCGGATGTGGCACATCGAATCGCGCGGCAACATTACGACTACCTACGACTGGAAGGTTAATGCAGGAGCAAGCTCCGTCGTGAAGCGGAAGGCAATCGCGCCCTACGCCGGCTCGCCACCGTATTTTCAGTGCAACATTTCAATTCCTGTTCTTCCGGCCGGGCGGCAACGGCTGTATTTCCTGCCAGATAGGATCTTGGTGTGGGACACGAACGGAGTAGG
>JAJXZI010000249.1 GCA_021780115.1 bacterium | reverse complement strand
CTCTGGAGCAGCGCGTGGATGGTGTCACGGGTCAGCGCCTCCACGGCCTGGACCGGGCCCACGCAGGCGGATACGCACTTGCCCGGCCATTTTTCGGTCAGCGACCTACTTCTCTCTCGCGTGCCTCCCGGCGCTCTGCCTCCTTCCGTGATCAGTGGTCCGACCGTTGCCCCCGGCCCGCTCGTTTTAAGCGGCAGCACTTTCTCGCTGAGTGTGGTAGCCAGCGGCACGGCTCCGCTGCATTTCCAGTGGCGCCACGCGGACACTGCCATTTCCGGGGCCACCGCCTCCACGCTTACCGTTACCAATGTGACGGCCTCCGCGTCAGGTGGGTACGATGTGGTTATCACCAACGTGTACGGCTCGACAACCAGCGCGGTTGCCGTGGTCACCGTGCTGCCCCCAGGATCCCCCAGCGTGGCACCAGTCGCCTACTATCGCCTGGGCGAAAATGATCCGGGCGCGGTCGCCGGCCAGACTGCTGATGATACGACCGTCGATTCCGTGAGCGGGTTGAATCTGTCGTCGTTGGGAACTCCGCCGACTTATTCCGTGAACACGGGCGTTAAAGGCAGCACACTCTGCATCGACGTGAACGGAGGGGGTTACCAGTACGCAACCCCGCTCATCACCAATGCCGACAATTGGGGCATCGAAGCTTGGGTGTTGGCGACCAGTAGCACTAATAGTCTTTCTTCGGACGGCTATGCCCAAATCGCTTACAACGGAAACAGCGGAAACGGTGGCATGGGCCTGTATTGCATTCCCGGCGGTCAGTTTGCTGGTTTGTGCGGTGGCATTGCGGTGGTGGGCGGTGCCACCTTCGTGCCGGGCACCTGGATGCATCTGGCCCTCGTGACCACTGGTGGCACGACGACGTTCTATACCAACGGCGTGGCGAACGCCACGGGCCCCGCACCCGCCCCGCCGACCGACTTTTTTGGCCTGGGCATCAACCCGAGCAATCCGGGTGGATGGGAACCGTTCCAGGGCCGCATTGATGAAGTGCGTATTTTCAGCGTCACATTTCCGGGCCAGTTCTCCACTAACGACCTGCTCTTGACTAGCGTTCCTCCAGCCCTCTCGGTCCACATCCTGCAGGCGGGGGGCAACGCCATCCTCCTATGGAACGCCGGAAACTTGCAGCAGGCCAACGCACTCGCCGGGCCGTGGGATACGGTCGCTGGCGCCACTTCGCCCTGGGTCACGCCAGTGGTCGGCACTCGGTTCTTCCGGGTTGTCCAGCCGTGACCTCCCGTCGCGTGTCCCAGCCGTCCGCGAACCATGTCACCGAGGGCACAGAACTCGGAACCGAGAGCCTACGTGCGAAGAGAATGGCCAAACGCGCGCTCTGGTTGTTGGTGGTTTGGTTGGCAGGCGGCTTGCCGCCTGCCGACGCCGAGGGCATCCTGAGATACACCATCGCCGACTGGCCGGTGGCCGGTCTGGGCAACGTGCGTGTGCGCTTGGCGGTTTCCGAGAAGGCAGAGGACGTCTGGGCCCACGTGCCTTGGCGCCGGCGCGATGCGGAGCCTGAGCGGAAAGCCACGCTGCTGGTGGACGCGGCCACAGGCCGGCAGGTAACGAATGTGATCCGCGTCCAGGCCTCTCGCGAATTCGGCGATTTGCTGTTCCAGCCCCCGACGGCGCCAGGTGAATACTACCTGTATTACCTGCCTTTCCAGACCGTCGGTGTGGAGTATTTTCCCACCACGCGGTATCTGGCGCCCTCCAACACGGCGGACGCAGCTTGGACGGTGTCGTGCGCCCCCGCCGTTGAGCGAATCAAAGGGGGCAAACCGGCGGGGGTTCCCACGGCCCAAGTGATCGAGTTGCAGGCAATTAATGATTTTCATCGGTTTGACCCGATGGAAATCACGGCGACATCTGAGGAGATGAAACAATTGCTTTCCGCGCACGGCAGCCGGCCCTATCTGCTGTTTCCCGAGGATCGCCGGAATCCGATTCGCATGACGGATGATCTGCCTCTGCGCTGGGTGCAAGCCGGGCTTGGCAACTCGTTCAAGGGTGAAGCGTGCCGGGGCGAATTTTACGCTTTCCAGGTCGGTCTATATGCCAGCCGCCAAGATGTCGAGGACGTGAGCGTCACCTTCGGAGACTTGATCGGGACGGACGGCACGCGGATTCCCGCCGCGGCGCTGCGGTGCTTCAACCTCGATGGCACGAATTGGCTCGGACAACCGATCCATAAAACAGTCAATGTTCCCAAGGGAAAGGTCCAGGCACTCTGGTTGGGCGTTGCCGTTCCGCAAGAGACCGGGGCGCAAACGTACCGAGGCACGCTGACTGTCGGAACTGGGAACGCGCCGTCCACATCCGTGGCGTTGCAGCTCGCGGTGTCCAACCAGGTCTTGGCCGACGCCGGGGACAGCGAAATCGGGCGGCAATCGCGGCTGCGCTGGCTGGATTCCACGATCGGTCTGGACGACCAAGTGTTCGCGCCGTACACGCCGGTGCAGGTTCAGGACCAGACCGTGCGCGTTCTGGGCCGCAGCGCCCACTTCGATGACACCGGCCTGCTGGACAGCATCGAGAGCACGTTTTCGAGGAACAACGACGCCACCGACGGAACGGCTCAGCAGTTATTGGCGGCGCCGATGAAGCTGGTCGCGGAGACGCCGTCGGGTCCGGCGGACTGGACGGGCGGGCGGCCTCGGATTCTGAGTCAGAGCAGCGGGGCGGTCGTCTGGGAGACGCAGAACACCGCGGGGCCGTTGCATCTCGATTGCTGGGCCAAGATGGAATGCGACGGCTATGTGAGCTTCAAGCTGACCCTGCGCGCGGACCAGACCACCGATCTGAAGGACGTGCGGCTGGAGATTCCGCTGCGCCGCGACCGGGCGGTTTACATGATGGGCCTGGGCCGCAAAGGGGGTTATCGTCCGAATTCCTGGCAGTGGAAATGGGATCCGGCGCGCGCGAACAACCAATTGTGGCTCGGCGATGTCAATGCCGGCCTGAGTTGCAAGCTCAAAGACCTGCAAGACCGCTGGGATTTGTACAATCTCAAGGAATCCGGTCCCTACCGCGACTGGAGCAACGACGGCCGCGGCGGCTGCAACGTGGAGGAACAAGGCGATCAGGTGGTCGTACGCGCTTACACCGGTGCGCACCCAATCGCGGCGGGCCAGGCGCTGCACTTCAATTTCGGCTTGCTGATCACGCCGGTGAAGGTTCTGGACAAGGATCATTGGCATTGGCGTTATTACCATCACGGCAGTGCCAGCCCCCTGGCCGAGGTCGCCCAGACCGGCGCCACGGTCATCAACCTCCATCAGGGTGACGCGTTGAATCCTTATATCAATTACCCCTTCCTGACCGTGGGACCGCTTTCCGCCTACACGCGCGAGGCGCACGCCCGCCACATGAAGGTGAAACTCTATTACACCATTCGCGAGTTGAGCGATTACACCGGCGAGTTCTGGGCCTTGCGCAGCTTGGGCAACGAAGTCTTCACAGATGGGCCGGGGTTCACCCTGGCCGACCAATTCCAGGAGAAGAAGCCCGGCGCGTCGTTGCCCAAGACCGGCGACTCCTGGCTCTGCGAGCACGTCGTCAGCGGTTACGTGCCCGCCTGGCATACCCCGCTGGGCAACGGACGCGTGGATGCCGCCCTCGCCACCGCCGGGCTGTCGCGCTGGCACAACTACTATCTCGAAGGCCTGAACTGGCTGATCCGCAACGTCGGCATCGACGGGCTTTACCTGGACGGCATCGGTTACGACCGGGAGATCATGAAACGGGTGCGCAAGGTGATGCAGCGCAGCGGGCGCGACTGCCTGATCGATTTCCACAGCGGCAACAACTTCCATCCCGAATACGGCCTGAACAGTTGCGCCAACGAATACCTGGAGTTGTTCCCCTGCATTGACAGCCTGTGGTTCGGCGAGGGTTTCGATTACAACGAGCCGCCGGATTACTGGCTGGTCGAGATCGCGGGTATCCCCTACGGCTTGTTCGGCGAAATGCTGCAAGGCGGCGGCAATCCGTGGCGTGGCATGTTGTTCGGCATGACCAGCCGGCTGGGCTGGGACGGCGATCCGCGACCGCTTTGGAAACTCTGGGACGACTTCGGCATCCAGGACGCGAAGATGATCGGTTTTTGGGATGCGCAGTGCCCGGTCAAAACCGGCAGGAAAGACGTGCTGGCTACGGCGTACGTCAAGCAAGGCACAACCCTCATCTCGCTAGCCAGTTGGGCTACCAACACCGTCACGGTGCGGCTGCAGATCGACGGCACGGCGCTGGGTTCTGACCCGGCGAAGATGAATCTGTGGGCGCCACCCATCCGCGGCTTCCAACCGGAAGCACACTATGCAACTGGTGGTGGCATCCCCGTGCTGCCGGGGAGAGGCTGGTTGCTCCTGGCCGATCAACAGCCGCGCAAACGGTGACACCGGTTGATCTCCCGCAAGGGAGTGGAGGAATGGTCATCGGCCCTTAGCGCGGGTTGTGCTGATCGGGGTGACCGGGCCAAGTGTACGCAGTTCGAGCTTCAACATCCCGCCGCTGGGCGCGGCACAGCCCACCTTTACTGATTGCGCGCCGGGGCCGATGCGCGTGGCCGCGGCGTTCACCGGAACGCGCGTCAACTCCGTCCAGTGTGCATCGCAGAGGATCGCCTCCGGCCCACCCGCGTATCGCAGGTTGCCGTTCGGCGGGAGGGCCCCGATCGGCCAAGCTGACCGCCCGTTTGCGGTTGATGTCCACGGTCAAGCCGGTCAGCGGTTGCTTGGCGGCAGAGTGGATGATCCACTGCAAAGGCTGGGCGGCGTCGCGATTCTGGAATTGAAACTCCGTCGCGGCCGAGTCGTCGGCGTCATGGGTGAAGCGCGCGGCGTGAACTTCATACAAATCCCACTGGCCGGAGCCGGCTACGGCGAGCTGGAACTCACGAGTGTTGTCGCGCAGGGCGGCCTTCACCGGTGGCGGGAACGCGCGCGCCATCCGGGCAGTTTCCCACTGCTTGACCGCTTCGAGAATAGCCGGCGTGGCGCCCCACCGGCTCGCGGCTTGCCTGTTGATCACGCCCGCCACGTTGGTGACCGTCACCGTGTAGCTCGCGGCAAACGAAGGTTGCACATTGGTGAGCGTCAGACTCGCGTCGTTCGCGCCGGGGATCGGCACCGAACTGCTCTGCCACTGATGGTGAAGCGGCCGCGACCTGCCCGCTTGCACCGTGAAGGTGACGCGGGCGTCCTCCTGCAACCGCGTGGCCGACTGGGGGTTCCTGGACGATGCTGGCCGGTGCCGTCACGATCTGGACATGGGCGCTGTCACTGGTGGCGGTCCCTCCGGAGTTGACGACGATAAGCACGGCGTCCAGGAGAATCCGCTTGTTCTTGCCCTCAAAGGTGCAGATCAGGTGCTGTCATTCGCCCTGGGCAAATACGGTGGGCGATCCCAAGCCTTCCCAGGTCGTGAAGGCGTCGGACGATTGAAAGACATTCCCGTGGACGCCGCCCTAGCTTGGATTCCACCCATCCCACATGTAATGCACCCAGCCACGGGTGTCGCCCAGGACGGCTCGTTGCGGAACCAAAGCGGGCAGCGGATGCCACTGGCCCCGATGTCCTCGTTGTACCAGACCTCGTAGGAAAAGGCGTTGGTGGTGTTCAACTACGGGCTGTAGGGCGGCGTAATGCGACCGCCGTCGTCGAAATTCACGCCGCGTTGCTGTCACCGATCAGCGGATTGTCCGGGGCGGCGGCGAGCGCGTCCACGAAGCTGCCGTTGCCTGCGGCGCCAACGAAGCCGAGGTTGGTGACGATTACACGCACGGCACCGGGGCGGCGGTGCAGGGCGCGCGCAGTATGGGGAAGTGCTTCTCCGCCAGCGCCAGACCGCCGAACAACATCGCCGTGAACACGCCATCGCCCAGGAGGGTGTTCCGGAAAAACGGAATTGCCGCGCCATAGCAATTGCCGAGTCCGCTCCAGGTTTGGGGATAGAGCGCGCCGGTCGCCCAGACGCCGAAATTGGTGATGAGGAAGAACAGGAAAGAGCCAGCGAGCGCCGTGACGACGACGGGCAGTACCCGCCGGCGCGTGCGGAGCCAGAATCCGATGCATACGATCAAGGCAAAACTGCCATAGACGATCGGCAGCAGGCGGTAGAACCCAAGGCACAGATCGCTGAGCAACAGGGCCGCCAAGGGCACGGCGAATGCCAGGCGCCGGTCGGCGAACGAAGCGCCTCCGAAGAGGGCCATGGCGGCGATGGGCGTGAAGTTCGGGGGGTGCGGAAGCAGCCGCGCAGCGGCGGCGGTCAGGATCATCGCGGTGAGGACGGCGAGGCGTGGTTTCTTCATGGTGTTTTTGGGGGAGTTGACGGGGAAGCATGCCGCTCAAGAGTCGGGCAACAAGTCGCAATACCAAAACCCTTTGGTGCGCCGCGCGCCCGGCGGCGGGCACACGGGCGTGGGCGCGGCCGAACTGCCCGGGTGCGTTTCTTCGACCGGGCGATAGACTGTTTCGCCGAGTTTGACCCTTATTGGCTCTCTGAAAATGGGTCCCGCGAACGCAAACGAATGGAACTCGCCGTTTTCACCGCATGGATCCACCTCTGAGGGGAGCGAATCAATGAACTCCCAGTCAATGTGGCGGCCCAGCGCCGCGGCGCCGAGATAGGCGTCGTTGACGCAACAGACGATCGAGCCGAAGCCCAGCGCGATGTATTCCCGGATCAACTCCCGCGAATCCACCTTCCAGATCGGGAACAGCCCGCGCAAGCCCAGCCGCGCAAGGTTTTCTTCCCGCCAGCGCTTGAGGTCTTCGAGGAAGATGTCCCCGAAGGCGAAGCGGGTGACACCACGAGCCTTGTGGGCGAGCAAATGGCCGGTGAGTTTCGCCAGGTATTCCTCGTTGGAACTATGCTGGCTGACGAACATTTTTTCGAGCGGCAGGCCGATGGCGCGGGTCTGTTGTTCCAGCAGTTCCAGACGGACGCCGTGCATGGAGACGCGCTGGAAATGCTCGTTGCAGGTCGTGAGCAACGCGACCACTTCGTAGCGGCCCGCAGTCAACAGTTTGTGGAGGGCGAGGGCGGAATCCTTCCCGCCGCTCCAGCAGAACACGACTTTCTCCTGGTTCATGTCAGGGGCGCGCGGCACGCACGCGATAACAGGCCCGGTTCGCGGGCGCATTGGTGTCCGACAACATCCACGACCCGCTCACCCCAGGCGTAGCGGGTGATGCGTCCACCCAGGAGCGGAAATCTGCGGTACGCTGGAGGGTATAGAGCCAGTTGGTTCGCGCCATGAACCGGATTTGCGGGACGCCATTGCTCAACACGATGCCCAGGTTTTGCACCGGCGGCGGCGGCACGATGACCTGAAGATTGTCCACCGTACCATGCGCGAGCAGCGAGCCGGCGTACTGCGGGTCCTGGCCGGCGTCGCTGTAGCTTTCAATGGCGAACGTATCGACCCGGAAGTCCGTGAAGTTGGTGCTGAGCTTCACGTCATGGATCGGGCCGAAGGGGACGCCGTTGGTCGTGATGGTCGTCACCAGGGTCTGGTTGCTCGCCGTGTACCTCAGGGTGACGTGCATCGAAAGTCCCACCGGCAAGGCTGCGATCGTGTAGTCGGTCGCCCCGTTGTAGTTCAGCGAGCGATTGGTGGACCAGACGCTCGGCCAGAGC
>JAJXZI010000096.1 GCA_021780115.1 bacterium | reverse complement strand
CTCGGGCAGCAGAACCCGACCTGCGCTGTCGAGCGACACTTGGGCCGACTTGCTGCCGATGACGCGCTTCAGGATGACCTTCTTTGGGTCACCTTGCGGCAGCGCCTCGATATTCTGCATCAACTTCTCCATTTGGTGCGGGAGCAGCACACGCAGACAACAGCCTTCCTGCTGCGCCGGCCAGAGCACCAAGGTCAGTTCCACCCCCGGCTTCGACCGCCAGCGGGCCGGAATCTGAAGACGACGCTTCTCATCGAGTCCATGGCGATAGACCGATGTGAAGTGCGTCGGCGACTGAGCCTGGCTTGACTTCATCTGCGCGCGAATGGGCGAAGGCCACACCTCTGCCCACTACGACCCACTTTATCCTATATTATCCCACGTCCTGTCAAGCGGATTCCAGACACAATCCCCAGAAGTTATTCACACGCTGGCGATTCAGTTTAATCCGCACTTGTGAACAAGTGGAGGATAAACTTCCAGACAGTTTCGGTCAACTCAGTGGACTTGCACGCTTTTGCTTGGGAAATCGTGTGGTTTCCAGTGGTGATCGGCTCTGGCCGGGGTGGCAACAACTCTCAGCGAGCGGGAGTTTTACCTGACCGGGGCCGACCTGCTACGCTTCCGGCGGAATGGAAACGGCCGATTTCGATTTTTGTCTGCCGCCGGAACTGATCGCGCAAATGCCGACGCCGGAACGCGACGGATCCCGGTTGCTCCTGCTGCGCCGGGCGGAGGGGCAGATGGAGCACCGCCGGTTCCGCGATCTGCGCGAGCACCTCCGCCCGGGCGACGCTCTGGTGCTCAACGACTCGCGCGTCATTCCGGCCCGGCTGCGCGGCGTGAACGCCCGGACCGGTGGGCTGTTCGAGATCCTGCTGCTCGAACCGAACGCCCGCAACGACTGGTGGGCCTTGCTCCGGCCCGGCAAGCGTGCCCGCCTCGGCACGTGCATCGCGCTCCGCGGCGCTGCGGGCCAGCCTTGCGACGTTTCCGCAACCGTCGTCGCGAGCAACGAGGAAGGGCACCGACGCTTGACCTTCAGCGGAGTGGACGATGTCCAGTCGGTGCTCGAGGAGTGGGGAGAAGTGCCCTTGCCGCCGTACATCCACCGCGAACTAGGCGCCCTGGCAAGCGACAAGGACCGATACCAGACGGTGTTCAGCCGCGCCAACGGCTCGGTCGCGGCGCCGACAGCGGGGCTGCATTTCACCCAGTTGTTGCTCGACGAGCTTCGCGGCGGCGGAGTGGGCATCTGCTTCGTGACGCTTCACGTTGGCCTGGCCACGTTCGCGCCCGTGAAGAGCGCCAGCCTCCAGGCCCACCGGATGCACGAAGAACGATTCGAAGTCGGCGCCGAGGCGGCCAGAACGATCCAAGAGACGAAGCGCGCCGGCCGACGGGTCATCGCCGTCGGAACCACGACGGTTCGCGTGCTCGAGTCCGTGGCGGCTGCGAACGGTGGTCAGGTCGCGGCGGGGGCCGGTCGCACACGCATCTTCATCCATCCGCCTTTTCGTTTCCAAGTCGTGGACGGCTTGCTCACAAATTTCCACCTCCCGAAATCCACGCTGCTCATGCTGGCGAGCGCCTTTGCGGCACCGGGAGAGACTCACGGCCGGGACCTGGTCCTCTCGGCCTATGCCTCGGCCATCCGCGAGCGGTACCGTTTCTTCAGCTACGGCGACGCCATGCTCATCTTATGAATCCCCAGTCCGCAGTCCGCAGTCCAGCGCCGCGCGGCGGAGCGCGACGCCGCGCACCGGTGCCTTTCGCCGCTCCGCTCGGCGCACTCAGTCCTCTTCCGTTCGTCTTCGTCAACATGGCGATGACTGCGGACGGCAAAATTGCCACCGTGGACCGCGCCGTTGCCTCCTTCAGCAGCCGGCGGGACCAGGAACATCTCTACGAACTGCGTGCCACGGCCGACGCCGTGATGTGCGGGGCGCGCACAGTCAACCTGAACCAGATCAGCCTCGGGGCCGGCGGCGCGAAGTATCGCCGCCTTCGACGCAAGCGCGGTCTCGCGGAGTACCCCCTCCGTGTCGTCGTCACCGGATTCGGCTCGCTCCGTCCGCAGGCGCACCTCTTTACGCGCCGCTTCTCGCCCATCGTCGTCCTGACTACCGAACGCGCCGGCTCGAGGCGGCTGCGCGCCCTGCAAGCCGTGGCCGACGAGGTGAAGGTCTGCGGCGAGGAGGAAATCGACTTTCGCTCCGCGCTGGCTTGGCTCCGTGAAAAGTGGGGCGTGCGTCGCCTCCTCTGCGAAGGCGGCGGTGAACTCAACGGCGCTTTGCTCGCCGCCGGGCTGGTGGATGAACTGCACCTGACGCTCTGCCCGGTAATCTTCGGCGGACGCGACGCGCCGACGATTGCCGACGGGCCGGGCGTTGCCCGCCTCGCCGACGCGGCGCAGTTCCGCTTGCAGTTACAGCGCCGCACAGGCAACGAGATGTTCTTGGTGTTCGCGCGAGGATGATACGCATCCTCCGCGAGCCGGGGGGGGGCGGATACTTCCCGAGGCGCTGAATCGCCGCTTGAATTCGGCCCCCGAGGCCATATTTTCAGGGGCGCGGGCTGGGTCGGTGGAGTCGGAGTGATCGGTGGCTGGTCAGGCCGCCCCGGACGCGACGGACAGCCGGCTGAACTTTGAAGAGCTCGCTTACTTGGTCCTCCCTGGAGGAATTGAAGAAGGCCGCCGAAGAGGGCGAGCCGGAGGCGCAGCGCTATCTGGGCGTGTGCCACCAGACGGGCCGGGGCCTGCCGCAAGACCATCAGGAGTCGGTGAAGTGGTTTCGGCGGGCGGCCGAGCAGGGCGACGCCGCCGCCAAGTGCTTCCTGGGGGTTTGCTACCAAACCGGGCAGGGCGTGCCGGAGGATTGCAGCCAGGCCGCCGGATGGTTTCGCGAAGCTGCCGAGCAAGGCGACCCCGCGGCACAGTTCAATCTCGGCGTGCTCTATGAAACGGGCCAGGGCGTGCCGCAGAATTACGCCGAAGCCGTGAAGTGGTACCTCGAGGCCGCGGAACGCGGCGAAGCCCAGGCCCAGTTCAACCTCGGGGTGTTCTACGAAGCGGGCCAGGTGGTGCCGCAGGACTACCACGAAGCGGTCAAGTGGTACCGCCGCGCCGCCGAACAGGAGTGCGCCCCGGCGCAGTGCAATCTCGGCCTTTGCTACGAAACCGGTCGCGGTGTGCCGCAGGACATCAAGCGGGCGGTCCAATGGTTCGTGCGCGCCGCCAAGCAGGGCGACAAGACCGCCCAACACAACCTGGGCATCTACTACGCCAACGTGGAAGCGGCCGAGCGCGCCGCGGTCGAGCAGGCCAAGGATGAAGCCGGCTGACCCAGGGCCTTCGGGTGCGCATCCGCCGGGCGCCGACTCGGAGCCGCCGGTCTGGTTGCGCTTCTGGGGCGTCCGCGGTTCCACCCCCACGCCCGGGCCGGCCACCGTGCGCTACGGCGGCAACACCGCGTGCGTCGAGGTCCGGGCCGCGGGCGAAATCATCATCCTGGACGCCGGCACCGGCCTGCGGCCCCTGGGGCGCGCGCTGGCGGCGGAGTTTGCGGAGCAACCGCTGCGTCTGACCCTGTTGTTGACGCACACGCACTGGGACCACATCCAGGGCCTGCCCTACTTCCTGCCGATTTACCGCCCGAACAACGAGCTCCGCATCCTGGGCCACGAAGGGGCGCGTCAAGGCCTGGCCGCCGTGCTCTCAGCCCAGATGGAAAGCCCCTACTTTCCCATCGGTTTCGACGCGCTGCCGGGCAGCGTCATCGTGGAGGAGTTGAAAGAGCGGGAGTTCCACGTCGGCCCGGTGCGGGTGCAGGCGCACTGTGCGAACCACCCCGGCGCCTGCGTGGGCTACCGGCTGTTCACGCCCCAAGGGAGCATCGCCTTTTTTCCGGACAACGAAACCGGCTACCAGCATCCCACCGGACCTTACTCCGCCCGGGCCCGCGTGCCTTCCGTCTGGAGTCAATGCGATGAAGAGGCGCTGGCCGGGTTCTTGGATGGCGTGGATGTGCTGATCCTGGACGCCCAGTACACCGCCCAGGAATACGAGCAGCACGTCGGCTGGGGCCACGGCTGCGTGGACAAGGTGGTGGCGCTGGCGCTCCAGGCACGGGTCCGGCAGTTGTTCCTGTTTCACCACGACCCGGACCACGACGACGCCCAGATTGACCAGATGGTGGAAGCGGCCCAACGGCTCGTCGCCAGCCAACGCGGCGCGGTGCGGGTGGAAGCGGCGCGCGAAGGGCTGCGGGTGGAGTTGCCGGCCGGGGACGCGCCCGCGGACTCCGTTTTCACCAAGACGGTGGATATCGTGCCCGACCCACCCCGTCGGTGAACAGGCCGTGGCGGGCGGGCCATTCCGGCCACCGTCGCAACGCGCCCAGGCCACCTCCCGCGAGTCGTTCTTTCCTCGCCGTCCCGACGGCGAAAGTGTTCGTCTTCGCCGTCCCCGTGGCCTAAACAGACCGCCGCGCATGTTTGAACTGTTCCAAACGGATCCGCATTCTCACGCCCGGCGGGGCCGGCTGACCACGCCCCACGGCGTGGTCGAGACGCCCGCCTACATGCCGGTCGGCACGCAGGCGACCGTCAAGGCCCTCGACCCCCGAGAACTGACGGAGATGGGCACGCAGATCATCCTCGGCAACACCTACCACCTGAACATCCGGCCCGGTATGGACATCATCCGCGCCGCCGGCGGGCTGCACCGGTTCATGAACTGGCCCAGCCCGATCCTGACCGACAGCGGCGGCTTTCAGGTGTTCAGTCTGGCGAAGATCCGCAAGATCAAGCCGCACGGCGTGGAATTTCGCTCGCACCTGGACGGCTCGCTCCTGTTCCTCGGTCCGCGCGAGGCGATGGACATCCAGCGCGTGCTCGGCGCGGACATCGCCATGGTGTTTGACGACTGCCCGCCGCACACCAGCGGGCCGCGCGAGCTGCGGGCCGCCGTGGAGCGCACTTTGCGCTGGGCGCGGGAGTGCCGCGAACAACCGCGCGCCGACGGCCAGCTCGTTTTCGGCATCGTCCAGGGCGGCGCCCACGCGGCGCTGCGCGAGGAATGCGCCCGGGAACTCGTCGCCTTGCGCTTCGACGGCTATGCCATCGGCGGCGTCAGCGTCGGCGAGCCGGAGCCGGAGATGCTGCGCGCAGTCGAGATGACCGAGCCGTTTCTGCCCGCGGACCAGCCACGTTACGCCATGGGGCTGGGCACGCCGGCCCAGATGGTGGAACTGGTCGCCCGCGGCGTGGATTTGTTCGACTGCGTCCTGCCGACCCGCGTGGCGCGCAACGGTACGGCCTTCACGGCGCAAGGCACCTTCAGCGTCAAGGCCGGCTTCAACAAGGCCGACTTCCGTCCGCTCGAGGAGGGCTGCCAGTGTTTCGCCTGCCGGCACTTTACCCGCGCCTACCTGCGGCACCTGTTGAACGTGGGCGAAATTCTCGGGGCGCGGATGTTGAGCGTGCATAACACCCACCTGTTCCTGAAGGTGATGGCGGACGCGCGCGCCGCCCTGGGTGGCGGCACGTTCGCCGAGTTCCGGCGCGAGTTCGTGGCGCGCTACCGCCCGACGCGCCGTGTGCTCCAGGCGCGCGGGACGGAGTAACGTCGGCCCGGTCCCCGCCGGCCGCTGCCGTTCCAGGCCGGCGTCTGAAGCGCCTCGATCATTAGCGGCATCGCGGCCGTGAGTGGGCGCGCTCGGAGCGCGGACAGCCGGGTCCCCGAGTCGGGCGGGGCGGTGGGGCGGCGGAGGATTCCAGGAAAACCCGGTTTGGTCCACGCAGCGAAGGTGCGGAAGTCGAGACCACGAAGTAAGCTTGGGCCATGAGAATTGCCCCCGCTCTGTTCGAGGCTTTCCTCAAGTGCGCAACGAAATGCCATCTGCGCGCGCTGGGCGAAACCGGTTTGGGCAACGAATACGCCGGATGGGTCCGTGCCCGGGACGAATCCTATCAACGCGAAGCGGCCCGGCGAGCGCTGGAAGCAGTGGCGGAAGCCGAGCGCGTCGTTGCGCCGCCCGCCACCGAGAACCTCAAGGCCGCCCAATGGCGGTGGGCGGTGGATCTCGTGGCGCAGGCGTCCTCGCCTGCGAGTTCTGGCAGCGTCCCACTGCCCGTTGGGACACCGGGCGGGACGCCCGGCGAACCCGCAGACGAGACGTGTGCGCTACAATCCCGCCTTCACGCCGTCGAGCGCATTCCGTCCGCCGGCCGGGGCCAACCGGCGCAATTCGTTCCCATCCGTTTCATCCACCGCAACAAGCTCACCCAGGACGACAAGCTGTTGCTGGCGTTCGATGCGTTCGTGCTCTCCGAAATGCTCGGACGCGCCGTCAGCCTCGGCAAGATCATCCACGGCGACGACCATGCCACGCTCAAGGTGAAGACTGCGGCCCTGGCCGGCGAAGTGCGGAAACGTCTCGGGAAAATGACCGCGTTGCTGACCAGCCCCGCGCCGCCCGATCTCGTCCTGAACCGGCACTGCGCCGAGTGCGAATTCCAGGCCCGCTGCAGGAGGCTCGCGGTGGAAAAGGACGACCTCAGCCTGCTGGCCGGCATGAGCGCGAAGGAGCGCCAGAAACTCCGCAGCAAAGGCATCTTCACCGTCACGCAACTCTCCTACACGTTCCGTCTCCGCCGCCGTCCCAGGCGGCTGCGCGATAAACGCGAGAAATATCATCATTCGCTCAAGGCGCTGGCGATTCGGGAAAAGAAAATCCACATCGTCGGCAGCCCGGAACTCAAGATTGACGGCACGCCTGTCTATCTGGATGTTGAGGGCCTGCCCGACCGCGATTTCTACTACCTCATCGGCGTGCGCATCGGCCACGGCGACTTCGCCGTCCATGCCCAGCAGGGCCAGCGAGCCCAGCATGTCGGATTGCAGGGCTTCCGGCAGGCGTTCTTCCCAGGGCGGCGTGATGCCGAAGGCGCGGCCCACAGCCAGTCCCGAGCGGATGCCGTCCTCATGGAAGCCGTAGCCGAAATACGCGCCGCAGAACCAGGTGCGCCGCTGGCCCTGGATGCGACCCAGCAGCGGTTGCGCGCGCATGGCGCGCTGGCTGAACACCGGGTGGTCGTAGTGGTATTCCCCCCAGACCTGAGCCGGATCGGGCTCGTTCAAGGGATTGAGCGTCACGAAATAAGGGCGTGTCTCGGGCAGGCCCTGCAAACGATTCATCCAGTAGCTGACCGCGACAGCCCGGTCGCCGGCCACGTTGGTGCCCGAGAGGTAGTTCCAGGAAGACCACAGGCGGCGCCTTTGCGGCATCAGGCGGGCATCGGAATGCAGTACCACCCGGTTGGGCTGGTAGGGGAAGGCGCCGAGCAGGCTGGACTCCCAGAAGCCAGGCTGTTCCAGCAGGGCAAGGGCCTGGTCGGCGTGGCAGGCCAGGACCACCTGATCGAAGCGCTGGGCGGTGCCGGCCTGGCCCACCACCGTTACGCCCTTGTCGTCCCGCCGGATGGTGCGCACCCCATGGCCGATGCGCAGGCCCGAGCGGAAACCTTCAGTGAGCTTGCCTACATAGCTGCGGCTGCCGCCCACCACGGTGCGCCATTGGGGATGGCCCTGCACGTCCAGCAGGCCGTGGTTGTTGAAAAAGCGCATGAAGCCGGCGGCCGGAAAGGCCAGCATGGTGTGTGGCGGGCAGGA
>JAJXZI010000154.1 GCA_021780115.1 bacterium | reverse complement strand
ACGGCGTCACCGCCCGATAGAACCGGTAAGAAAAATTCGTCGCCGCCGGGTCCACGACCGTCATTGTGCCGTTGGGGTTCACGAGCGTTGTCACCAGCGTCCAGTCCGCCAGGTTCGTCGAGGCTTGCAGCGTGTAGCTCAGGCCCACATCCCCGTACACCGTCAGTTGGAAGCTCCCGTCCGGCAGGTACTGGCCATCACCCAGCCACGGCGGCGTCACTTGGCTGATCGCCAACTCGGCGGTCAGATTCGCGGCGCTGAAATTGTTGGAGACGCTCCCACCGCTCAGCACCGCAAAGACGTTCAACTGGTTCGGCAAGTCAGCCACGTTCCAAACGAAACTCACCTCCACCGACTCGCCCGGCGCCAGCGCCGCCACCGTTTGGCTAAACAGATTCGTCCCGGTTGCTGAGTCCTCAGTTAGCGACAGCGTCGCCGGCGCGCTGTCGATGGCGCCGTCGTTGCCCACGCGCACCGTCACCGCCAGCAGGTTGCTCGTCACCCGCGACCAGCTCATGGATTGGATTCCCAAATCAGCTTTCACCAGGTCCAGCCGGACGACGTTGTTCGAGCGCGACACGTCGGGCACACGCTGGTCCGGATCAATCACCGCGAACACCGCCAGCGGCCTGTTCGTCGCCGGCACCGGCCAGGCGAACGTCACGTCGTTGGTCCCTTGCGGCGGCAGCGCGTTGGTCAGCGTCACGCGGCCCAGCTCCGACGCCGCTTGCACCGCGTCGCGGTAAAATGCCACCACCACATTCGTCTCCACTTGGTCGCCCAAATTCAGCGCCTTGAGGTGCAGCGTGGCCGTGCCGCCGGGATTCGGATTCGGCGGGTCGCCGTAAAACAGGTTGCCGTCCAGCGCCAGGTCTTCGCCCAGCGGATACATCAGCGCCGCCAGGTCCACAAAAAGCTCCCCTGCGACTTGGCCGCCCTCCTGCAACAGCTCGCCCCCTACAAGGACCGCATCGCCACCATCGTCATCGAATCCACCTTCAACTAGTATTGGCTGGTGGACGGCCTCCAGGATCAGGGCTATCACGTCGTCCTGGCCAATCCGGCCCGGATGCAGCCCTTCTGTGGGATAAAATACAACGACGACGTCTCGGATGCCTACTTCCTAGCCGAGCTGCTGCGTCTGGACCTCCTGCCCCCCCCGGCCATCTCTACGACCGCCAGACCCGTCCCGTGCGCGACCTGCTGCGCCGCCGGTTGTTGCTGGTGCGCCAGCGCACCACGCTGATCTTGAGCTTCAAGAGCCTGAACGAGCGCACCCTGGGCCAGCGCGTGCCGCTGGCCCGCGTCAAGGCGATGAAACCCGAGCAAGCCCAGGCCCGCTTCACCGACCCCGCCGACCAACTCTTGAGCGGCACCGAAATCGAACTGATGGGCCACCTCACCGGAGCGATTACGAAGCTGGAACAGCACTTCCTGAGCGGCGCCGGGAAATGGCCCGCCTATCAAGCGCCTGCTGGAACTGCCGGGCATCGGCAAGATTCTCGGCCTGACCATCGCCCTGGAAACCGGCGATGCCCAACGCTTCGCCAACGCCGGGAACTTCGCCAGCGACAGCCGCTGCGTGAAAAGTCTCCGCCAGAGCAATGGCAAGAAGAAGGGCGAGAACCACCGAAAATGCGGCAACCAGTATCTGGCCTGGGCGTTCGTGGAAGCCGCGCATTTGGCCTGCCGCTACGACGAACCATGCCGCCGCTCCTACGACCGCAAGAAGTAGCAAACCAATCCGGTCGTTGCGACCAAGGCCCTGGCCCCGTGGAATAAGGTAGAGCAAGGAGTTCCCGAAAAGTTCGGTGATTATTCCACGGGGCTGGCCTGCAAACTGGCCAAAGCCGCCTGGCATGTGATGGCCCAAGACGTGCCCTACGACGCGGCGCGTGTCTGCGGCCGGCCCAGAAAAGGGATTCCGGGGAGACCGCTCGTGAACCCGCGAAGGGGTCTGGATCCCCGATCCAAAAGAACGGAATGGGCACGGCGGGTCTCCCCCCCAGCCCGCCGCGGCGGGAGTGGCCCAAGGCAAAGTTTATGGTGATTCGACCCAGCCGGGAGTCTGCGAGAGGTTGGACGCGTAGCCGCAAGGCGGCGCGAGCCCCAAGTCATGCCCCGCTGAATGAACCCGGTTTGGCACGGAATGTTTTCTGGCTCCCGGCCGGCCGGGAGGAGGGCGTGCGCCGTGCATCGACGAACGTCGGGGGTGCGGCCGACCGGTCGGACACCCGGACCGGACGGGACACGCTGGAACCAGATGGGTGACTGAACGGATCTCCTCCCGAGCGGGAGGAGTGCATCCGAATCAACGACCGAAATGACAGGAACGAATCGCGCCTTGAACGCCGCCCTCAACGGCCCGAAAAGACAAAGACAGCTTTTAAGAGGGTGTTCCGAAAGTTTTTGCAACTGGTTCAGATGATGTGGGCTACGCCAATACAAGTGGGGTGTCTTGCATGGCGGTTTGAGGGAGAGTCCGGGCATGAGTTTGACTTTGCCTCCCGTCGGGACCAGTTGCCTGCTCGAACGGTTGGCCCCCTACGCACCGGATGACTTCATCGCCGGGGTCTGCCCGCGCGAGCTTACCGGTGGTCGGCGTCACACCTTGAGTGCGGCGCAACTGGGGCGCACGCATTTGTTGGCGGCCTTGACTTCCACGCATTCGCTCAATCTCCTGGTGAGACAACTGCCCGAACAAGCCGTCTGGCGGCGCTTGGCCCGGCGGCGTCGCGAACTGCCCACCGCCCGGATGCTCCCTGAAGTTTCGTCAGGCGGTGGGCGTGAGCGGACTGCGCCGCATCAACCAACATCTGGTGGGACGGCTGTTGCGGCGAACGGGCGTGCAACCGCAGGCGGTGGCGCTGATGGACGCGACGGATTTGCCGGCGGCGTGCAGCGGTTTCCAAAAAAAGTTCCAGCCACTACACGGCCGCGCATGCGGCGCTGGGCGGGCGCACACTCAAGACGGGTCAGAGCCGCTGGTTTGTCGGCTACAAGAAACACACGTTGCGGTTGTGGCTGCCCACGGCGCATCCGTCGGTGACGCTCGCGCCGCTGGTCAGTGGGATCACGCCCGCCAACGTGGCCGAAGGCGGCTTGCTGCTGCCGAGTCTGCGTTGGGGGCGCCGACAATTGGGCTGGTGGCCTGGGCTGGTGGCGGCGGACATGGGCTACCTGTCGGCGGAGAGCAAGCAGGCGGCGCGGGTGGGCTGGCAAACGGCGGTGGTCACCCAACTGCGCGCCGACATGAAACTGCTGCCGCCGTATGTGAGCGCCGACCGGGTGGCATGCCCGCAGGGACAACGCCTGGAGTGGTGGGAGTTTGAACCGGAGAGCGGGCAACAGTGGTTTCGGGCGCCGGAGACAGCGGCGTTCTGTGCGTGCTGCGGGGAAGCTTCTGCCTGTCCGCGACCGTTCAGTTATGCGGCCGCCCGACACGAGACGTTGTTGGGTTTGTTGCCGCTGGCGAGCCGTGTGTCACAACGCTTGTTGCAGCAAGTCCGCCCGCGGATCGAACCGGCGCAGTCGTTTGAGAAAAACCAGTTGGGCTTGGGTCAGATGTTTTTCAACAGCCTGCGGCTGACGGGGCAGATGAGCCTGTGGGGGGACCGCGCGGTGTTATTACGCCCGATGGCCTGGCTGGACACACCGACGGAAGCGTCGCTGCTGGCCGGATTGCATGCGCGTCAGTTGGAATTGGGCCTGCCGCCTGAAAAATAAGCCGCGCTGGAAAACCGCGGTTTCACCAACAAATCCTCACTTTTGCCAAATGACTTTCGGAACACCCTCTACAAGGCCGAGACCGTGGTGGACTTGGACACGGGTGCGGTCGCGCAAGCCGCGGTGTAGCCGGGCGATCAAGCCGAGCGCTCCCCGCGGCTATCGCGGCGAAAGGAAAGGCCTGCCTGGAGTAGCACCGCCTTCTCCGGCGCTGGGTAAAACGAATTCTGGAACCTTGAGTTGTCACCCGAGGACGAGGATGTCATTTGGCGTAAGCTTCTCGTTTCCATGCCATTCTGCGGGTTCTGAGGTTTGAACGGCCGGATTGGGGATTATCGTTGGGCGGGAACGGCGCCG
Source organism: bacterium (assembly GCA_021780115.1). Classification (GTDB taxonomy): domain Bacteria; phylum Verrucomicrobiota; class Verrucomicrobiia; order Limisphaerales; family JAJXZI01; genus JAJXZI01. The sequence continues at coordinate 3,598 of JAJXZI010000154.1, read as the reverse complement.
GACGACCCCTCGCCTCGCTTGGCAGAAGCCGGCGCGTCGGCGCGAAATGGGCTTGCGCCGGAACGGGTAGTTGGTAAGGTGCGCTCCGCTTATTGACCACCGTTCGCCGGTGGCTTTTTGTTTTGGGCGTTGAACAACCGAATTTGTGAAAGTCTTTAGCGGCACCGCGAACGAACCGTTGGCCCGGGCCATTTGCGAGTACATCGGCATCCCGCTCGGCAAATGCTCCATCCGGCCCTTTCCGGATGGCGAGACGTTCGTGAAGGTCGAGGAAAACGTCCGCGGGGAGGATGTCTTCATTGTCCAACCGACGTCCCCACCGACGAACCACAACTTGATGGAGTTGTTCATCATGATTGACGCCGTGCGCCGGGCCAGCGCCTCGCGGATCACGGCCGTCCTGCCGTTTTACGGCTACGCGCGCCAGGACCGCAAAGACCAGCCGCGCGTGCCGATCACGGCCAAGCTGGTGGCGAACCTGCTGGTCGCCGCCGGCGCCAACCGCATCCTGGCGATGGACCTGCACGCCCAGCAGATCCAGGGTTTTTTTGACATTCCAGTGGACCACCTCTACGCCGCGCCCGTGATGTACGAGTATTTGCGGGCCAAGGGCTTGACCGACTTGGTCGTGGTCAGCCCGGACGTCGGCGGCTTGAAGATGGCCCACGCGTATTCCCAAGTCATGGAGGCGGGGCTGGCGATCGTGGCCAAACGGCGCAAGAACGCCACCGAGGTCGAGTCGATGGCGGTGATTGGCGAAATCCGGGGCAAGAACGCCCTGGTGGTGGACGATCTGACCGAGACCGCCGGCACGCTCGTCAACGCGGCCGCCCTGATCAAGCGCAAAGGCGCCCGCCAAATCCTGGCCTGCGTGTCGCACGCCATCCTCAATGACGTGGGCATCGAAAGAATGCGCAAATCGGTGATTGACGAACTGATTACGACTGATACTGTCTCACGCCCGGCCATTCCCGGCGTGAAGGTTACCACGCTGTCGGTGGCAGGGTTGTTGGGCGAAGCGATCAAGCGGATCAACAGCAACCTCTCGGTCAATTCGCTCTTCGAGTTCAAGGGCGGGCGCACGAGTTGACGCTGGATGCGCGCCGGCCGCCCAAGTCGATTTAACAATGAAATCTGTATCGTTGAACGCGTTTCCCCGCACGCTCACGCGACGGGCGGGAGCCAAGACCCTCCGGTCCACGGGCCGCATCCCGGCCGTGATTTACGGCCGTAAGATCCAGCCCGAAAACCTGGAGGTCGTCGCCAAAGAGCTGGAAGACCTGATCCACCACTCAGTGTCCGAGAACCTGCTGGTGGACTTGTCCGTTCGCGACGACCGCCGGCCGCAGCGGCTGGCATTGGTGCAGGAGGTGCAGCACCACCCGCTCAACGGCACTATTCTGCACGTCGATTTCCACGAAGTCGCCGCGGATGAAAAGGTGACGGTTTCCGTGCCCGTCGAAACCGTGGGTGAAGCGGTCGGTGTCAAGACCGGTGGTGGCGTGCTGGAGCACGTCCTGTTCAAGCTCAAGGTGCGGGCGCTGCCGAAGGATCTACCGGAAGTCCTCACGCTCGACGTGAGCCATTTGGAGATGAACCACGCCATTCACATTGGCGAGATCAAGCCCCCACCGGGCGTGGAGATTCTGGGCGGCAAAGACGTCTCCGTCGTTGCGGTGGCCGCGCCGCGAGCCGAAGAGGAAGTCGCGGCGACTGCCGAGGCTGCTCCGGCCGCCGGTGACGTGGAAATGATCAAGGAAAAGAAGGAAGAGGGCGAAGAAGGCGAGGGCAAGCCGGCCGAGAAGGGTGGCGAAAAGGCGGCCGCGAAGGGTGCGGAGAAAGCGGCCCCGAAGGCGGGCGAAAAGGCTGCGGCCGAAAAGCCGGGCGAGAAGAAGCCCGAAAAGGCGGCAGGAAAGAAGAAGTAGTTGTTGGCTGCACCGCTTTCACTGGAATGATCGCCCGCCGCAATGCCGGGAAGCCCGGTGCAGGAATGTGTCGGTGGGCGCAGGTGCCGGCGGCCGGCGGGTTCCGCGCTTCGGGCTTCGGATTGCGGAGTGCGGATTTGGCTGTGCCGGTTGCGCCGACAACCTGGCCGACTGACGACGTGCGGTTCGGCTAAGCGACCGAGCCAGGGTCTCCTCCCGCGCATGGAGAGCCTGCATCTCATCGTGGGCTTGGGCAATCCGGGGGCGGAATACGCCCGGACGCGGCACAACGCCGGGTTCTTGCTGGTGCAACGGTTGGCGTGCCGCTGGCAGGCGGAGTGGTCGGCGGCGAAGAAGTTTAATGCCTTGCTGGCCAAGGCCCGACGAGGCGAGCGGCGCGTGGTGTTGTGCCAGCCGCAGACCTTCATGAATGCCAGCGGCGAGGCGGTGCGGGCGGTGACGGATTATTACAGCGTGCCACTGGACCGGCTGGTGGTGGTGGTGGACGATGCGGATTTACCGCTGGGCGAATTGCGGCTGCGCGGCCGCGGCAGCAGCGGCGGGCACCACGGACTGGAATCGATCGAGCAGCATCTGGGCACGCGTGAATTTGCGCGGCTGCGGATCGGCATCGGGCGCCAAGACGGCGGCCGCGAGATCACCGGTCACGTGCTCGGCCGGTTCAGCGCGGCGGAGACGGCGCTGATGGAAGCAGCGTTGGACGTGGCGGCCGACCAGGTGGACTGCTGGCTGGACGCCGGAATTGGAAAAGCGATGAGTCAATTTAACGGAGTCGTTGCCGGCTCCACGAACGAAGAAACGAAGAAGTGAAAAGATACGAAGGCCTGTTCATACTGAACACTGCGGGCAAAGACGAGGGTGTGCAGGACATCATCGACAAAATCCGCAAAGAGATGGAGTCGCTGGGCTGTAAGCTGGAGACCGTGCAAAAGATGGACAAACGGAATTTCGCGCGGGTCGCCAACAAAAAGCACACCGCCGGCTTCTACGTGAACTTCATCTTTGAAGCGGAGCCGTCCGTGGCCGCGCAGGTGCGCAGCCGCTTCACCTTGAACGAGGATGTCTTCCGCGTGCTGCTCTCGCATTCGCCCGCGCCCAAGACGGCGGCGGTCCCCGCCAGGTGAGGTGAGTCATGGCCAGCTACAACCGAGTCATCCTGATGGGCAACCTGACGCGCGACCCGGAGTTGCGCTACACGCCCAAAGGCACCGCCCTCGCCAAGATCGGCCTGGCCGTCAACCGCGTCTGGCGCACCGAGACCGGCGAAAACAAGGAGGAAGTGACCTTCGTGGACGTGGAGGCGTGGTCGCAACCCGCCGAAACCATCGCCAAGTACATGAAGAAGGGCAGCCCGCTGCTCATCGAGGGCCGGCTCCGGCTCGATCAGTGGGACGACAAACAGACCGGCCAGAAGCGCAGCAAGCTCGTCGTGGTTTGCGAGAACTTCCGCTTTGTCGGCCCCGCCGGACCGCGCGACTGGTCACGGCAACGCAATGCCTTTCTTCCGAGGGCTCGGCAGGTCCGGACCTGGGTCGACGAGGACGGCCGCGCGGAGATGAAAATCATGGGCGTCGACGATTATGCCGAGAACACGCAGCCCTTCTTCGACAGCCATGACTTCTACGAGATCGAAACGGCGCGACGAATCGACG